>CAMASJ010000031.1 GCA_945860685.1 Akkermansia muciniphila
CGCAACGCCGCCAGCGCGTCGCCGGAGGCCGCCTGGGTCCGTCCCGGGAACCATCCGTCGGTCAGGTTGTCCCGGCCCCAGCGCGGCCCCGCCTCGATGCTTTGGCTCGCGGACACCGCCGCACCCAGTGCGCGGTTGGAACCGGACGCGTCGAGCACCTCGAGTTCCGCCAAGGCGGCGATGAAGTCGTTGGACCGCGTCGCCAACCGCGTCGCCGTGAACCGCACGTGCCGCGCGCGGACTCCGCCCACCGTCACGGCCCTCGGCGTCACGCCCGGATTCGGGACGTCTTCCGCCGTCTGGTCCTCCAGCACCGTGACGACGGTGCGGAACTCCGGGTCGTCCGAGGCCTCCAGCCGGTACCGCCGGGGGAAGCCGAAGCCGTCGCCGATGCCGGCGAAGTCATCACGGCAGCCTGCGAGCGACACCGAGCGGATCTCCACCGGTGCGCCGAGGTCCACCTGAACCCAATGCGCCACGTCGGCCTTCGGCTCGATCGCGGAATGCCAGCCGAATTCCGGCCGGGCCGGTTCCTTGCCGTCGGCCTGTCCCGCCGCGGCGATGCGCCGTTCCAGCAGCATCAGGCGACGCCCACCGCGCTTCAGCACCTCGGCCTCGGCCGATTCCTTCTCCCGCTTCAGGGCAGCCTTGCGGGCCTCGAGTTCCTTGCGGTGCGCGGCAATGGCCGGGTCGGTGTCGAACCTCCGGTCCGCCCGGTCCAGCGCGGCGAACACGGCGGTCAACCGGTAGTAGTCCTCCGCGGGAACCGGGTCGAACTTGTGGTCGTGGCAGCGGGCACACTGGATCGTCGTGCTCGCGAAGGTGTTCATCACCGTCGAGACCATGTCGTCCCGGTCCATCATGCGGGCGATCTTCCCGTCGGTCTTGGTCTCGGGCACCTCGGCGTGGCCGATGAGGTCCCACGGTCCGGCGGCGATGAAGCCCGTCGCGGCGATGCCGTCCTCGGTGTCGGGCCAGAGGATGTCGCCGGCGACCTGCTCCCGGATGAACCGGCCGTAGGGCTTGTCGGCGTTGAGCGCGCGGAGGACGTAGTCGCGGTACGGCCAGGCGTTCGGGCGGGGCTGGTCCTTGTCGTAGCCGTGGGTCTCGCCGTAGTGGACGACATCCAGCCAGTGGCGCGCCCAACGCTCCCCGTGGCGCGGCGACGCGAGCAGGCGGTCCACGAGCCGTTCGTAGGCGTCCGGCGCGGTGTCCTTCAGGAAGGCCTCGGCCTCATCCGGGGTCGGTGGAAGCCCGGTCAGGTCGAAGGTCACCCGACGCAGCAGGGTCGTCCGGTCCGCCGCCGGCGAAGGGGAGAGACCCTCCCGTCGCAGCCGTGCGGCGAGGAATCGGTCGATCGGATTGGCGCCGACGGTTCCGGTGGTCCCGGTGGTTCCCTCCGGCACGGAAGGCTCGACGAGCGGGCGGTAGGCCCAATGGAGCGCGTTGGTTCCGCCAATGCGTGGAGATTCCGCATGCGCCGTTTCGACAACGCCCGTGGAAACCAGCCCGGCGAGCAGGAGCGCGAAACCCAAGGTCCGTCCCGGTCCGCTGAGGGCGGATCTGCGAACGGGATTCGGCGTCGTGGAGGGCATGTGCGAAGCCTACACGGAACGACTGGCTTGGAAAGCGGGGTGCGCGCAGGGACCCCGTGTGGAGCCAAGAAGACCACGAGGCCTCGCGGACACGGATGGCACGGACAGGGTGGGGAGCAGGGAGCCGCCTTTGCTCTTCAGGCCAGGGTGAATCCCATGCAGGCGTTGATCCGTTGGACGATGGCGTGTCGGCGTGATGGGGTCACCAGGCCCCGGCGCCGGTAAAGGGTTCCCTTCTCGACCAGATAGAGGAGGTCGCACTTCACCAGCGTTTCCCAGTCGAGGCCGTCCGCGCCGTTCAGGAGGACCTCGTTGTCCCGCGCGGGACGGCTGGCGCGTTGGCTGGAACCGATGAGGACGTTCACAAGCGGTGCCCGCTCCACGCGGTCCGGATGGCTGACCACCACCGCCGGATGCGGTCCCGCTTCGCCGAAGTCGCAGGTCCAAATCTCCCAGGACTTCATTCGGCCTCCACCTTCAAGGTCGACGCCCTCGCGGTCCGGCGTTCTGCCCGGTTCTCCTCGCGGGAGTAGAGGTGACGCAACGAACCGGGAGGATAGATCGCCCCGGAGAGCGAACGCTCCTCCGCATCCAGGATCCTCAACGCCGCCCGGACCACCTCGCTGGAGTTGTTGTACCGTCCGCTGGCGACGAGGCGTTCGATCATCTCCTCGAAATGGGGCGTCAGGGCGATGTTCATGACTTGGGACGCTGGAATAGATGTCATTGGATGTCAAAGCGTGTGCCCTCCAGCCTGAATCCGGCTTCGAGCGGCGCCGATGGGCGAACGGGGCGCCTGGGAGCGAACGGGGGACACGGATTCCACGGAAAGGGCCGGTGGCGGGGAGCCCGGATCTTCATCCAGATCGTCATCCGACTCCTGATTTGATTTCTCCAATCCCCCGCTGGGCGCTTCCCGGATCGAGGGGGGGCCAGGTTCAAGAATCACGAATCGCGAATCAAGAATCCCCCTCCTTCACCAGCCAGTGGCTCAGGCGAGGATCGGACGGATCGGGTCGCCGTCCTCCACGAGCTTGAAGGTCCGTCCGAGCGTCCGGACCTCCATCTTCCGCGGGTCCAGGCCGAGTTGATGGAGGATCGTCGCGTGGAGGTCGCTGTAGTAGTGGGGCGACTCGACGGCCTTGTAGCCGACGTCGTCGGTGGCGCCGTGGACGATTCCGCCCCGGATGCCGCCGCCGGCGAGCCAGGAGGTGTAGCCCTTGGGATTGTGGTCGCGGCCCGTGGTGTTCTGGGACCAGGGCGTCCTTCCGAACTCGCTGGTCCACACCACGAGGGTCTCATCAAGCATGCCCCGCTGCTTCAGGTCGGCGAGCAGGCCGGCGATGGGCTTGTCGGTGGCCCGGCACAGGGGTCCGTGCGACTTCATGTCGCCGTGGGCGTCCCAGCCGCCGTTGCCGCCGCCGGCATGGCAGACCTGGATGAACCGCACCCCGCGTTCGGCCAGGCGGCGTGCGCGCAGCAGTTGGCGTCCGAACTCGTCGGTCTCCTTCTCGCCGACGCCGTACAGCGCCTTCACCGACTCGGGTTCGCCGGAGAGGTCGACGGTCTCGGGCGCCGAGAGCTGCATGCTGGCGGCGAGTTCGTAGGCTCGGGCCCGCGCGCGGATGTCCGTGTGCGCGGCGTGGCGCTCGCGGAAGTCGCGGTTCATCGCCTCGAGGCGTTCCATCAGGCGGTCGCGTTCCGCGGCGGTGCCGCCCTTCGGCGGGAGCAGGTTCGGGATCGGCACGTCGCCGGATTGGAACGGCGTCGCCGCATGGGCCGCGCCGAGGTAGCCGCCCGTCAGTTGCACCGGCGACGATGGCCGCCCGAGGTTCACGAAGGTCGGAAGGTTCCGGTTCGCGCTGCCCAAGGCGTGCGAGATCCACGCGCCGAAGGTCGGGTGGTCGAACGCGCGTCCCCGCTGGCCGGTGGTGGTCTCGATCACCGCGGGGAAGTGGTTGCCCTCGTGGCACCACATCGAGCGCACCACGGCGATGTCGTCGATGCGGCCGCCCACGTGCGGGAACCAGTCGGACACCGGGATGCCCGACTTCCCGTGACGGGTGAAGGTCCGCAGGCAAGGGATCACCGGCCGCTTCATCTCCGCGAGGTTGTCCCCGAAGCCGATCGCGTCGATGAGCGTCCCCGCCCACCTGTTGTCCTTGGGGTCGAAGGTGTCGATGTGGCTCACCCCGCCGCACATGAAGAGGAAGATGACGGAGCGGGCCCGGGGGCGGTGGTGGGAACCGATCGCGACGTCGCCGAGTTCGCCGGCCTCGGCCCACACGCCGCCGAGCGCGAGCCCCAGGAAGCCGCCGCCCATGCGGTGCAGGAATTCCCTCCGGGACGAACCGGCTTCGTCCCGGCCGAAGGCGTTTCGCGGATCAGGGGACATAGAGGAATTCGTCGAGGTTGAAGAGCAGCCAGGCGAGCCGTGGGAACTGCGCGGGGTCGTTCCCCACCAGCTCCAGGGCCTCTTTCCGCTCGCGGTCGGTCGGCAGGCGGCCGAGCACCCGGCGGAACGCGTCGTCCACCGCGCGCGCCGGCTCGCCGGGGAACGCCGTCGCCATCCGTTCGCCCAGCCCGCGGGCCGCCCGCTCCACGACCGCGCTGTTCATCAGGAACAACGCCTGCGGCGCCGTCACCGTCCGCGTCCGCATCGGGCACGGCACGCGCCCGTCGTCCACGTCGAAGGCCTGGAGGAAGGCCGGCGTCACGTCCCGGCTCGGGGAATAGCCGCGGACCATGAACGCGCCCCGCCGGACCGTTTCGGCCTTCGGGGTGTTCGACGGCTCGAAGGACGGCCCGCCGACCTTCGTGTCGAGGTTCCCGGCGGCGGCGTGCAACGCGTCCCAGATCGGCTCCGCCTCGAGGCGCCTCAACGGAAAGCGTCCCAGCGCCGTGCTCTCCGGGTCGACGCGCCGGTTCGCGGCGTCCGTGGCGTCGTCGTGGGAACCGCGGCGGTAGGCCTCGGAGGTCACGATCAGGCGGTGGATCGCCTTCATGCGGAAGCCGGAGCGCACGAACTCCGCGGCGAGCCAGTCCAGCAGCGCCGGTTGGGTCGGCAGGCCGCCGGCCCCGCCGAAGTCGCCGACGTTCCGGTGCAGGCCCTCGCCGAAGTGCCATTGCCAGAGCCGGTTCACGGCGACCCGCGCGAAGAGCGGGTTCCCGGGCGCGGTGAGCCAGTCGGTGAAGGCCTCGATCCGGCCGTCGCGCAGGTCGGGCTCCCCCGTGCCGAACGGCCAGCCGGGTTGGACCTCCTTGGACCGCTGCGGCCGCGTGGGGTCGCCGCTCGTGAGGACGAAGGACTTCTCCCCTTCGCGGACGCGGTCGACCTCGACGGTGTGGAAGACGGGAAGCGCCGGCGCGGCCGGGACCCCTTCGGCGGCCTTCTCGACCTTCCGACGCAGCTCGTCCTGACGGCGGCGTTCCTCGGGCGTCATGACCTCCGAGACCTTGTCGCCGTCGATGCGCAGGATCGGGAAGTAGTCGTCGGCGACCTTCTGCTCGGCGACGGTCCGTTCGCGCTCGGACTTCCGCACGACCGCCTGGACGTCTGCAGGCAGCATCCGGAGCCGGTCCTCGTACAGGCGGTCGCGGAACGGTTTCAAGAACGCGTCGAGCTCCTGCTCTGCCGGGGCTTTCCGGCGCCGGATCTCGGCCTGGATGCGTCCCGCCGCCAACAGGTCCGCGGCCGGGGCCAGCGTCACCTTCCGCAGCACCAGCGGGTCGAACAGCGCCTTCATCGCGTAGTATTCGCGCTGCGAGACCGGGTCGAACATGTGGTCGTGGCACTTCGCGCAGGAGACGGTCATCCCGAGGAAGGCCGAGGACACGGTGTCCACCGCCGAGATCGCGAGGTCCTGCGGGTCCTCGCCGGTGCCGCGCGCGAGGAAGCCGAGCGCGAATTCGTCGCCGGGCCGGGGTTCGGGCCGGAACCGGTGTCCCGTGGCCGAGATCTGCGAGCGCTCCGAGGAACGCCGTCCGGTCAACTGCACCTGCACGAACTGGTCGTAGGGCAGGTCGTCGTGGAGCGCCTGCACCACCCAGTCCCGCCAGAGGTGGATCCCCGGCGCGGCCGTCATCCGTTCATCGGCGTCCGCGTAACGGAGTACGTCCAGCCAGTGGCGGGCATAGCGGACGGCATGCTGTTCATCGGAGAGGAGCCGGTCCACGAGCCGCTCGTAGGCGCCCTCGGCGGTGTCGGCCTCGAACGCCGCCTGCTCCTCCGGCGTCGGCGGGATCCCGGTGAGGTCCAAGGTCACCCGGCGGAGAAGAACGCTCTTCGCGGCCGGCGGCGCCGGACGGATCCCCAGCCGGCGTTGTTCCGCGCCGAGGAAACGGTCGACCGGATGCTGCTCCGGTCCTTGCGGAAGCGGCGGGGCGACCACCGGGCGGAACGACCACCAAGAGTCCGTGCGGATGCGGTTCGTGGGGATCGGCAGGGCGCCTTCCGCGGGGGACGGGGCAAGCACTGTCGCCATCAGCAGCCCGACCGCCGCGGCCAGGGACCGCGGGGACGCGGACCTCCGCCCAAGACGGCAGGACGGCAGGGTGGGTCCGGATGCGGGACGGCGGAACATGGTGTGCCGGGGATCATCCGCGGCTTCCGCCTCCATGCAAACCCGGAGGGCGGGTTCCGAATACAAGGCAACGATGCAGAAGGGAGCGGCACGCGAAGCCGCAAAGCCGCTGGAGAGAGGGGAAGAAGCCGTTGTTGCCCTCGGAACTGCCCCACTCCGAATCGCTCAGGGAGCCCGCGATTCCCGGTCCCCCTTCTCCAGGATCTCCTCCATCTCGTCGTCGTCATCCATCCGGATCGACTTCATCAGGCGCGCGCGACCGTAGTCGGGGTCCTTCGGATCCTTGGCCTTTTCCGGATCGAAGATCCGCGGATCGACGGTGCGGACCGAGTAGGGCCGGTAGTCGGGCGTGGTGGTGAAGCAGTCGGAGAAGTCGTTGGCGAGCGCGTCGAACAGGTTGAGCGGCGGCAGGCCGAACGTCTGGTACAGGGTCCGATGCATGCTGACAATGGTGGTGTGCCGGTGCGAGACGTGGCCGCGCCGCACCCAGGGGCTGATCGCCAGCAACACGCTGCGCTGGGCGTCCACGTGGTCGGGCTCGCCGCCGGAATCGTCCTGGGTGACGAGGATCAGCATGTTCTTCCACTGTGGGGTGTGGCTCAGGTACTCGACGATCCGCCCGAGCGCGAGGTCGTTGTCGGCCATCCACGACGCCAGATACGGGAAGCCCTTTTCGGGCTTGGGATCGGCGCCGTGGTCGTTGCAGATCGCGATGTTGAGGAACTGCGGGAACCGGCGGAACCCGTACCGGTAGCGGCGGTCCACGTCCTTCATGAACCAATGCGCCCGATACTGGTCGGGGATGTTCATGTTGAAGATCGGGAAGCCGAAGCAGGTGTTCTCGTACAGGATCCGCGGCATCGGGACGTTCACGACCTCCCGGGCCCCGGTGGGGAACTCGTCCGCGTCTTCCAGAACGCCCGGGAACTCGAAGCCCTCGCCGTAGTTGCGGAAGCGGATCCGGTGCCGTCCGAGGTGGTCCCACATCGAACCCGCCTCCGGATAGTCCTCGGGGATCAGCGATCCGTTGGAACCCATCGAGTAGCGGCGTCCCGGCGCGGTGCTCGTGGCCTTGAAGGACCACCCGACCGAGTAGGTCATCTGCATCAGGTTGTTCGGCTGCACCCCCACCAGCCAACGGTGGCCGACGCCCGAGGCCTCGGGCTCCATGTAGAAGTTGTCGCTGACGGCGAATTCGCGGGCCAAGGCGTTGTGGTTCACCATCACGGCGACGTTCGTCAGGCTCGGTTGCCCTTCCTGCTTCAAGGTCTGGTGCAGTCCCCACCGGAGCAGCGTCGGATCATGACGGGCACCGGGGATCCGGTCGAAGACCGCGTCGAACGTGTGGTTCTCCTTGGTGATGAACACCACGTGGCGGATCTGCGACGAGGCGACGCCGGGGACCGTGGGCAGCACCGGCGAGGACATCGCGGCGCGGTCCGCCTCGCGGTCGACCATGCCGTTGTACTCGAGGACCTTCCCGGTGAGTTCCGGCAGGCGGTCCTCGGCGGGGATCTCCATCACGTTCAACACGCCGCGGAGCCCAAGGAAGTCGCTCTTCGGCCGGTTCGCTCCGGCGTTCGGTCCGTTTCCGAAACCGCGGAAGCAGATCGAGGCCAGATGACGTCCGTCCGGCGAAACGGCGACACGGTAGGGATACCACGCCGTGGGCACGTGGCCGACGACCCGGAGGTCGGCGGTGTCCAGCACCGCGATGGCGTTGATTCCCAGTTCCGCCACGTACAGCCGCCGTCCGTCCGTCGACAGGGCCATCCCGGCGGGACTCACACCGCGAAGTCCTTCCACGACGGGCGAAGGCACCAGGCGGCGGGTCGCGACGATCCGGCGCGTGGCAAGGTCGATCTTCTCGATGAGGTCGTTGTTGCCGTTGGAGACGAAGAGGGCGTCCTCGCCGGCCACCAGGAAGTTCGGGGCGCTGCCGCCGACCGTCTTTCCGTTGTCGGCCGGCGCCCCGATCAGGAGACCGGTCTTGATGCGGTCGCGCACCTTCGGTTGCGCGGGATCGGAGGCGTCGATGCTCCAGACCGAGAAGGATTCCGGCACGTTGTCCTCGCCGAGGCCCGGGATCCTGCGTCCCTCGAACTCGACCCCGTCGCGGGCTTCCCGGCTGGGATACCCGAACGGCGGCCGCGAGAGGCCGCGGCTGTCGTAGCGCGGGTCGTTCGACTTCGGGATCGCCGAGTACTCGAACAGCCCGATGTTCGCCGCCCAGACCTCGTTGCCCTTCGGGACCAGTGCGTAGGGATAGCGTCCCGCCGCGATGCTTCCGACCACCTTCAGGCTCGTCGCGTCGATGATCGCCACGCGGAAGTTCGCGACATCCGCGCAGTAGACATGACGTCCGTCGCCGGAGACCCGGACGTCCACGATGAAGCTGTCCTCGAACTTCCTGCCGCCGATCTCGACGTTGAGCGGCACCTCGGCGGCGACGGATCCGGTGGCGACATCGTACACGTTCACCCCGCCGTCCTCGCCGGCGCTCCACCAGAGACGGAGGCCGTCCGCTGAGAAGTCGGCCCCGCCGGTGGTGGTCCTGTGCTTCTTCCCGGCGCGGTTGGCCGGCTTGAGGGTGAGGAACTCCGGGGCGGCACCGGTCCAACCGCGCACGAGGCTGCCGGAGTTGTCGGTCGCCACGAAGAGCGCGGACCCGTCCCGGCTGATCGCCAGTCCATGAGGATTCTTCTGCAGCGGGAAGGAACGTCCCTCGGGCTTCAGGAACCTGCCGTTGGAAAGGATGGTGAGGCCCGCGGGGTCGTGGGTCGCGTAGGTCTCCACCGAAGGCGCGTGGAGGTAGGGACGGCGGCTGGGCTCCGCGCCCAGGCCGACCACGGCGAGACAACCGACGAGCAATGGACGGCATCCGTCACGGAGACTTCCGAGCAGACCGGCCCCGGCCTTCTTCCCGACCCGGACACGTGGAGAGCGATCCATGCATGGGAGCCTGTGCGGGTTCCCGGGGCCTTGGCCAGCGGGGTCCTGGCCTGTCACGGGATTATCACAACGGCAGAGCCGGAATCCCCGCGGATGGAACTCCGTGAGGAACGCACGCACCGGTAGGAGACGACGTGAGGAGTCTCAGCCCAAGGTTCAGCCCAATGGAACCGGTGTACCGGCCCTGGGGGTGGAGGTGAGAGACTCGTGACCTCGTCTCCTACTTCATGCACGTGTAGGTGACGACGTGAGGAGGCAATGGATCCCGAGCCCATCCGTGAGATCCGTGTCCCCCACTGAACGGTGCCATATGATGTCAAGTGATCCGATTGACATCAAATTCATCCGTTGACATCATTTTTGCATGAGGACGACACTGAACTTGGACGATGACCTTCTCGAACTGGCGGCCCGTCAGGCGAAGCTTCGGGGAGTCTCGGTGGGAAGGGCGGTTTCCGACCTCGTTCGCCGTGGGATTCAGGCGACCACACCCTCGCAGACCAAGGAGGGGCTGGTGATGTTCCGGCTTCCCAAGGATTCGCCCACGGTCACCACCGACGAGGTACGGCGCATCGAATCGGAAGGCGCATGAAGGGCTACCTCCTCGACACCAATGTGCTGATCGCATTGCTTTGGCCCAGCCACGCGCAGCATGGGCGGGCCGTGAGGTGGTTTACCGCCCATCGGTCCAAGGGTTGGGCCACCTGCCCGCTCACCCAGGCCGGATTCGTCCGCATCGTTTCGAATGCAGCCTTTTCCCGGGATGCGGTTACCCCCCGCGATGCGGCCGGGGTGCTGGCCGACAACACCGCGTCGAAGGACCATGTGTTCTGGCCCGACGAATTGGCCTTGGCCGAAGCCGTTGCGTTCGCCGGGGTCCGTCTGGTTGGCCATCAGCAGGTCACGGATGCGTACCTGCTCGGACTGGCACTGCGGCGCGGGGGAATGCTGGCCACCTTGGACCAGCGGATCATCGCGTTGACCGAGCCGAATTCGGCACCGAGGCGGGCGGTGGAGATCATCCAATAGAGGCAGCAGGGCTGAATTCATCCGGGCCCATCCGTGAAATCCGTGTCCGCATCCCCAGGGAACGGTGCCCAGACGGGTTGCCCGTGCCACCCTGACGGTGGAGGTCGGAGACTCGTGACCTCGTCTCCTACGGTGCGCACGTGTAGGTGACGACGTGGGGAGTCTCAGCCCCATCCGTCGAGCGCCCGGCCTTGGCCCCGGACATTTCTCCTTCACCCGACGGGACGGCTGTTCCAGTGTCCGCCCTCCCGGGTCCCCGGGTTCCTCCGCGTCCGAATGAAGGCCAAGATCATCATCACCCCGAAGAAGGCGGTCCTCGATCCGCAGGGAAAGACCGTCCAGAACGCCCTCGAACACATGGGCCACACCGGAGTCACCGGCGTCCATGTCGGCAAGTACCTCGAGATCGACCTGGCCCCCGGCACTGACAAGGCGGCGGCCACACAGGCCCTCGACGACGCGGCCCGCCGTTTCCTGAGCAATCCGGTGATCGAGGACTACCACCTCGAGATCGTCGACTGACCCGCTCCACCGAAACGCCATTCCCGACGACGACACGATGCGCTTCGCCATCCTCCAGTTCCCCGCCTCGAACTGCGACCAGGACTGCCTCCATGCCGTCCGGGTCGCCGGTGCGCAGGGCCGATTCGTGTGGCACAAGGAGACGTCGCTGGGCGACGTCGACGCCGTGGTCGTGCCGGGCGGCTTCTCGTACGGCGACTACCTCCGGTGCGGCGCGATCGCGCGCTTCAGCCCGGTGATGCAGGCGGTGAAGCGGTTCGCCGACGACGGCGGCCTCGTGCTGGGCATCTGCAACGGCTTCCAGATCCTCTGCGAGGCCGGCCTGCTGCCGGGCGCGCTCATCCGGAACCGCGACCTGCGGTTCCACTGCGAACAGGTCTTCCTGAAGACGGTGAACCCTGCCACGCCGTTCACGTCGGCGCTGCCGAAGGACCGTCCTTCCCTCATGCCGATCGCCCATGGCGAAGGCTGCTACTTCGCGGACGCCGAGACGCTCGCGGGCCTGCAGTCGCGGGGTCAGATCCTGTGGCAGTACTGCGACGCCTCGGGCGCGACCACGGAGTCCGCGAACCCAAACGGCTCCCTGTTGAACATCGCCGGCATCGCCAACGAGCGCTTCAACGTGGCGGGTCTGATGCCGCATCCGGACCGCGCCGCGGAATCGGTCCTCGGATCCGAGGACGGCCTGCGGGTGTTCGAAGGAATGATCGCCGCCCTCGGCGCCCGCCGCGCGGTCGCCTGAGCGGGGTGGATGTGGGGCTTTGGGCCTCGGGTAGCCACGCCGGCCACGGCGTGGTCTCTCGTATCGGCTCCCAATCCCGGATCGGGGATCCATGACCTGGCGGTCATGGCTACCATGGCTACCTGGCGGTCTTGGCCACGGTTCAGAGTTCCGTGATCCGGACGTTGCGGAAGCGGGTCACGGCCTTGTCGTCGTGGTTCTGCAGTCCGAGATACCCGCGGAGCGAGCGCACCGGCTCGTGGTCGATGATGCGGACGCCATTGAGGTCGATCAGTACCCTGGGGCCACGCGCCTCAATCCGGACGGTGTTCCATTCGCCGGCGGGCTTCGATGCGAGGCGCGTTGCGGCGACGACGTCGTAGAGCGCGCCCGTGCTCCACTTCTTGGGTTCGGTGAGGCCGGCGTCGTCGAGGATCTGCATCTCATGGCCGGTGAACGCCGGGTTCCGCTCGGTGCCGGAACGCAGGAACACCCCGCTGTTGCCCTTGGTGTTCACCTGGTACTCGAGCTCCAGGATGAAGTCGCCGTACTCCTTCTCCGTGCGGAGCCAGGAACCCGACTTCGCGGGATTGGTGGTCCAGGCGACGCCGTTGCGGGCGACCAACTCGCCGTTCTCCACGGTCCATTCGCCGCCGTGCATCACAACCCAGCCGGAGAGGTTCCGTCCGTTGAACAGGGCCTTGGATCCGGTCGTGGACCTGGATTCGCCGGGGCCGGCGCATCCGGCCGGGAATCCGAGCACAACGAGGAGGACGGGAAGGAGCAGGCGCTTCATGGGAGTGCGGGAATCCTGTCCTCGCCCGCGTCGGATGGAAAGGACTCCGACGCGGGCGTGCTCCGGGATGGGACGCCGGACTACTTCCCGGCGATGCAGTAGAGGTTCTCGCGTCCGCGGAGGAACAGCTGCCTGCCGACCGCGGCGGGGGAGGCGTCGAAGCCGTCGTCGAGGCGGTTGGAGGCGAGGATCTCCAGCGTGGGACCCCGCTTGGCGACGACCGTGGTGCCGTCGCGTCCCACGAGGTACACGCGATCGGCGGCCCCGATGGGGGAGGCGTACACGCCGTTCAGGCCGTTGATCCGTTCCGCCTCGAAGCGCGCCTTGCCCGAGCCGGTGTCGAAGGCCGAGAGCATCGCGGTGTTGCCCGACCAGAAGTAGAGGGTGTCGCCGTACAGCAGCGGCGATGGCACGTAGGGGGTGCTCTTGGCGTGGGTCCAGACGAGGGCGTCGGTGCCCGTGAGGTCGCCCGTGCGACCCAGCCGGATCGCCTGGAGGCTCGACCCGCGGTAGCCGCTCATGAGGTAGACCTTCTCCGCGTCGGCCACGGCCGAGGGGATGGCATTGACGGTCTGGCCGGCGACTTCCCAGAGCGGTTCGCCGGTCGCGAGGTCGTAGCCGCGGGCCCGGTTGGTGCCGTTGACCACCACCTGCTTCTTGCCGCCATGGGTCACGATCAGCGGGGTGCACCAGCCCGTGGGTTCGTCCCGCTTCTGGCGCCAGAGTTCCCGTCCGTCGCGCTTGTCGAAGGCGGCGATGAAGTCGTCACCCTCGTGGTCCCACAGCACCACGACCGTGTTTCCGTCCAGCGCCGGGGAGCTGCCCTCGCCGAAGCTGTTGCGGGTGCGCATGTCGCCGAGGTCCTTCTCCCACAGCTTCTTCCCCTCCATGTCGTAGCCGTAGAGGCCGAACGAGCCGAAGGAGACGATGAGATGGGTGCCGTCAGTGACCGGGGAGGCGGAGGCGAATCCGTGGTCCTTGTGGTGTCCCTCATGCGGCACCTGGACGCGTGCGACCTGTTCCCAACGCTTGCGGCCGCTGGTCCGGTCGTAGGACAGCACGGTGAACTTCTGGGCGGAAGTCGGGCGATCGACCATGCCTCCGCCAGGGCCACCGGGACCGCCAGGTCCACCAGGACCGCGGCGACGGGGGCGGCCTTCGCCATTGCCGCCGGGTTCGGCCGGAGGCGGCGTGGGTGGCGGGTTGTCGTTGGACTTGGCCGGGGCTGCGGCGGAGGTGTCGGCGACGGCGGTGAGCAGGAACACCTGGTCACCCCAGACGACCGGGGTGGAGGAGCCCCGACCGGGGACGGACACCTTCCAGGCCACGTTGGTCGACTCGGACCAGGCGACGGGCGGTTCGGCGTCGGGCGCGACGCCGTTGCCGAGCGGTCCGCGCCATGAGGGCCAGTTCGGGGTGGCGGCGGCCAGTTCGGGGAGCGCCAGGGCTAAGGCGGCGATCCGGGGGAGAAGGAGGGAGGGTTTCATGCGCGCGCAGGCCATTGACCCGGCGGCGGCGGTCCGGGTTACGCGGGGGAAATCCGGTGGGTCGATTCTTCCTCTCGGAACCCGCTTTTATCCCGGATACGATCCGTCCAACCTCCCTGAAACCCATCGATGAACTCCGCCTCCAGCCGACCTTCGATCCTGCGACTGGTGCTGTTGGTTTCGTTGGTTTCCTGCGTGCCGTTGGGTTTCCTTTGCGGGTTCCAGATCTTCCAATCCTATCAGCGGGACCTCGCGGCCCTGCGGGAGATCGTCCGAACCTGGCGGGACGTCGCGCGGAGCCAACTCGAATCCTACGCCGAGGATTCCGAAAGGGAGTTGGAGGTGGTGGCGACCTCCGGGACCACGAACGGTCCCAGCCCCAGCACGTTCCAGAGTGATGCCACCGACTTCTGCCGTCCGCGGACCCGCGGCGAGACCCTGAGCTGGATCGACCCCGACGGCCGGCTCGTGGCGTCCTCGGACACAAACCTGGTCCCTGGCGAGGTCCCGCCGTGGGCATCCGTGATCCAACGTCGGGATTCGTTTGAGGTCTGGGGAATCTTGCGGGCCGGCCCCGGCGAATGGCGGGTGCCGATGTCTGTGCCCTTCCGGCCCGGGGGCGGGGCGGTGAAGGGGACGCTGGTGCTGCTGGCGGATCCGCAGACCGAGCTCTCGGCCCGGCTGGAGCGCAGCTGGCCCACGAACAACGTGGTGATCATGGTGCTCGATCCGGCGGGGAACGTGGCCCTGCATTCCCTGCTTCCTGCGCGATACCTGGGCACAAACTTCCCCGACCACGGGCGTTTTGCCTCGCGGGTCGACGCCGGCGAGTCGGAGGGTGAGGCGCCGGGGTTCGACCTCCGTCCACGGCTTTATTCCGCGACGCGCATCGCGGGCACGGACTGGCTGCTGCGGGCCTCGGTGCTCAAGGCGGACGTCGAGGCCGCACTCTGGGAACGGATCCGTCGGAGCCTTTTCCTGCTGGGGCTGAGCGGCGTTGTCGCGGTGGGCGCCTCACGTTGGCTGGCCGGAAGGATCGCCGGCCCGGCCCACGCCCTGGCTGGGGCCGCCCGCGGGCTGGCCGCTGGGACGGAGGGGGCGCCTATTGCCGAAGTCGGCCCGCTCGAACTCGCCGAGACCGCACGGGCCTTCAACGAAATGGTCGCCCAACGCCGCGAGGCCCGTGTCCGTCTCGAGGCCAGCGAACTGCGCTTCCGACGCCTCTTCGAGAACATGAGCGCCGCGTTCGCGCTCGTGGAGCCCGTCGATGGCCCCGGCGGGGTTGTCGACTGCCGCTTCGTCGAGGTGAACCGCGCCTTCGAGTCGTTGACCGGGAAGTCCGCTTCGGAGGTGGTCGGCCGGCTCGGTAGCGAGACCTTCGCGACGGCCTTGGATCCCCTGCGCGAACCCATGGTCGCCGTCGCCCGGACCGGTGAGCCGTTCCACCCCACGTCCAACCAGGCCGCCTTCGGGCGCCTGCTCGAGGTCTCCGCCTTCCAACCCCAGCCACACAGGGTCGCCCTGCTGCTCCACGACGTGACCGAGCGGGTCCGCAACCGCGAGGCGCTCGATGCCGTGCACCGCCGCTACCAGAGCCTGCTCGACTCCATCGACGGCATCGTCTGGGACTCGTCCACCGAGGGCGAGATCACCTACGTCAGCCCCCAGGCGGAACGGATCCTCGGCCATCCGGTGTCCCGCTGGATCGGCGACTCGCAGCGCTGGGCCGCGCTGCTCCATCCCGCCGACCGCGACAAGGTCCTGTCCGTCCTCCGCGATCCCCTCCCGTCGGACGGCGACCAGACGCTCGACTTCCGCATGTTCCACGCCGATGGGCATTCGGTCTGGCTGCGGAACCTGGTCACCCCGGTCCGCGAGTCCGACGGCGCCCTGCGGCGTCTGGGCGTGATGTTCGACATCACGGAGCAGAAGCACGCGGAGGAGGCGCTCCGGGAGAACGAACGCCTGCTGCAGCTCGCCCTCGAGGGCGGCGACCTCGGCTTCTGGCACATCGACCTCGTGGGCGGACACGTCTGCTTCAGCAACCGCTGGATCACCATGCTGGGACTCGATCCGGCCCGGTTCGTCCACACGATGGCCGCGTGGGAGGAACGGATCCATCCCGACGACCTCACGTCGGTCCGGGCCGCGATGCGCGCCCATTTCGAGGAGGGAAGCGCTCCGCTCTACGAATCCCTCCACCGCCTGAGGAACGCCTCGGGCGGATGGACCTGGGTCGCCTCGCGCGGACGCATCGTGGAGCGGTCCGCCGACGGGCGGGCCCTTCGCGCCGCCGGAACCCACCTCGACGTCACCACCACGAGGGTCGCCGCCGAGGAGCGGGCCGCGCTGGAGAGGAAGATCCAGGAGACGCAGAAGCTCGAGAGCCTTGGTGTGCTGGCGGGCGGCATCGCGCACGACTTCAACAACCTCCTCACCGGGATCCTCGGCAACGCGAGCCTCGCGCGTCTTTCCCTGCCTGGTTCCTCGAACGCCCTCGACTACCTCGCCGAGGTCGAGCAGTCCGCGGAACGCGCCGCCCACCTGTGCCGCCAGATGCTGGCCTATTCCGGCCGTGGCCGGTTCGTCATCCAGCACCTCGACCTCAACACGCTCATCGAGGACATCGCCCACCTGCTCGGAATCTCCATCGGCAAGGGCGTGGTCCTGCGCCAGAAGCTTTCCCGTCAGCTCCCCTCCATCGAGGCCGACGTCACCCAGATCCGCCAGGTGCTGATGAACCTGGTCATCAACGCGTCCGAGGCCATCGGCGACCGCAGCGGCGTCATCGTCATCAGCACCGGGGCCGTGCGCGTGGACGCCGCCTATCTCGCCGGAGTGACCTACACGCCCGACGCGCGGCCCGGGGACTACGTGTCGGTGGAGGTCAGCGACACCGGATGTGGCATGGACGCCGAGACGATCGCCCGGATCTTCGACCCGTTCTTCACCACCAAGTTCACCGGACGTGGACTCGGTTTGGCGGCGGTGCTGGGGATCGTCCGCGGCCACCGCGGCGCGATCAAGGTGTACAGCGAGCCGGGGCGGGGGACGTCGTTCAAGCTGCTCTTCCCGGTGGCCGACGGCGTCGCGAGTCCGCTCGAGACCCGCCCGGCTCCGGCACCCCGCTGGCGCGGGGATGGCGAGGTCCTCGTGGTGGACGACGACGAGACCATCCTCACCCTCGTTGCCAGGATGCTGGAGAGGCTCGGCATGGCCGCCGTGCTGAGCGGCGATCCGCGCGAGGCGGTCGAGATCCTCCGTGGGAACCCCGGGAGGTTCCGCGTCGTGTTGCTCGACCTCACCATGCCGCACCTCGGCGGCGAGGAGACCTTCCGTCTGATGCGCGGGATCCGTGCCGACATCCCGGTGGTGTTGATGAGCGGCTTCACGGAGGAGGACGCGGTGAGCCGCTTCGCCGGCAAGGGTCTTGCCGGCTTCGTCCAGAAGCCGTTTGGTCCCACGGCATTGTCCGAGGCCCTTCGCCGGGTTCTCGAGTCGGCCGACTCCGCCAACCCATGAACCTCCCCGACGTCCTCCACCGGTCCCTCGCGGCGCTCGCGATCCTGCTCGTGCTGCCCGCCGCCGAAGCCACGCAGCGGCCGGTGAACCGCGCCTTCGCCACGCGGTCCGAGACCATCGCCCCCAACGCCATGGCCTGCACCAGCCATCCCCTGGCGACGCAGGCGGCCCTGGATGTCCTCAAGGCGGGCGGCTCCGCCGTGGACGCCGCGATCGCCGCGAATGCCTGCCTCGGCCTCATGGAGCCGACCGGTTGCGGCATCGGCGGCGACCTCTTCGCCATCGTCTGGGACCCGGCCACGCGCCGTCTGCACGGGCTCAACGCCAGCGGCCGATCGGCGGCCAGACTGACGTTGGCCGACCTGCGTGCCCGCGGTGTCACCAACATGCCGTCCTACGGGCCGTTGCCGGTGACCGTGCCGGGCGCGGTGGACGGATGGTTCGCGCTCCATGGCCGGTTCGGCCGCGTGCCGATGTCCACGAACATCGCCCCCGCGATCCGCTACGCGCAGGACGGCTTCCCGTTGAGCGAGGTCATCGCGGAGGCGTGGGCGCGGAACGTGGCCGTGCTCGCGAAGTACCCCAACGTGAAGGAACTCTGGGCGCCCGGCGGACGCGCCCCGGTCAAGGGCGAGCGCTTCCGCAACCCCGGCCTCGCCGCGACCCTGGGCCGGATCGCCTCCGGTGGACGCGACGCGTTCTACCGCGGCGAGGTCGCCGCCACCGTCGTGCGGTTCCTCCGCGAACAGGGCGGCGCGTTGACCGAGGAGGACTTCGCATCGAACGCCCCCGAGTGGGTGGACCCGATCTCCACGAACTACCGCGGATGGGACGTCTGGGAACTCCCGCCGAACGGCCAGGGCCTTGCCGTGCTCCAGACTTTGAACCTCCTCGAGGGCCGCGACGTGCGGTCGATGGGATTCGGCTCCACCGCCTGGATCCACACCTTCGTCGAGGCCAAGAAGCTGGCCTTCGAGGACCGTGCCCGCCTCTACGCGGATCCCGCCTTCCACCAAACGCCGATCGCCGAGCTGAACTCCAAGGACTACGCGGAACGCCGCTGGAAGCTCGTGCGACCCGACGCCGCCGCCCGTCGCCACGATCCCGGGGTCCCGGCGCTGCGTGCCGGGGACACCATCTACCTCTGCACCGCGGACGCCTCGGGGATGATGGTCTCGCTCATCCAGAGCAACTACCGCGGCATGGGCAGCGGCATGGTCCCTCCCGGACTCGGCTTCGGCCTGCACGACCGTGGCGAGGCCTTCGACCTGAACCCGGGACGCCCCAACTCCTACGCGCCGCGGAAGCGTCCCTTCCACACGATCATCCCGGCGTTCGTCACCCGCGACGGCGAGCCGGTCATGGCCTTCGGCGTCATGGGCGGCGACATGCAGCCGCAGGGCCACGTCCAGGTGCTGGTCAACTGGATCGACTTCGGCATGAACCTGCAGGAGGCGGGCGACGCGCCGCGGATCTACCACACCGGGTCCAGCGAGCCGGACGGTTCCGTCATGTCCGACGGCGGGACGGTGAGCCTCGAGGCCGGCTTCCCGTCGGAATCGGTGCGGGATCTCCAGAAGCTCGGCCACCGCTTCGGCGCCGCGTCCATCGGGTCCTATGGCGGCTACCAGGCCGTGATGTGGGACCGCACCAACCGCGTCTGGATCGGTGCCACCGAAAGCCGCAAGGACGGTTTGGCGGCGGGATATTGAGCGGGTGGGAATGTTGCCTGTCGTGGGTGGTCCGTAGTCCGTAGCCCGTAGCCGAGGCCGCCCGGCCACGGACCATCGCCGCCGCAAAACTGAAAACTCTCCCAATCGTTGCCACGGACGACGCCTTCTCAAGGGCCGTCTGGAAACTGCCGATGGTTTCCATCGGGGATGGGAGCGGATCTACAAGGGGAGCCGGTCCTTCCAATTTCTTCATGTTGTTCACCACGAATTCCGTGGCTGGGTTGTCGGTCGGTGGGGAACCGACGATGGTGCCCTGGCCTTTGGCCGCCCTCTTCGGTGCGCTGTTCATCCTGATGCTCGGATGGTCCATCGGGCTCCGTCGCCGTGTCCGGGACCAGCAGCACCGCCTACGTCGCCACGCACTCACCGAGACCTCGCTCCGTGCCCGCCACCGCGAGCTGCTCGACACGGTCTCCGACCTGGTGTTCGTGCTCACCCGCGACGGACGCTTCTGTGAGATGAACCGCGCCGCGGAGTCGGCGTTCGGCGGACGCATCGAGGACTTCGCCGGCGAATCGATCTACGGCCGCATCGCGCCGCACGACCGTCCGAAGCTGCTGCGCCTGCTCGCCGGCGAGGGACCCGGCCTCGGCGACCGCATCCTGGAGCTGACGGTCCGCGACGACCGCGGCTTCACGCACGTCATCCAGCTGACCGCCTGGCGTCAGGTCAGCCGTGACCGTGGAGGCGGGTTCTACGTGGTGGCGCGGGACATCACCGCGTGGAAGGCCATCGCGCCGGCGTTGCTCGACGACGAGCCGGCCGCCGGTTCCGCGGATCCCGAGCCGCCGCGCAGAGGGTCGGGCGACATCTGGAGCCACGGCGAATAGGGCAGGGAATTCGGGAAATCCGTGACGGCTCCGGGCGTGGGCCCCGGTCCGTCCTCCGCACGGCCTTCCGGGTCGCCGCCGAAACGGCCGTGATTTTCCCAACGAACTCCGGGAAGTTCAACCTCCTGTCACCCATCGGTCACCTGCGGGTTTCCAGTCGATAACGCCGATGTGACCTCCCGACCACCGGTCCGTCAAAATGGACCGGTTGGATGGTTTGCATGATCCGGTTGGTTCCGTTCCCCTCCACGTTGCTCCTGCTTCTGTTGTTGGTCACAGGACTCGCCGCGGAGAACCGACGGCCCGCATCTCCGGAGAAGCCGGCCACCACCAACGATCCAGCCCGCAAACGTCCCTCGGACCATCTGCGCGACCGTGTGGCGCAGTTGCCGCCGCCTCCCGAGGGCGTCACCGACGTCTTCTTCGACGAGTTCTTCCGAATGCCGGTGGGGCCGAAGGGCCTCGAGACGACCGAGAAGCTGGCGGCCCTCGACGGCAAACGGGTACGGATCCTCGGCCACATGGTGAAGCAGGTCCAGGCCACGCCGTGGACCCTTCTGCTTTCCCCCGTTCCGGCGAACGTGCATGAGCGCGACTACGGACTGGCCGAGGACCTCCCGCCCAACGTGGTGCGGGTGCTGTTGCCCCGGAACCATAAGCCCAAGACCCCGTTCACCCCGGGGCTGCTTCTCTTGACCGGCCGACTGGAGGTGGGCGACCGCGAGGAGCCTGACGGCCGGCATTCCATTGTCCGCCTTCACCTCGATCCGAAACAGGAGGCCCCTGCCGCCCCCACCCAGGACGCTCCGTCCCCATCCCTTTCCGCGTCGGAGAACCTCCGGCGTTGAACCCCGCGGACCCCGCTCCGCGGTCTCCCCAACCCACAAGCACGGTACCATGAACAAGTCCAGCAACCTCATCGCCCGCACCGCGGGTGCCGTGGCCGCGGTCGCGTCGTTGATGACGGCGTCCGCCGCCCCCACGGTCTCCCGCCTGACCCCTCCGAGCGCACTCTTCAGCTTCTCGGACCCGAATCCCCCGATCATCGCGCGCTTCCTCCGCGGACAGCGCTTCGACTTCGCCGCCACGATCCGCCCGGATGCCGGCCAGACCATCACCAACGCCGAGTTCCGCGTCGACGGCAACCCCGTCGCCGTCCCGGTCACCCTGACCCCGACCACGGTCTCCGGTCTTCCCGCCAACAGCGTCCAGGCCACGCTCCGCGCCTACTCGAACAACACCGGCGGCGTGCACACCTTCAGCGTCGTCGGCTACCAGTCCGACGGCCAGGTGGCGGTCGCGAGCGGCAACTTCGAGGTCGTGCTGACCGAGCAGCTCGGCCGCCGCGCCAAGAACGTGATCATCATGTTCGGCGACGGCTTCGGCATCGCCCACCGCACCGCGGCCCGCATCATGGCCCAGGGCGTCCAGCAGGGTAAGGCCAATGGCAAGCTCGCGATCGACATGATGCCCAACATCGCCATCGCCCAAACCCACTCTCTGAACTCGATCGTCACCGACTCCGCCCCCGGTGCCGCCTGCTACTCGACCGGCAACAAGGCCAACAACAACCAGGAAGGCGTCTTTCCTGACGACACGACCGACCGGTTCGACAACCCGCGCGTCGAGTACATGGGATCCTACCTGCTCCGCACGCAGGGCAAGACGATGGGCATCGTCACCACCGCCGACGTGTTCGACGCCACCCCGGCCGCCTTCGCGATCCACACGCAGGACCGCGGCGCCGGCACCGGCATCGCCGACCAGTACCTCGACGAGGGCGTCACCAACCGCGGTCTGCGCGTCCTCATGGGCGGTGGCCGCAAGTGGTTCCTCGGGTCCGGCACCAACGGCTCCGTCCGCGTCTCCTCCAGCGACTACGTCCTGCCTGCGGACCTCGCCTCCCGCTGGGGCGTCCCCGCCGGTGCGGTGGATCCCTCCCGCGACCTGATCGGCGGCTTCGTCGGCGCCGGCTTCGACTATGTCGGCAACAAGACCCAGATGGACGCCGTCCCGTCCACCGCCACCCGCCTGCTGGGCCTGTTCAGCTTCTCCAACATGAACGTCGCCAAGGACAAGATCGACAAGCGCCGCGGCGCCTCGACGGTCGTCGACGACTACGGCTTCCCCGACCAGCCGATGCTGGACGAGATGACGTCGAAGGCCCTGCAGGTCCTCCGGAAGAACAACAACGGCTTCGTGCTGATGGTCGAGGCCGCCTCGATCGACAAGCAGGCCCACAACATGGACACCGAACGCTGGATCCTGGACACGCTGGAGTTCGATCGTTCGGTGGCTGTCGCCCGCAATTTCGCCTCCACCAACCCCGACACCCTCGTCGTGGTCCTCGCCGACCACGAGTGCGGCGGCGTGAACATCATCGGCGGTTCCACGGTCGCCAACACCAACCTGCTCGCCCGCTCCCTCGCCGGCCTGGGAACGGCCGCCAACGGACTCCGCACCGGCGTGGTGGGCACCTACGAGAGCGCCAGCTTCCCGATCTACACCATCGAGGCCGACGGCTATCCGACCACCACCGATCCCGACTACAAGATGCTGATCGGCTACGCGGCCAATGGCGACCGGTATGAGAACTGGCTGACCAATCCGCAGCCGCTCCGCGACTCGCAGCAGCCGTTCAACAGCTCCGCGCCGTTGAACACCTACCCGAGCGGCCCGACCGCCCGTGATACCAACGGACTCTA
>CAMASJ010000032.1 GCA_945860685.1 Akkermansia muciniphila
CAGGTCCTCGCCTCGCTCGCCAACCTGCCGGC
Organism: Akkermansia muciniphila; assembly: GCA_945860685.1. Taxonomy (GTDB): domain Bacteria; phylum Verrucomicrobiota; class Verrucomicrobiia; order Limisphaerales; family UBA9464; genus SXXZ01. Next base: position 33 of record CAMASJ010000032.1, read on the forward strand.
CTGAACCCACTCCGCTTCCGCACCGCACTCCCATGATCTCCTACCAGAACCTCATCGGCGGCCAATGGGTCGCCGCCCAGGACGGCCGCACGTTCACCACCACCAATCCCGCCGACACGCGGGAGACGGTCGCGACCTACGCCCTCGGCGGCGCCGCCGACTACGCCGCGGCGACGCGTGCCGCGTCCGAGGCGCTTCCCAAATGGTCCGCGCAGACCGCGGTGGCCCGGGGACGCATCCTCAGCAAGGCCGCGCAGATCCTCGAGTCCCGCAAGGCCGAGTTGGCGACGCTGCTGACCCGTGAAGAAGGCAAGACGTTGACCGAGGCGACCGGCGAGGTCGGCCGCGCGGTGGACATCTTCCGTTTCTACGGCGGACTCAGCTACACGGTCGGCGGCCAGACGATTCCGCACGACCTGCCCGGCAACCTGCTGCTGACCCGCCGCGAACCGGTGGGCGTGGTGGCGCTGATCACGCCGTGGAACTTCCCGATCGCCATTCCGGCCTGGAAGCTGGTCCCCGCGTTGCTCTGCGGGAACACCGTGGTGCTGAAGCCCGCCTCGCAGGCGCCTTCCATGGCGCTGGAGTTGGCCAAGGCGCTGCAGGAAGCCGGGCTCCCGCCGGGAGTGCTGAACGTCGTCGCCGGCGAAGGTCGAGCCTTCGGCTCGGAAATCGCCTCCAATGCCGCCGTCCAGGCGCTGAGCTTCACCGGATCCCATGGCGTCGGCACCGGCCTCTACAAGGCGCTTTCGCACCGGATGATCCGGGTGCAGCTGGAGATGGGTTCCAAGAACCCCACGATCGTCCTCGCCGACGCCGACCTCGACCTGGCGGCGCGCCTCGTGGCCATCGCCGGCTTCGGCCTCACCGGCCAGGCCTGCACCGCAACCAGCCGCGTGATCGTGGAACGCCCTGTCCTCGCCGCCTTCACCGAGAAGCTGGTCGACGCGGCCAAGGCCTGGAAGGTCGGTCCCGGACTCAGCCCGGGTGTCCAGATGGGTCCGGCGGTCAACGCGGACGAGCTGGAGGGCAACTTCGCGGCGATCCGCAAGGCGCAGGCCGACGGTGCGGAACTGGTGTGGGGCGGAGCCCGCCTCACTGAAGGCGAACTGGCCCACGGCCTGTTCATGCAACCGACGGTGCTGGGCGGCGTCACGCCGACGATGGAGATCGCCCAGGAAGAGGTCTTCGGACCGGTGGTCGGCGTGATCGCGGTGGATTCCTTCGACGAGGCCATCCAGGTGGCCAACGGCGTGAAGTACGGCCTGAGCGCCAGCCTGGTGACCCGCGACTTCAAGAAGGCGATGGTGTACGCGGAGCGCATCGAGTGCGGTGTGGTGAAGGTGAACCAGATCAGCACCGGCCTGGCGCTCCAGGCGCCGTTCGGCGGCGTGAAGAACAGCTCGACCGACTCGTTCCGCGAGCAGGGGACGGCGGCCCTCGACTTCTACAGCCGCACGAAGACCATCTACCTCGACTACTCGGCCTGACCCGTCGCGGTTCGCGGAGGACGTCTCCCGCGAACCGCCTTTGGCCTCTCCCGTCGAACCCATGAATGGAATTCGGGATTCCTTCCGGAATTCCGTTGTTTCGTTCCTGCGATGCCGGGTGTAAATGGGAACCGTGCTAGGCGGATACGACCCAAACGGCTACTTCGACGAAATGTCTCCGGCGCCGGGCAAGTTCCGGAAGAGCTACGAAGCCTTCGCCCAGCGATTCAGCCAGTTCACCTCCGAGGACTTCGAGGAGCGCCGTCATGCGGTGGACCTGGCCTTCCTCCGACAGGGCATCACCTTCAACGTCTACGGCGACTCGGCAGGCACGGAGAAGATCTTCCCGTTCGACCTGATGCCGCGGATCATCTCCTCGGCGGAGTGGGAGTACCTTGAGCGCGGCCTGGTCCAGCGGATCACCGCCCTCAACCTCTTCCTGCACGACGTCTACCACGAGCAGCGGATCCTGAAGGACGGAGTGATCCCGTCGTTCTTCGTGCTCTCGGCCAAGCATTTCCGCCGCGAGTTCGTCAATTTCCAGGTCCCCAAGGACATCTACATCCACATCTGCGGCACCGACCTGATCCGCGGTGGCGACGGCCAGTGGATGGTCCTCGAGGACAACGGCCGCTGTCCGTCCGGCGTCAGCTACGTGCTGGAGAACCGGCGCGCGATGAAGCGCACGTTCCCGGCGATGTTCGAGTCCGTGGGCGTGCGTCCGGTCGACCAGTACCCGCAGGAGCTGCTCAAGACCCTGCAGTACATCGCGCCGTCCGGCGTCGCGGACCCCACGGTCGTGGTGCTCACGCCGGGCGCCTACAATTCGGCCTACTTCGAGCACACCTACCTGGCGCGTCAGATGGGCATCGAGATCGTCGAGGGACGCGACCTCGTCGTCCGTGACGCACGGGTGTTCATGCGCACGACCAAGGGCCTGCAGCCCGTGCACGTGATCTACCGGCGCGTGGACGACGACTTCATCGATCCCACGGTGTTCCGCCGGGACTCGATGCTCGGTGTGCCTGGCTTGGTGAATGCCTACCGTTCCGGCAACGTGTCACTGGCCAACTCCATCGGCACCGGCATCGCGGACGACAAGGTGATGTATTACTTCGTCCCGCGGATGATCAAATACTACCTCGACCAGGACCCGATCATCCCGAACGTGCCGACCTACCTCGCCAGCGAGGAGGCGGACAAGAAGTACATGCTCGAGAACCTCGACAAGCTGGTCATCAAGGCGGCCAACGAATCCGGCGGCTACGGCATGCTGATGGGGCCGCAGGCGACGAAGGAGGAGCGGGAACGCTTCCGCGGCGCGATCGAGAAGGATCCGCGGAACTACATCGGGCAGCCGATGATCAACCTCTCCACCCACCCGACCCACGTCGGCGATGGGAAGTTCGAACCGCGGCACATCGACTTCCGTCCGTACATCCTCTACGGGGAGAAGACCGTCATCATCCCCGGCGGCCTGACCCGCGTGGCGCTCCGCAAGGGGTCCCTGGTGGTCAACTCCTCGCAGGGCGGTGGCAGCAAGGACTCCTGGGTCCTGTTCGGTGATGAGTGACGAGTGAATCCCGACCGGTCCCGTGACCGGCCGGGGTTCCCCAACGGAAATCGATTCAAGACATGCTCTCCCGCGTCGCCAATTCCCTCTACTGGATGTCCCGCTACATCGAGCGCTCCGACAACTCGGCGCGCATCGTGGACGTGAACCTCCAGCTGATCCTGGACCACCGGAACCTCAACTCGCAGCAGTTCGCCGCGCATTGGCTTCCCATCATCCAGGCCACGGGCGACGAGGCCGATTTCCACCGGCTGTACTCCGAGGCGAACGCCCAGTCGGTCACCGAGTACCTGGTGTTCGACACCAAGAACACGAACTCCATCGTCTCCTCCATCGCGCAGGCCCGGGAGAACGCCCGCATGGTCCGCGACCAGCTGACCACCGACATCTGGGAGGAGCTGAACCGCCTGTACCTGTTCCTGCATTCCCCTCAGGCGCGGGAAAGCTGGGACACCAACCCGTTCGACTTCCTCCAGCAGGTGAAGGCCGGCTCCCTGATGTTGCAGGGCCTGGCCGACGCCACCATCCCGCACAACGAGGGATGGCTCTTCCTCCAGGCCGGCAAGTTCATCGAGCGTGCCGACATGACCTCCCGCATCCTGGACGTCCGCTACCAGACGCTGCCGGAGAAGGGCGTTCCCCAGACGATCAGCCACACCGAGGCCCTCGAGTGGGCGGCCATCCTCCATTCCTGCAGCGCGTGGGACGCCTACAAGTCGATCCACGGAGCCGAAGTCCATCCGCGTCTGGTCGCAGAGTTCCTCATGCTCTCGGACGATTTCCCGCGCTCGGTGCGGTTCTGCGTGGAACGGCTGAACCGCGCGTTGCGTCGCGTCTCCGGGGTCTCGGACGGCCGGTTCTGCAACGACGCCGAGAAGCTCGCCGGTCGTCTCGTCGCCCAGCTCCAGTTCAGCACGATCGACGAGATCTTCATCCTCTCCGGCCTGCACAAGTACATCGACGACCTTCAGATCGCCCTGATCGACGTCGGCAACGCGCTGTTCAACGCCTACATCTTCCAGCCCTTCCAGAACCTCGAGGCGGAGATCCTGGTGCAGCAGGAACAACAGCAGCAGCAGTGAGGCTGCATTCGTGATTCCGGATTCGTGATTCCCGATTGCCAGGGAAATCCCGAATCGCAGATCAGGAATCGGGAATCAGGAATCCGCACCGCCTCCAGTGCAGGGAGTCTCCCGCCGTACGCGTCGCGTCGAGGCCGGGCTCCGGGCCAGGGCGGCCTGCGGGCGGACGGGACGCCGGACCAGTTCACCACCGCAGTTCGGGCAGCGACCGCCGAGCCGCCGTTCCACGCAGTCGACGCAGAAGGTGCATTCGAAGGAGCAGATCCGCGCGTCCGGGGACTCCGGCGGCAGATCGCGGTCGCAGCACTCGCAATTCGGTCTCAGTTCCAAGGCCATGCCGTTTCCTTCCGCGCCGTCGCCCCACATCTCCGATGATCCGATCCTTCGGTCCCCCCAATGGCTACCTCGCCGGTTTGGATTGGGGATCGCGGTGCAAAAATCGGGAATCGGGAATCAGGAATCGAGAATCGTCACGCAAGTCCCAGCTTCTCCAACGCCTCCTTCGGCGGCTCGGGGAACTTGGCGAGGGCCACGTTGCCGATGAAGCCGATGTCCTTCATTCCGGCCGGCGTCGTGTAGAAGCCGGTGAGCACGAGGTTCCTGAAGACGCCGAAGAACAGGGCGGCATCCTCGAACCCGGCCTTGACCCGCTTGGGATGGACGATGTCGTCGGCGATCGCCGACTGTTCGGCCGTGGACAGCTCCACGAAGCCCATTTGGAAGCGCTTCCGGGACTCCGCCTCGAGCCAGGTCAGGCCGGCGAGAATCGTCTCCCGGTCCTTCCGCTGGACCGGGTACGGCGCGCTGATCCATTCGTCGACGAACTCGGGAACCCCGACGGTGGAGGCCGAGGGGGAACGATCGTCGGCGGGCAGGATCAGGTCGCAGAGGGCGACCACCGTGCGCCGTTGGCCGGGAGCGAGCGTCAGCGGCCAAAGGTCGCCGGGCTTGTAGACCTTGTTCAGGACCGGGTCGGTCCCGTGCGGCTTGCCGGTGACCGGCGCGGCCTCATCGGCGAAGAGGTCGAGGGAGGTGAGGGGGATCGCGGCGCCGGCGGCGACCACCCACTGCAGGGCGGCGCGGCGGGTGAGCTTCCGGGATTCCGTGGAGGGCTGGGAGTCGGTGTTCATGGGGCCTCGTTCGGGGTTCAGATGTTGCCCTTCTTCATCTCGGACAGGATGTGGTCGCAGGTCCTCCAGGCGAGGGCCATGATCGACAGCGTTGGGTTCTTGTCGGCGTTGCTGACGAACGGTCCGCCGTCGTTCACGAAGAGGTTCTTCACGTCCCAGGCCTGGCACCAGGGGTTGAGCACCGTGTTCTTGGGGTCCGCGCCCATGCAGGTGGTGCCGACCTCGTGGATGATGCCGCCTCCCGGGTAGATGGCCTTGTTGCCGTCGGCCTGGGGCGTCCCGAGGACCTTGCCGCCCATGTTCTCGATCATCTCCTTGAACGTGGCGTGCATGTGGGCGGCCTGCTTGACCTCGTGCTCGCTCCACTTGAAGCGGAAGCGCAGGACCGGGATGCCCCAGGCGTCCTTGCGGTCCGGATCCACGTCGCAGTAGCTGTCGTCGTTCGGGATCATCTCGCCGCGCCCGGCCAGGTGGATCGTGGAGCCATAGTAGCGGCGGGCGTCCTCCTTGAGCTTCCGGCCGTAGGAGCCGTCGGTGACGGTGTCGAGGAAGCTGAAGGTGCCGGTTCCGGGAAGCTGGCGGCCGGAGCTGATCTCGATGTGGTAGCCGCGGGCGAAGCCGAGCCTCCCGGCGAGCTGTTCCTTGTAGAGCCACCACGGCACGTAGCTGTGCATGCCGCCGCCGGCGCCCTCGTCGTTGAAGACCGGCAATCCCTCCAACGCCGGGATCTGGCCGGTGAGGCCGGCGCCGACGGTGTCCATGAGGTAGCGGCCGACCTTGCCGCTGGAGTTGGCGACGCCGTTGGGGAAGCGGGGAGTCCGGGAGTTGAGGAGGATGCGGGCCGATTCGCATCCGCTCGCCGCGAGGACCACCACGCGCCCCTTCACGTGCATGTCCTTCTTCGTCTTCTTGTCGACGTAGTACACGCCGGTCGCCTTGCCCGTGTCGTCCATGCTGACCTCGCGGACCATGGCGTCGGTGATGATGTCGAGGTTGCCGCTGGCGAGCGCCGCCGGGAGGTGGACGGTCGTGGACTGGTAGTTGGCCTTGATCGAGCAGCCGCGTCCGCAGGGCGTCGACCAGAAGCAGGCCTGGCGGGCGTTGATGGAATCCGCGCTCCACTTCTGGGCCTGCGGATCGTCCGGATGCAGCGTCTTGGCGATGCGGTTCCCGTTCATCTTCCGGGAGACGATCGCCATGTGCGACGGGATGACAGGGATGCCCAGCTTCGCCGCGTGCTTCTTTAGGAACATCTCCGGCACGCGGGGTCGCGGCGGCGGCAGCAGGGTGCCGTTGGGCGAGTCCGGGGTGTTCTCCAGGCCCTCGTTGGATCCCCACACGCCGATGAGCGACTCGACCCTGTCGTAGTACGGGGCGAGTTCGTCGTAGTTGAACGGCCAGTCGAGGCCGAGTCCGTCGCGGCTCTTCGGCTTGAAGTCGTAGGGCCCCATGCGGAGCGAGATGCGTCCCCAATGGTTCGTGCGGCCGCCGAGCATGCGTGGACGCCACCAGATCCATTCCTGCTTCGAGCCGAAGGCCACGTAGTCCTGGGCCTCGTGGAAGGTCCCGGCCGGCTTGTCGGAGCGCTGGGTCAGGTAGGGCTCGCCGGGGTTCGTCCATCCGCCGTCCACGGTCGCGTCATGGAAGCCGAAGTGCTTGTCCGGTGTGGCGCCGGCCCGCAGCGGCGCCTGACCCGCGGTCTGGAACATGGCCGGTTCCTTCACCGGGTCGTAGTTCCGTCCGGCCTCGAGCATCAGGACCTTCACGCCGGCCAAGGCCAGCACATAGGCGCTCATGCCACCCCCGGCGCCGGATCCGACGACAATGACGTCATATTCGGGACGGGTCTTGGTACTGGTGACGAAGGGCATGCCCAAGGCTGTCCGGCAATCGCGGCGGGCTTCAAGCACGGAGCGGGGGACGGATGGGACGGATGGGACGGATGGGTCCGCGACCGGATCTGGAATCACGAATCGCGAATCACGAACGGCCATCACTGACCGGCCAGCTTGCGGGCGGTGGCCAGGGTGTCGATGTCGGCCGGGCCCTTGTCGTTCCGGATGCGCACGATCCGGGGAAACCGCATGGCGAGTCCGCTGTCGTGCCGGACCGAGGGACGCAGGCTGTCGAAGGCGATCTCGAGGACGATCTCCGGACGGACTTCGCGTCGCCGTCCGACGGTCCTCTCCGTGGCCTGGACCAATCGCAGGGTCAGTTCCCGGATTTCCGCGTCGGTCAGGCCGCTGTAGGCCTTGCCGATGGTGAGGAGGCGGCCGCCGGGAGACTCCTGGACCGCGAACGTGTAGTCGCTCAGGACCTCGCGTCGGCGCCCGTGCCCGAGTTCGGCGGCGACGATGACGCAGTCGAGCGTGGCCTGGGCCTTCTTCAGCTTGATCCACGCGCCACCGCGGCGCCCCGGCGTGTAGGGCGACTCCGGGTCCTTGAGCATCAGGCCCTCGTTGCCCGCGGCCCTGGCGGTTTCGAAGGCGGCATCCACGGCTTCCGCCGTATCGAGCCTCCGAACCGGGGCCAACCGAATTCCTGGGCTCCAGGCGAGTTCTTCCAGCCCGGACCGGCGTTCCCTAAGGGTTTGATCGATCCAGGTGACCGTGTCCTTCCACAACAGGTCGAACGCGACGAACTCGACCGGGATCTCCGAACCCAGGAACAGGTCGTCGGAACGGCGTCCCAGCCGGCGTTGGAGAAGGGCGAACGGCGCAGGCCGGCCGTTGTCCATCGCGACGATTTCGCCGTCGAGGATCACGTCCGGGGCGAGGTCGCGTGCTGCTGCGACGATCTCGGGGAAGGTGGCGGTGAGGTCCTGGAGGTCGCGGCTGAAGAGGGCGACGCGGCCGCCGACCTTGTGGAGTTGGCAGCGGATGCCGTCGTACTTGTCCTCGACATGCAGCCGGACCTGAGCGCCGTCGGGACGGGCCCAGCCTTCCGCATGGCCCATCACGGCCAAGGAGTCGGGCTCGGGAACGGCGAGCATCAGCCGGACAGGGCGCAGCGGGACCAGGCCCGCCTGGTGGAGCCTGCCGTCGCGGGCGAGAACCGAGGCTTCGCCCGGGTCGCCGAGAAGCATGCAGGCCCGTCGGACGGCTTCGGGCGCGGCGCCGAAGGCGTCGGCGACGGCTTCCTCCACGAGTCCTTCCTTCAGGCCGATGCGGAGGTTGCCGGTGAGGATCTTCACCAGGTAGCGGATCTCCTCTGCGTCCGCGCGCCGGAAGGTTTCCGTCAGCAACGCCGTGCGTTCCTTCTGGGAGTCGAGCGCCGGGAACTCGTCGAGCCGTGACCTCAACCCGGCGAGGGTCCATCCGTCGGTTTCCGCGGTCGGACGGCCTTCGAACAGCGCGGCAGCCGTCTCGCCGGTGTCGCTGTGGACCAGGTACAGCTGATGGAAGCGCCCGCGTTCCGTTCCGGCCGCCTCGCACAGCGCTTCCTGCAACGCCTTCCAGCCGATCTTCAGTTCCGGCGCGCCGACGCCAGCCGTGGCCGAGCCGCACATCCAACGCACGACCGTCGGCAGGATTTCCTCGGGAAGTTCGCGGAGGAAACCGGCCAGTTCCACGACCTTCGCCTGCTTGGAGGCGACGGAACGGATGGCGCAGCAGGTCCGCGCGAATCCCTTCAACGACGACGACGATGCCTGGGATGTCTCCGGTGGTTTGTGCGACGGAAGCGGGGCGAGAGGCGCATCCTCCGCCGGGCTCGGGCGGATCGCGGATCCGGGATCCGTGACAACGGACAGGCGCAGCTCCATCTGTTCCTCGAGGCCCAGGGGCCGCGCATCCCATCCGAGTCCGCGCAGATGGGCCGCGAACTCCGCTGCAAAGCCGTGGAGCGTGTAGACCCGCTTGGGAGCGACCCTTTGGACCATTTCGACCAGGTCCGGGAAGTCCGCGTGGTCGCTCAAGGGGAACGAGGCGTCCGTTCCCGAGCGGAAGCGCGAGCCAGAGTCGAGCGCCCAGCCCGTGAGCGTGGCGGTGCGCGCCTGGGGAAGCCGGCGACGGAGGTCCTGGGCGGTGCCGCCGGGCGGGGCGACGAGGACGTGTCCGACCGCCTTGCGGAGGTTCCAATCGCTCCAATCGGGGAAGGCGAACCCGAGGTCGGCGTAGATCCGGGTCAGTGTCGCGACGGCGGAGTGCAACATCACGGGCAAGCCGGTCCGGGCGAGGCTGCAGAGGATCTCCTGGCTCTTGCCCAGCGAGTAGCCGAGGAGCACCGGCACCTCGTCGTTGTCGAGCGCCTCCCGGCAGAAGCGGAGCACCGAGGCCACCACCTCGTCGGTCGAGGGAAACCGGTAGTGCGGACGTCCGTAGGTGGTCTCCATCACGAGGACGTCCGCAGGCAGCGGCTCACACGGCTCGGCGCTGAGTCCGCGGCGGAGCTTGAAGTCGCCGGTGTAGAGCAGCGAACCGCCGCCAGCCAGGATCCTCGCCATGGCGCTGCCGAGGATGTGTCCGGCGGGCGCGAGTTGGATCCGGAAGGCGCCGGGCGGACGACCAAACCGGCCGGAGTCCGCCTCGTCGCCGAACGCCAGGACGTGTTCGACACGTTCCCCGGAAACCCGCGAACGCATCAGCCGGCGTGTGGGCTCGGTGAAGAGGACCTCGGAGTGCTGTCCGGTATGGTCGCTGTGCGCGTGGCTGACGAAGGCGAGGGAGCCGTCCCGGACCGGATCGTGGGGATCCATCCACAGGCCGAGAGCCGGGAAATGAAGCCCACCGCGGTGGTATTGGAACTGGAGCGGATCCGGCACGACGACGTCGCGGGCGCGGGTCAGGAGACGCCGCCGGCGGCCTTGACGTCGAGGCAGAGCAGGTCGCCCTTCCAGGTGCGCACGAAGAGACGTCCGTTGGAGAGCACCGGAGTCGACCAGACCTTGCCGCCGGTGACCTGCGAACGTGCGAGTTCGTCGTACTTGGTGGGATCCATGCGGACCACGATCAGTTCGCCGCGTCCGGTCACCCAGATCAGCTTGCCGTCGGCGGCGGTCAGCACGCCGGTCTCGGCCTTGGGGGATTCCCAGACCACCTTGCCGGTGGCCATCTCGATGCACTTCAGCCGGGAGTCCCCGCTGCCGCCGTCGCCGTCGATGCCATAGGCGAATCCACCCGAGGCGACGGGCGCCTGCATGTGGGCCCGGAGCGTCTCGTTCTTCCAGACCTGCCGTGCCGAGGTGGCATCGAAACGGATCGCCGTGGCGCCGGTTCCGTAGCCGGAGGAAAGCATCATCAGGTCGCCCGAGACGACGGGGTCGGCGGCGTTGACGTCGTACTTGGTCTTCCAGGGGTGGCGCCAGAGCTCCTTGCCCGTGTCGGGATCGACCGCGATGACATGGCGCAGGCTGAAGAGGGCGAGGGCGGTCTTCCCGCCGGGGGCGAACGGAACCGGCGTGCCGTAGCCCGCCGAGCCCTTGCCGCTGGTCCAGACGGTCTTGCCGTCGGCCTTGGACAGCGCCACTCCGGCGTCGCCGGCATTGAAGACCACCTTGTCGCCGTGCACGTGCGGCGCCCCGGCGAAGCCCCACTCGGGCACCTTCAGGCCGAGTTCCTTGGCGAGGTCCCGCTGCCACAGGACCTTGCCCGTGGCGAGTTCGAGGCAATGGACGATCCCGGACTTGGCAATCGTGTAGACCTTGCCGCCGTCGATCGTCGGCGTCGCGGAGGTGCCGCCCTCGTAATAGTGGTCCGCCAAGGCCTGCGGGTAGGTGTGCTTCCAAACGGTGGCGCCGGTGTCGGCGTCCAGGCAGGCGATCGTGTCCTCGCCGCCGTCCTTCATGCCGTTGTGTCCCACGGTGACCACCCGTCCCGAGGAAACCGCCATCGAGGAGAAGCCGACGCCGACCGCCTGCTTCCAGACCCGCTTGGGCTGGCCTCCGGGCCAGGCTCCCAGCCACTCCTTCTCGTCGGACATGCCGTCGCCACGGAGTCCGCGGAAGCGCGGCCAGTCGCCGGCATGGAGCCAAGGTTGGAGTCCGAGGATCAGGAGGGGAAGGGCCCGGGTCAGCATGAACCCGACCCTACGATCCCGGCGGCCTGCGTCAACGCGGGGAACCCCGCGTGGTTTTGCCCGTCTCCCGGGCCGGATTATCTGGTTGCCGCCCCGCAACTCCCATGGACACGGTCTGTCACATCATTTGTGGTCGCGTGCGTTTCGCGCATTACCCCTATTCCTCCCATGAACGGTCCTGACTCCGTCACTTCGCGTCGGTCGAACCTCGTCGGCCGGCTCCACGGGGCCGTCCTTTGGATCCTGCTCGGCCTTTTCGTTCCGAAGTCGCTGTTCGCGGCCCGGACCGACATGCCCTCGCGGGTCAAGGAATCGGCGGATCCTGTGAAGTCCGTTCCGTCGCCGAAGGCCCGACTGCACGGGTTGCGCCCCGCCCGCCATGTGGGGTTGCCGGCGCCCGACCTCGCTTCGGTGCGGGAGGAAGACGAGAAGGTTGCCGGGAAGGCGGATGGGAAGGCGCCGCGGCGGATCGGGATCAAGCGTCCGATCGGAACCCTGGCGCCGGCGTCGACGGAATGGACTCTCCTGCCCGACGGAACCCGGGTCTGGTCCGCCCGCCTCGGGTCGGACGGCGCGCTCGGCATTCGACTCCATTTCACGGGCGTCCGCCTTCCGAAGGACTCCTACTTCATCGTCTACGAGGCGGGGAACCCAGATCGGGTGGAGGGACCGTTCGATGCGGCCTATCTCGGCGGTCGCGACAGCTTCTGGTCGTCGACCGTGTTCGCGTCCGAGGTGGTGGTCGAGGCCGTCGTCCCCGTGGAGGAACCGGATGCCGCTTTCGAGATCGGCGAACTGACCCACAACTACCGTTCGCCGGGTGAGGATCAGGCGAAGAACGCGGGCTCCTGCGAGATCAACTTCGCCTGCGAGTTCACCGAGTGGGGCACGACCGGCAATGCGGTTTCCGGCATCGGGGCCGTCAGCGCCGCCGGCTCCCTGTTCTGCACGGGGTGCCTGCTCAACGACGAGAACCCCGCGGCCGGCACCGACTACTACCTGACCGCCAACCATTGCATCAGCGGCCAGTCGGAAGCGGACACCTTGGAGTTCTATTGGCTGTACCAGACCGCGACGTGCACCAGCGCCGAGCCGAATCCGGCCACGGTGCCGAGGACGCGTGGTGGCGCCGACATCCTTTCCCGCCGGGCACGGGGCAGCGGCACCGACCAGAACGACCATTCCTTCCTGCGACTGCGCGGCACGGTTCCCTCGGGTGTCACCTATGCGGGCTGGACGATCGACAGCCCGGCCGCCGGCGAGGACATCACCTGCATCCACCATCCGGACGGCGACTACAAGCGGATCAGCCACGGGACCGTGGACGCCGCGCTGTCCACGACCAACTTCTGGAACATCCGATGGGCGCCCGGTCGTGGCGTGACCGAACCGGGCAGCTCGGGCGGCCCGATCTTCAACGCGCGCAAGCAGGTGATCGGACAGCTGTTCGGAGGCCCGTCGTCCTGCGCCAACACCGATCCGGCCCAGCAGAACGACGACTTCGGGCGGTTCGCGATCACGTTCCGGCATGTGAGGGCATGGCTGCTGAACGAGACGCCTCCGCCTCCCCCGGCTGCACCGACCAACGACCTGTTCGCCACGCCGCGTCTCCTGACGGGCGCCGCGGGAACCGTCGCAGACGACAGCACCGACGCCGGCCGTCAATCGGGCGAACCGACGATCACAGACAACGGTGGTGGTGCGATGCTCTGGTATTCCTGGACCGCGCCGGCCAATGGCACGGCGACGTTCACGACCGCGGGCAGCTCCTTCGACACGCTGCTCGGCGTCTTCCGGGGCACGGCATTGGGTTCGTTGACCGTGGTCGGCGAGAACGACGACGCGGGTAACGGCAACCTCACCAGCCGTGTGCAGTTCACGGCGACGGCGGGTGTCACCTACCGCATCGCGGTGGACGGGTACGGCGGCGAGGCGGGGGCGGTGGTGCTCAACTGGACCTCGACCGGTGCGCCGACCAACAACGACCGTTTCGCCGACGCGACCGTGTTGCGCGGAGGCCGGGGGCAGGCCAACGGCACCAACGTCGGCTACACCCGCGAAACCGGCGAGCCGACCCACCAGTCCACCGGCACACCGGCTGCGAACGTCGGCCAACGGACGGCCTGGTGGTCCTGGATAGCGCCCGCCTCGGGTGCGGTGGTGATCGACACCGCCGGCAGCGCCTTCGACACCGTTCTTGCGGTCTACACCGGTACCTCGGTGACCGCGCTGACGCCGGTGGCCCAGAACGACGACGCCAACTCCCAGTTGCTGACGAGCCGCGTGGAGTTTGGAGCGGTTGCCGGCACGACCTACCGCATCGTGGTGGACGGTTACCGCAGCACCGCGGGGACGCAGTCCGAAGGGGCGATCGTACTGAACTGGGTGGGGCAGGCGGGGCTGACCGGCAACGACAGCTTCGCCAACGCCGTGGTGCTCACGGGCACGTCGGGTTCCGCGGTGGGTTCCAATACGAACTACACCCATGAGGTCGGTGAGCCGGGCCATGCCGACAACGCCAACCAGGCCTCCGCGTGGTGGCGCTGGACCGCGGAGGTCGGCGGAGACGTCCGTTTCATCACCGCCGGCAGTTCCTTCGACACGGTGCTGGCCGTGTACACCGGTACCGCGGTGAACGCCTTGGTTCGGGTGGGTTCGAACGACGATGTCAGCACCAACGACCTCACCAGCTCCGTGGGCTTCACAGCGGTCGCCGGAACGGTCTACCACATCGCGGTCGACGGCTATCGTTCGCAGTCCACCGGCGTCCAGGAGATGGGAGCGATTCGGCTGGGCTGGGCCGGATCCTCGCTGCCGACCTCCAACGACCGCTTCGCCGACGCCAGGCTGCTGTCCGGGAACTCGGGGCAGGTCCTCGGTTCCAACGTCGGATACAGCCGGGAGACCGGCGAGCCCAGCCACGCGGCGGGATCGGGGGTCCGGTCGGCGTGGTGGACCTGGACGGCGCCGACTAACGGCGCGTTGATTCTCAACACCGAGGGCTCCGGATTCGACACCCTCCTCGCGGCCTACGTCGGTGCCGATGTCGCCGCCCTGTCGCTGGTGACGGAGAACGACGACTCCGGTGGAAGCGGGGTCCGGACGAGCCGGATCACCTTCGACGCCACCGCAGGCACCGTCTACCGCATCGCGGTGGACGGATACGACGCCTCCTCGGGCGCGATCACCTTGAACTGGGTGTTCACGCCGTCGGGCGGCGGTGGTGGTGGTGGCGGCGGGACCGGCCAGCCAGACCTGACAGTCTGGGTTCCGTCTCTGAATCCTCGCGTCGAGCTCCGAACCTTCGCCGCGGGCGACTGCTCGGTGAACGAGGGATGCGGTGTCGTCGGCCGCCGTCGCCTGCTGACCTTCGACACCGAGGTGCGCAACCAGGGCACCGCCGACGTCCGCCTCGGCGTGGCCGGCCCCGGCAACACCAACTTCGTCTGGGATCCCTGCCACGGCCACTACCACTGGCTGAACTACGCCAACTACCGCCTGGTGGGCACCAACGGCGTCTTGGCCACGGGACGGAAGGTCGGCTTCTGCCTTTTGGACAGCATCCATTGGAGCACGACCAACGGTCCCGCCACCTCGCGTTACGACTGCCAGAACCAGGGCATCTCGGCGGGTTGGGGCGACGTGTACGGCCGCAACCTCTCCTGCCAATGGATCGACATCACCGACGTCCCGGACGGCGACTACTGGCTGGAGGTCGAGGTCGATCCCGCGAACCAGTTCGCCGAATCCGACGAATCGAACAACGTCGGCCGGATCGCGGTGCAGATCCGGCCGGTGGTCGTCCCGGCAAACGACACCATCGCCGCGGCGCGCGAGATCCATGGGGTGAGCGGCTATGTGCACGGGAACAACTCCGGGGCCACGGCCGATCCGGGCGACCCGGAGGTCGGCTCCGGGGCCACCGTCTGGTTCCGCTGGATCGCCCCCTGCACGGGCACCGCGGTCTTCGACACCGAGGGCACCTTCTTCGACACGGTCCTCGGCGTTTACCGGGGAACCAACACCGCCGCGCTCACTCGGATCGCCCTGAACGACGACGCGCCCGGGGGTACCTGGAGCCGCGTCAGCTTCGCCGCGACCGAGGGCGTGGCCTACCTCGTGGCCTTCGACAGCTATTCCGCGTCGGAGACCGGACGCCACCGGCTTCATTGGGTTCTCCAAGGAGGCGCCTGTCCGCCTGCGCCCCGACCGCTGCCCATCGAACGCCCCTTGGCCAATGGCCCCTTCACCGTCGGTTTCTTCGGCGAGACCGGCGAGACCTACGCGATGGATGTCTCGGAGGACATCTCCAACCCCGCGGGCTGGGTGCGTCTGTTGACGACCACGGGCGAGGGGAGATCGATGACCTTCACCGACAACAGCGCCAACCAGCACGTGCTGCGTTACTACCGGATCGTCCAGGTGGTCCCGTAGCCAACCGGGAGCGGACGACGCTTCGCTTGGAACCCCGGTCCTCAGGACCGGGGTTTTTCTGTCCTTTTCCCGCGTTTGTGGGCCAGTCTTGAAAACGATGAAGCTCGTCCCGTCTCCGGCGTCGCTGGCTTGGGTTTTCTTTGTTTGGGTCTCCGTGGCGCTGGGAGCCGCTCCCCAGATGCCGGAGTGGGTGAAGAGGGACGCCGTCCCGGCGAAGGTGAGGAGGATGCCGGTGGCTCCGGCGGCGGGGCTTGTCCCGGCGGCGGAGATCCGGCTCGACGCCCCCGATCTCCGAGAGGTGTTCGCCGAGGACTCGGCCGCGCGCGCGGCCGCCGGTCCGTCCAAGGGACCTTCGCGGGTCGGCATCCGGCGTCCGCTCGGAGCCGGCCTTCGGGTGGCCGGCAGCAAGACGCCGTGGACCACCCTGGCTTCGGGTG
Source organism: Akkermansia muciniphila (assembly GCA_945860685.1). Classification (GTDB taxonomy): domain Bacteria; phylum Verrucomicrobiota; class Verrucomicrobiia; order Limisphaerales; family UBA9464; genus SXXZ01. Next base: position 16,194 of record CAMASJ010000032.1, read on the forward strand.
AACGGATCTGGACCGGCCGGATCCAGTCCGAGGGAGCCCACGGACTGCGGGTCCGATTCGAGGAGGTGTCGTTGCCGACCGGTGCCGAGATCCTGGTCTACGACACCCTGAACCCGGAGCGGTTCGAGGGGTCTTTCGACCTGGAATACCTCGCGGGCCGGGCCGGCTTCTGGTCGCCGAGCGTCTTCTCTTCCGACGTCACCGTGGAATGCCTAGTTCCGGCCGGCGTGGCTTCGGCGGCCTTCCGGATCACCGAGGTGACCCACCGCTACGTGGCGCTTGGGCATGAAGGCAAGGCCGACCAGGCGAAGGCGGCCGGTTCCTGCAACATCGACCTCGCCTGCGAACCCGCCTGGGCGGAGACCTCCAAGGCCGTGGCCGGCCTCGGCAGCGTCGGTGCCTCCGGCGAGATCTGGTGCACCGGCTGCCTCCTCAACGATTCCAACCCCGCGGCCGGGACGGACTACTTCCTGACCGCGGAACACTGCCTGACAAGCCAGTCCGAGGCCGACACCACGGAGTTCTACTGGAACTACCAGGCGGCCAGTTGCGCCGCGGCGCCGCCGAATCCTGCGACCGTCCCGAGGACCACCGGCGGCGCCGTGATCCTGTCCTCCCGGAGCCTTGAAAGCCTGAACGACCACTGTTTCCTGCGCCTTCGCGGGACGGTTCCTGCTGGCGTGACCTACGCCGGCTGGACCTCGGATCCGCCGACGGCCGGGGAGGTGATCACCGGCATCCACCATCCGGACGGCGACTACAAGCGGATCAGCTTCGGCACCGCCAGCGTGCTGAACGCCAACTACTGGAAGATCTCCTGGACCCGCGGTGTGACCGAACCGGGAAGCTCGGGTTCGCCGATCTTCAACGCGCAGCGCCAGGTAATCGGCCAGCTCTACGGCGGATCGTCGAGCTGCAACAACACCGACCCCGCGCTGCAGAACGACCAGTACGGCCGGTTCAACATCACCTTCCCGTTGATCCGCCGATGGCTGCTCAACGAGGTCGGGAATCCGCCGGCCAACGACAACCTCGCCGCCGCCACGGTGCTCACCGGCGCCGCGGGCACCTCCTCCGAGGTGAACACCCAGGATGCGGGCAGCGAGACCGGCGAGCCGAACCACGGTTCGTTTGGAGGCCGTAATTCCGTGTGGTACCGCTGGACCGCCCCGGCCACGACCAACGTCACCTTCGAGGTCGTCGGGAACAACTTCGACAGCGTGCTCGCGGTGTACACGGGCACCAACATCGCCAGTCTCAAGCTGGTCATCGCCAACAACGACGGCGATCTCGGCGCCACGGCGTCCCGGGTCGGCTTCGCGGTGGTCGCCGGACGGGAATACCTGCTGGTCGTGGACGGCTCCGAGGGCGAGTACGGCACCTTCCGCCTTTCGTGGAGACCGGGCGGGGAGATCACCCGGCCGCCGAACAACAACTTCGCCGACGCGGCCCAGGTGGTCGGGTTCGGCGGGATCTACCATTCCAGCAACCGCGGATTCACCCGCGAGACCGGTGAACCGGTGCATGCGGGCACCGCCGGCGCCCGTTCGGCGTGGTGGGTCTGGACCGCGCCCATCACCGCCACGGTGAACGTCAACACGATCAACAGCTCCTTCGACACGCTGCTCGCGGTGTACCGCGGCAACTCGGTGTCCGCCCTGACCACGGAGGCCTTCAACGACGACATCAGCGCCGCCAACCAGATCTACCAGAGCTCCGTCGACTTCTCGGCGGTCGCCGGCCAGACCTACCGGATCGCCGTGGACGGCTACGTGGACTCCTTCGGCCAGGAGGAGGGGGAGATCCGCCTGGAGGTCTCCCAAGGCGGTGGAACCCCGGGCCCGAACAACGCCTTCGCCTCCGCCGCCTCCATCTCGGGCGCCACGGGCAGCGCGACCGGAAACAACGTCAACTTCAGCCGCGAAGCCGGCGAACCCAGCCACGCCGGGATCGGCGGCCAACGCTCGGCGTGGTGGACATGGACCGCGCCAGCGACCGGCGTTTACGTCTTCGAGACGGTCGGCTCCGCCTTCGACACGGTCCTCGCCGTCTACACCGGCTCGGCGGTGAACGGCCTCACCGAGGTCGTCTCCAACGACGACATCCTCCTCGGCGACGTCTGGCAGAGCCGCGTGAGCTTCAACGCCACGCAGGGGCAGGTCTACCGCATCGCCGTGGATGGCTTCTTCGAGACGGGAACGACGCAGGAGCAGGGTAACATCCGGCTCGCCTGGCGGCAGTCCTCGACGCTGGTGGAGCAGGGCGACCTCATGCCGGTGGCGGGTTCCGCCACGCCCCGGGTGGAGTCCCGTACCTTCCTCGCGTCGGATTGCGAGGTCGCCGCCGGCTGCGGAGTCGTCGGTGCCCGACGCCTGCTGCTCGCCGACCTGGAGATCCGCAACATCGGGACCGTCCCGATCGCCCTCGGTTCCCCGTCGGTGGCCAACGGCTTCGTGACCAACGCCTGCCGCACCGGTTGGGAATGGCCCGGCTTCGTGACGCTGCGCCTGTTGTCCACCAACGGCGCTTCGATCCTGTCGCGCGAGGTCTCGATGTGCGTCTCGGACAACCTTCGTTGGAACACGTCGGCGGGTCCGGCGACCGCGCAGTTCAACTGCGATTCCCAGGGTCTGTCCGCGGGTTGGGCCGCGACGTCCACGGCCGGGGCGGCCTGCCGTTGGCTGGATGTGACGGACGTCGCTGCGGGTTCCTATCTGCTCGAGGTCGTGGTGGATGCGGCCGGACGCATCACCGAGGCCTCCGAGACCAACAACGTCGTCCGGATCCCGGTGGTGATCGAGGCCCCGGTCACGGTGCCGAACGACGCCTTCGCGACGCCGTTCCTACTTTCCGGGAACTCGGGGACGACCAACGGGACCACCCTGGGCGCCACCCTCGAGGCGGGCGAACCGACGGCCACCGGACGTTCCACGGTCTGGTTCTCCTGGACCGCGACCTGCGACGGCACGGTGGTGTTCGACACCTTGGGCAGCGCGTTCGACACCTACATCTCGGCATACTCGGGCTCGACCCTGGGTGGACTGACGCTCGTCGCGGAGAACGACGACATCGGGGAGGTGACCCAGAGCGAGATCCGAATCCTGGCCTCGGTCGGCCAGGACTTCCGAATCCGGGTCGACGGCTACGATCCCTCGGCGTCCGGTCCCTACACGTTGAACTGGCGTGTGGAGAACCCCACCGCTTGCGGCGGTTCGATCACGATCAGCGGAGCGGCGATGACGGCCGGCGGATTCGAGGTGTCGTTCACCGCGGCCAACGGGACACGCTATGCGCTCCAGTCCACCGAGAACCTGGGTGTCCTCCCGGTGGTTTGGACCCAGGTGACCACGGCGACGGGAACCGGCGCAGTGATCCGCCTTGTCGATCCCGCCTCGGCGCCGGACCAGAGGCCGTCCCGCTTCTACCGGATCGTGACGGTTCCCTGAGCGATGCTTCCGTCCGACGTGAACCACTTCCGCCTGCTGCTCGGGGTCAACCTCGTCTCGGCCTGGCGGAGGATGCTGTCCCTCCGCGAGAAGTCCGTGTTCCTCATGGGAGTCATAGGACTCTTCCTCGTCGGCTACGCGGGGCTGGCCTACGGCATCTTCTTCAGCGGACTGAGGTTCATCTCGCGGTTCCCGGGGCTCGGCGGGCTGCTGGTGGAACGGCTCCTGTTCCTCCTGTTCGCCTGCCTCTTCGCGCTGCTGCTCATCAGCAACCTGGTGATCAGCTACTCGAACCTGTTCCGGAACCGCGAGGCGTCGTTCCTTCTCACGCTCCCGATCCCGAACGACGTTGTGTTCCGGTGGAAGTTCATCGAGTCCTCGGTGCTCGCCTCGTGGGCGTTCGTCTTCCTGATCGCCCCGCTGCTGTTGGCCTACGGACACATCCACCATGTCCCTTGGCACTTCTATCCGGCCACGCTCGGCCTCGTCGCGATGTTCGTCCTCCTGCCGGGGATCGCCGGGGCGGCGCTTTCGGTGGCGCTGGCCCGGCATCTCGACCGGAAGGCGTTCCAGGTCCTGCTGCTGTTCGGCATCGGACTGCTCGTCGGCCTGGTCTTCTTCCGCTCCCAACCCAAGGCCGTCTCCGAGGAGATGCTGCTGGAGTCGCGCGTGCTGGTGGTCATCGACCGCCTGCTCGACAACACGCGTGTGGTGCAGTTCCCGTTCCTTCCCAGCTACTGGCTCAGTTCGGCGGTGCAGAACTGGATGGAAGGGGCCCTGGCCGCGGCGTGGTTCCATGCCGGCGTCCTGGCCAGCTACACCCTCTTCTTCGGGGTGCTCGCCATGACCCGTCTCGGCGATCCCTTCCGCGAGGCCGCCGGGGTGGTCCAGTCCCGCGGATCCGTCTTCTCCCGGTGGAAGTGGTTCCAGCTCCGCGAACAGGCCCTCGCGTTGCGGCCGGTCCGGCGCGATCTCCTGGAGGAATGGTTCGCCCGCATCCCCGGGCTGCCCCGCGACGTCGGCGCAATGATGCTCAAGGATCTCCGGGTCTTCTGGCGGGACACCACGCAGTGGGGGCAGACGCTGATGCTCTTCGGCCTGCTGGCGGTGTACCTGCTCAACCTGCGGCAGTTCACCCGCCAGATGGACCAGGCGTTCTGGATCTCGTTGACCAGCTTCCTCAACCTCGGCGCCTGCTCGTTGAACCTGGCCACGCTGACCACGCGGTTCGTCTTCCCCCAGTTCTCGCTCGAAGGCCGCAGGGTCTGGGTGATCGGCATGGCCCCGCTGGGAATGGCCCGCGTCGTTTGGTGGAAGTTCGCCACCGCCACCGCCGCTACCCTTGTGCTGACCCTCGGGCTCACGCTCCTCAGCTGCCGGATGCTCCGCCTCGACCTCGCGCACACCGTCTACTTCGCGATGGCGATCATCGTCATGACGGTGGTGTTGAACTCGATCGCGGTCGGACTCGGGACGCTGTACCCCAATTTCCGGGAGACGAACCCGAGCAAGATCGTCAGCGGCTTCGGAGGCACGTTCTGCCTCGTCCTCAGCTTCACCTACATCGTCGTTTCGGTCGTGGTGCTCGCGGTGGGAAGCCCCTGGGGATGGCGCGGGGACGAAGACCAGCCCAGCCGCGCCGCGTTCGTCTGGACCGTGTTCGTGCTCGGATCGGCGTTGGCGGCGTGGTTTCCGGTGCGGCTCGGGATGCGGCGCGCGGCGGTGATGGAACTCTGAGTGGAATGGGGTGGAAGGGATTGGCCCGCAAAGCGGCCAAGCCGCTGGAGTGAGGAGGAGGCAACCGTCGGTTTCCGAAGGCAGGACCGAACCTCGAAGGGTGATCGCCGGTTCGGACCAGTTCAGTTGTCCCGTTGGCGTCTTGGCGCGTTTGCGTGAGCCCGGTCTATCGGATTCTTTCACTGCATCACTGACGGAACGCCCGCATTCCGCGGTTCCGGGGTTGAATCGGCAGCGGTCGAGGGCACTCTCTCGACAAATGTTCTCCCGCAGGCACATCAGTCTCTCCGGACTGGCTTTGGCGTTCCTGTTCTCCGTGGTGGCTTCCGGCGCCACGCCGGGAACCGCCGCCGGTCCGGTCCGCTTCAACCGGGACATCCGCCCGATCCTCTCCGACCAGTGCTTCGCTTGCCACGGCTTCGACTCGAAGAAGCGCAAGGCCGGCCTGCGACTCGACGTCGCAGAGGGCGCCTTCGCCCCCAACAAGGAAGGCCGCATTGCCGTGAAGCCCGGCAAGCCGGAGGAAAGCGAGCTGTGGAAGCGCCTGCTGACCACCGATCCCGACGACGTCATGCCGCCCCCGGACACGCACAAGTCCGTGTCCGCCGAACAACGGGCCCTCATCCGGCGCTGGATCGAGCAGGGTGCCCAATACGAAAGGCACTGGGCTTTCGAGGCCCCTCAGGCCGGTCAGCTCCCCGCCGCCGCTGACGGTTCGGTCCACCCGATCGACGTCTTCGTCCGCGAACGCCTCCGCGCGGAAGGCCTCAAGCCGACAACCGAGGCGGACCGTTCCACGCTGATCCGCCGGCTCAGCTTCGACCTCCGTGGACTTCCGCCG
>CAMASJ010000033.1 GCA_945860685.1 Akkermansia muciniphila
AACGCCTGGCCGCGCTCGCCATGGCACTCTCCGCGAGGCCGGAGGTGCTCATCCTCGACGAACCCGCCGCCGGACTGGATCCGATCGCTCGCCGCGCGCTGCTCGTCTGCCTCACCGAGGTGCTCTCCGACGGCGACGGCGCGACGATCCTTCTCAGTACCCACCTGCTCTCGGACCTGGAACGCCTCGCCTCCCATGTCGGCATCATGGACCGGGGCAGGCTGGTGGCGGAAGGCGCGGTCGAGGATTGGCAACGCACCATGCGGCGGGTCCAGGTGGTGTTCGACGGCGCGAAGCCGCCCGCGGGCGTCTCCATCCCGGGAGCCATCCGGACCCAGGTGCTGGGGCCGGTCATGACCTCCCTCGCCCGCGTCGACGACGACGCCCAGCTCGACGGGCTCCGGCAGATCCCGAACACGCGCGTGTTCGTCTTCCCCCTTTCCCTCGAGGAACTCTTCGTCGAGTTCTTCGACCGTCCGGCCCCGGCAGCCGGATGGATCCCGGGAACCGATTCCGGCCGGTCTGGTGCAGGCGTCGAGGTGGCACCCCATAAAAGTGTGGGCCGGGGTGTCGTCGCGGCCGCGGACCCCTGCGGAGGGGACTCCGATGTTGAACCTGCCCGGGCCGGCCGGGAATCCTGTGGCGTCTCCGTCCCGCCGAGGGAAGGATGAAGAAGTTGCTCGGAATCCCATGAACACCCGGCTGAAATCCTGCCTGCTTGCGGTCGTCGCCCTGTCGGCCGTGCTCCTGGCGCCGAGGGCCCTCGCCGCCGACCCCGCCGCCGCCGTGATCTCCGGCATCCGGACCCAGGGGACCAACCTCCTCGTCACCGTCCGGTATCCGGCCGGCGCCCGCCGGGTGGTGCTCGAGTCCCGAGGCCGGTTCCTGAAGGGCACCTGGACCCCGCGCGCCGTGGTCCTGCCCGGTCTGCTCGAGACCGAGTCCGAGTTCACCCTCCCCATGGCCGAGTCCAGCGAGGCCATGCGTGCGGTGGTCGACGACGCCGGGTCTCTTCCCCTGCCGGTCGACTTCTACGCCGGCCTGCGGGACTTCGAGGCGGAGATCCGCAACACCCAGCCGGCGTCCAACGATCCGCTCGTCCGATTCGGCACCGTTCCCGGCACCCCGGAAACGACGACGTTGCCCGGTTCCATCGCCGACGGCCCGGTCAACCGGCCGGTCTCGGAGTCCGACATCTGGAAGTTCTCCGGCTCGACGCTCTACTTCTACAACCAGTTGCGGGGGCTCCAGGTCATCGACGTCTCCAACCAAGCGGCCCCGGTCCTGCGCGGACGACTGCCCTTGGCCTCGTACGGGGAACAGATGCACGTGCTGCCGGCTCCGATCGCGGGCGGCGACTGGTTGGCGCTGCTCACCCAGCCCGAGTGCCGGTGGGATGCCACCGCGGTCCAGTTGGTCCGCAGCGTCGGCGGACGGCCCGAGAAGGGTCCCAACGTCGAACTGCCGGGCCGGATGATTGAAAGCCGCCTCATCGGCGACGTGCTCGTCCTCGCCACCCAAGGTTGGACCAACCGTTCGGTGCTGGTGACCAACGTCACCACCGGCAACGGCTTCGTCTTCGATTCCGGGGTGGTCCGTCCGTCGGACGGCCTGCGCTGGACCAACGTTGTCAGCATGTTTGTCTCGGAGGCCTTCACCCTGGTCTCCAGCGTGGACCTCTCCGATCCCGCGGTGCCGGTCGTCCGATCCTCGATCCGGTCGACGCAATCGCCCACGGCGATCCACGCCACCGACCGGCTGCTTTTCGTCGCCAAGTCCTCCAACGCCTTCGGCTGGTTCGACGGCCTCGGCTTCGGCCAGGCGGTCACGACCAACATCGTTGAGGTCTTCGACGTGTCGGACCGTTCCGGCCTGCTCCGCCGGACGGGATCCTTCAGCACTTCCGGGCGCGTGGCCGACAAGTTCAAGTTCGGCCTCGACGGCGAGGTGCTCACGGTGGTGTCGCAGGTGGATGGACGCTGGAACGGGAACGCCGCCGGCTTCCAGCCCCCGCGGGTCGTCCTCGAGACCTTCTCGATGACTGACCCCGCCGCGCCGGTCCGTCTGGGCCAGCTGAACCTCGTCACCAACGAGAACGTCTTCGCCACCCGCTACGACGCCGGACGTGCCTACGTCGTGACCTTCCGCCAGGTGGATCCGCTCTGGATCGTCGACCTCGCCGACCCGACCCGGCCCTTCGTTCGTGGCGAACTCGAGGTCCCGGGCTGGTCGACCTACATCGAGCCGATGGGCGACCGCCTGCTGGCCATGGGCGCCGAAGGAAGCCGCGCCGCGGTCTCGCTCTTCGACGTCTCCAATCCTTCCGTGCCCGCCCTGTTGGACAAGGTCTTCCTCGGGGACGGCTGGTCCTGGAGCGAGGCCAACGCCGACGAGAAGGCCTTCCGGGTCTTCGCCGACCGTGGGCTGGTGCTTCTGCCCTGGCATGGCCGGCGCGGCACCAACGACTGGTTCCAAGGGATTCAGCTGATGGAGTTCGGCCGCGACTCCCTGACCCTGCGCGGCACGATCTCCCACGAAGCCCAGGCCCGGCGCGCAACGCTCGTCGCCGACCATGTCCTCAGCCTGTCCGCTGGGGAGCTGGTCTCCGCGGGCATCGCGGATCCGGACCATCCGGTGGTCCGGTCGGTCCTGGATCTCTCGCGGCCCGTGGACCGCGTCTTCGTCCATGGCGACCAACTCGTCCAGGTCGCCTCCGGCCGCTGGACCGCCGGAAACGGCGGCTACGGACCCGTCTCCGTGGGCCTATCGACCTCCGGCGATCCGGACACGCTCCTCGCCTCGCTCGCATTGGACGGAAAGCCGTTGGTCGGGGCCGCCTTCCGCGACGGCCTTCTCCACCTCCTGCGGCGCGGGGACGACTCCTACCGCACAGAGTCCGTGTTCCGGACCAACACCGTGGTCTCCTGGCGGGCCGTTCCGCCGATCCTGCGGACTGTGACCAACGAGGTGCCAAGCATGATGCCGCAGCCGCCGATAGAGGTTTGCACAGAGATCGTCCGCACCGTCGAAATCCCCGCGTCGCCCGTTTCCCCTTTCTATTTCACCAACATCGTGGTTCGGCGATGCACCCTGGAACCGGTGCCCCCGCTGCTCGTCACCAATCGCGTCGTCGTCCAGTACGAGGAATGGCGGAATCCTGTCCCTGAAACCAACTCGGTCGTGGTGACCCAACTTGTGGACGTCCGGGTGCCGGGCGAGACCGTGCTCGATGTGATCCGGGTGCAGTCTTCCGGATTGAGCCGCCTCGGCTCCGTTTCCCTGACCAACTCCCTCGATTCCTGGGCCGGCTCCACCTACGAGGCCCACTGGCTCGCACCGGGCGTCCTCGCCTTTGTCGGGCAAGGCGGCGCCTATCCCTACTTCGCCTTTGCTGACTTCGCCGGTTCACTCGGGCGATTCCCGATGATGTACGGTTGGGGTGGCACCGAGATCCTCGCCTTCGACGTCTCCGTTCCCGAGGTCCCGGAACTGGCCTCGCGGGTCGGACTTTCCCAGGTCGACTTCGACCGGGTGTACGTGGCCGACGGCAAGGTGTTCACCTCGGCCACGACCTCGGAATGGGTCCCTCCGCTGGCGGTCGGGACGAACCGGGTGGACGACTTCCCCCTCTGGTGGCATCGACAGGGCTCTTGGCACACCCACCACGTCCTGACGGTGGTGGATTTCACCGACGCCACCGACCCGGTGGTCCGCGCGAAGGTGGCGCTCCCGGGCGACCTCGTCGGCATCTCCCATGGTGGGCACCTCCTGTACTCGAAGACCAACGCGTGGAACATGGCGGGAAGCGTCTCGTCCTCCCTGATGGCCCTGGCCTACGACGGCGTGGGAGCCAGCCTGGTCGCCTCCCGGGAGCTGCCCGACCGCGGGGAGGCCCCGGTGTGGGTCCGCGCCGACGGCCGGATCCTGGTGGGATCGTCGGGCCGGCCCGTCGTGGAGACGTGGGCGCTCAGCCGCGAGGGCACGCTGGAGACCTACGGCTCCGCCACGCTTCCGGGGAGCACCTACCGGTTCTTCGAGGTCGGGCCGCTCCTCCTCGCAGAGGGCGAGTTCCGGATGACCTCCTTCGATTTGGATCCCTCCGGCGCCGGTTTCCGGGTCTCGGGCACGGCGGAACGGTCTTGCAGCGTGTGGGTGGATCCCTCGACGGCCGCGGCCTCGGGTTCCGGGACCCTTTGGATTCCGCGGGGTGATTCCGGACTCTGGCCGGTGTCCTTCCAGGCTCCGTGAACAAGCCTCCCCGCCAGCAAACGGGACGAAGTGAAACGAGGCGCGACGGCGGCTTCACGCTGGTGGAGTTGCTCACCGTGGCGGCGCTTCTCGGCGTGGCCGCGACACTCGCCGCCTCCGGTGTCGCTCGCGCCTCCGCGCGGGTGAAAGAGCTCCAGTGCCTGGACAACCTCCGGCAGATCGCGCTGGCCAACGAACTCTACCAGAAGGAGACGTCTCGGCGTCCCCGCAGCCTTTCCCACCTGGCGGAGCGTTCGAATCCACTGGGACGCGGGTCCCGGATCCTGTGTCCCTCCGATCCCGCCTCGAGGCCCGCCCCGGTCGACGGCGGCGCCTCCACGAACCAGCTGCGGGGTTGGGGCAACCGCGCCAACGCGAGCCAGCAGCCCGACTGGGTCCTCCACCAGCGTGACCCCGAAGGGCTGTCCTTCGAACAGGAACTCCGGGAGACGGCCGAGACCCGGGACTTCTCCTACCTCCATCCGTTCGGCTGGCGGCGGGTGGCGTGGGAGCGGCTGACTTCGGGCGGACGCCAGGCCGGCCTTGCGGTGTGCCAACTCCATGGCATCGCCCTGCGCCAGCAGTCGCAGGGCCGCGCCAGCCACCTCGACTTCGAAGGCAAGACGCTGCGGGTCCAGCAGGACGGCGCGGTCGTCAACCGGAGGGTCCTGCGGCCCGACGGCTCGCCACCCCAGGTCAGTTCCAACCCGGGTCCGGTGGCCGACGACTATCCTTGGGACCTGTACCTCGACCTTCCGCCCGCCCCGGCCCGGCTCTGAACATGGAAGCCGGCCGCAACCCGGACCTGACGCTGGTCCCTGACGAGGACGTCTCCCCGGGGCGTCCCGGGACGAGATGGCCCCGCCTGCGGCGCTGGCATGGACTGCTCTGGGCCGAGTGGTTCGCCCATGCACACCTGATCCTGCTCACGCTGCTCGTGTGGCTGGGAACCGTCTGGGCCGTGCCGATGCTGGCCCACCCGCTTTGGGTCCTGACCCCGGGCATCCTCTTCGCGTTGGTCGCCGGCCCGGCGTTCGGCGGCGTGGACGTGATCCACGGCGTGGAGGAGTTCACCTTCGCCTACCCGGTCACCCGCACGGAGCGGTTCCTCTCACGACTGGCCCTTGGCGGCGGACTCACCGTGTTCATCTCAGGCGCCGGGGTGTACCTGCTCGAGGACCGGCTGGCGGATGTCGTCGTCCGCGCCTTCCTCAGCGCCGGCATCACGCTCGGGGACGTCAATCCCTCCATGCTGCTGTACAGCCTGATGATCGGCTTCCCGTTCACGGTGTTCGCGCTCGGCTTCTCCGTGGCGCTGCTCTCCACCGGCCGCACGCTCGCCTTCACCTCCTGGCTCTGGGGGCTGCTGGGGGCGCTGGCGTTCATGCGGTTGGCCGTGCAGTGGGAGGAACAACGCTTTGAACGCCTGAACGGCCATCTCTCCGTTCCGCTCCTGGCCGGATGCTCGGTCGGCTCGCTGTGGATCGCCTGGCGCCTCTACCGCCGCAAGGAGGCCGGCGCCGGTGTCGCCCCGCTCCGGATACCCCGGTCCTGGTGGGGCTGGATGCTCGCCATCCTTGGCGCCGCCGCCGGGATTGGCGTGCTCATCTACTGGTTCGCCGTCAGCGCCGCCCGCGTGTTCTAGGCTTCCCGCCCCCGAGGGTATCGCCGGGCCATCTGCGCGAACCGCTCCTCGGCGGCGTCCTCAGGGAACGGACCGCAGCCAATCCAAGGCGCGGATGGGGTCGGTGAACACCCGCACCACCAGCCCCCGGTTCGCGCAGGCGGTTTCCCAGAAGGTGACCAGGCCGGCGGTCTCCGGATTGTCCGGGAGCAGCAACGCCTCCCGGAACTCGGACGCCATGCCGCAGGACTGGAGCTCGTTCGCGAGCAGGTAGAGGTCGGTCACCGAATGGCCTCCGCCGAGTTCCCGGCAGTCGGTCAGGAACCGCCGTCGACCGGACGTCTGGGCCGCGGCGATACCCCGCCGTACCGAGGTCTCCAGTTCCTCCCGGGTCAGGCGACCTGAGTAGGTCGCCTCGATGTGGTTCGCGCCCTCGGGCAGATGGATCGAAACGGTCATGTTGATGCGCCCTGCGTTTGACCGGGCGGGATCGGCGTCCGGTTCAGCGCGGCGTGACCTCGAGGCAGACCGCCTCCTTGGTCGAACGGGCGAAGACGCGTCCGCCGGAGACCACCGGGGTCGTCCAGCACTTGCCTTCCAGCACCTTCGTCCGGGCGAGTTCCTTGTAGGCGCCGGGCTGGTCCTCGAACAGGACCAGTTCCCCGTCGTCGTCGAGCGCGAGCACGCCGGAACGGGTCAGGACCACGTGGCCCGGGCCGAATCCGCCCTTTTCCCACTTCACGGTGCCGGTGGCGATGTCCACCGCCTTGACCGGTCCCGTGCCGTATTCCTTGAACTGGAACATGCCGTACAGGTGGCCGTCCTTCAGCACCGGCGTGGACCAGTGGTTGGCGAGGGGCCTGTTTCCGGGGAAGCGGTAGATCTCGGTGGCGGTCCACTTCCCGTCGGCCTTGGAGACCCGCGCCGCCGCGGCCCCGACGCCGTAGCCGGCGGAGCAGTACACGATGTCGCCCGAGACGACCGGCGAGGCGGCCGTGGAAACCTTGTAGGGGAAGGCGAACTTCCACAGCTCCCGGCCGCTCGCCGGATCCGTGGACACCAGTCCCGACTGCACGAACCAGACGATCTGACGCACGCCGTGGATCTTCGCCGGCACGGCCGTGGCGTGGGTCATCTTCTCGTCCCCGATCTTCCAGAGGGTGGCGCCGGTCTTGGCGTCGAGGGCGAGCAGGCTTTCGCCGGGGCCGCCACCGGCCACGAAGAGGCGTCCGTCCTCCACCACCGGCGACTGCGCGTTCTGCCAGGAGATGTTGCGTCCGGCGTGTTCCTTCACGAGGTCGCGCTTCCAGGCCTCCTTGCCGGTGGCCACGTCGAACGCCCTCACCACCAGCTTGGCGGAGACCGTGTAGACGAGCTTGCCCGCGACCGCCGGAGAGGACCGCGGACCATCGCCGCCTTTGTTGCCGCCGGCGCCGTCGTCGCCGCCGTCGCCCGTCTTCATCGTGCCGAGCCCGCGGACCCACAGTTCCTTGCCGTCCTTCGCCGAACGGGCCACCAGGGATTCCTGGACCGCACCGTCCACTTCCCGGAGTTCCTGGACGAAGCAGCGTTCATCCGCGACGGCGAAGGAGCTGAAGCCGGCTTGGCTGGGCACCTTCCAGAGGACCTTGGGTCCCGAGACCGGCCACGAGGTGGCGATGCGTTCGGAACTGGTCCCGTCGTGGTTGGGTCCCCGATAGCCCGCCCAGTCGGCGGCGGATGCGGACAGGGCCATGGCCATGGTCAGGGCGAAGGGGAGCGGATGGAGATTCATGGTTCCCACATCGGGCCGGAAATGGCCGGCCCGGTCAATCGCGCCCCGAAAGCGGAAATCCGCGTCCACCCTCCGGAACAGCCTTGGCGGGATCCGTGAATTCGGGGTTGAATGCCCGGTCGCCCGCCCCCGTCTTGGACGGGCTGTACCTTCCGTACCGGTGGCCCTCCATGGGCCTCAACGGTTGCGGAATTGGCATTAGAACCGAGCCTGACACGTAGATCATGCAATCCGAACGAATCCATATCCCGGGACTCCGCCCGGTCGCCCTTCTGGCTGCCGTTGCCGTGTTGGCGCTGAGCGCCTCCGCGGCCTCGAACGACAAGGTCAACGAAAGCCTCCTCCAGAAGGACTTCCCCTTCCAGGGCGCCTGTATCGGCGCCTCCTTCCCGGCGAAGAACACCGCCATGAAGGGCCTCGCGATCCGCCTTCCCGGCGGCGCCGGCGCGAACGTCCTGTTCGACACCGACCTCTGCCGCGTCGCGGCCGGTTGGACCGGTGGCTACATCAACACCCACGGCGTCACCTGGGACGGCGCCCATGGCGGCCATCCGTCCATCGTCGGCACCCAGCAGTTCGGCACCGCGGTGGTCCCCGGCGTCTCCCTCGGCGAGGAGTTCAAGGACTCCCGCAAGGAGCCGTTCGGTCCGACCAGCGACTCCGTGGTCCGTTGGGGCGGCCTCCGCCTCGCCGGCGACCGCGTCCAGCTGGAATACACCGTCGCCGGGGACATGCGCGTCTCCGAGCAGCCGTCCGCCGTCGCCGCCGGCGACCAGACGGTGTACTTCCGCACCTTCCAGGTCGCCGCTCCCGCCCGCGGATTCCTCTTCTTCAAGACCCGCAAGACCACCTCGGCCTTCTCGATCCTCGTCGCCGACGTCGAAGGCGCCGACAGCAAGGTCGACAACGGCACGGTCACCTACACCGGCAACGGCGTGAGTACCCGCATCCGGGCCTCGGGCCTTCCCAAGGGCGCCTCGCTCAAGGTGAAGGACGGCCGCGTGTACTTGCATCTCCCTGCCGGCTCCCGGGTCTCGCAGCCCTTCCGGGTCGCCGTCTGGAGCGGTCCCGCCTCCGGTTCCGCCGCCTTCGAGACCGCCGCCGCCACGCCCGTGGCCTTCGCCGACATCTCCAAGGGCGGTCCCGCCCGCTGGCCCCAGCTCGTCGAGACCAAGGGTGTCGTGGGCAAGGGCGACGGCGCCTACGTCGTCGACAACATCACCCCGCCGGTCGACAACCCTTGGAAACGCCGCGTGCGCATCGGCGGCTTCGACTTCTTCGCCGACGGCAAGCGCGCCGCGGTCTGCACCTGGGACGGCGACCTCTGGATCGTCTCCGGCATTGACGAAGGTCTGCAGAACCTGAAGTGGAAGCGCTTCGCCTCCGGCATGTACGAGACCCTCGGGCTTCGGATCGTCAACGACGTCGTCTACACCTCGGGCCGCGACCAGCTGACCCGCTACACCGACGTCAACGGCGACGGCGAGGCCGACTACTACGAGAACTTCAACAATTCGGTCACATCGACCGAGGGCTTCCACGAGTTCCTCTTCGACCTGCAGACCGACGCGCAGGGCAACTTCTACTTCGCCAAGGCCGGACCGGTGAAGGGTGGCGGCCGTGGCTTCGAGACCATCTCCCGCGACGCCGGCACGCTCATGAAGGTGAGCGCCGACGGCAAGCGGTTCGAGACCGTCGCCACCGGCTTCCGCGCCCCGAACGGCATCGGCGTGAACCCGTGGAACGGCCAGATCACCACCGGCGACAACGAGGGCACCTGGGTGCCCACCTGCCCGATCAACTGGGTGAAGCCCGGCGGCTTCTACGGTGTCGAGGACCTCGCCCATGGCGCCGACGTGAAGTCGTTCCGCCAGCCGCTGACCTGGATGTCGCACGACGAGTACGACAACTCCGGCGGCGGACAGGTGTGGGTGGACAGCGACAAGTGGGGACCGTTCTCCAAGCGGATGCTCCACATGAGCTACGGACAGTGCGCGCTCTACCTCGTGCTCCAGGACGAGGTCGACGGGCAGATCCAGGGCGGCGTGGTGAAGTTCCCCGTGAAGTTCGCCAGCTCCGCGATGCGCGGCCGCTTCAGCCGCGCCGACGGCCAGCTCTACGTGGCCGGCCTCCAGGGTTGGCAGACCAAGGCGGTCAAGATCTCCGGGTTCGACCGCGTGCGCTACACCGGCAAGCCGGTCCACTCCGTCGAGTCCATCAAGGTCACCTCGAAGGGGCTCCGCCTCACCTTCACCCATCCGCTGGACGCCAAGGAAGCCGGCGACGCCCAGAACTTCTCCGCGCGCCGCTGGAACTACCGCCGCACCTCCGACTACGGCTCCGCGACCTACCTCGTCTCAGATCCGAACAAGAAGGGCCGGGAGAACGTGGCGGTGAAGAGCGCGACGGTCAGCGCCGACGGCCGCACCGTGGACCTCGAGATCCAGGACTTCCGTCCGGTGAACCAGTTGGAGATCAAGTTCCAGATCAAGGCCAAGGACGGCACGGCGATCGAGCAGGAGTTCCAGTGCTCGGTGAACGTCATCCCGGGTTCGGTAGCCGCGAAGTGATCCATCTGGAGTTCCGATCCCAACGAAGGGACTTGTCGCATCCGGCGGCAGGTCCCTTTTTCTTTTTGCCCAGGTCCGAACCGACAGCCAAGGCATCCAGATCCGCAACCTTGGGTTCAGGGTTTCATTCGCCCACCGTTTCGATCGGGTCCGAACAGGCCGGCTGGCTCAAACCATTCCTTGCGGATGAGCCGCAACGATCTGGAGCGCGGTTGCCAGCTCCGCTGAACCGATCCTAGGATCGGACGGTGGGATGCGTTCCTTGATCACCCGCGTGAACCGGGGCGTCTTCCTCAACGCATCGAACCTCAGTTGCATTCGATGCCATGGGCGGCGCAGGTTCTCGATGGCCTTCTTCAGCCACCAGAAGGATCCGCCAGTCCATCGGTAGACATTGCGAAAGCTTCGATCCACCAGCCGTTCCGCGTTCGGATCCGAAAGCCCCGTTTGCCGGATCACCACCGGAACCATCGACTTCAGGTACCGCTGGTAGTCTCCGGGAAACGAGGTGTGATCGCGGACGCAGGGCGTGATGCGGCTATCGTTGCCGGGATGCATCTGATACACGATCGAAGGCGTCGGAAGCATCTTCTGCCGACCCATCAGAAGGGACATTTGCCCCATCAACACTTCCGGTATGATACGGCAACGTTCATAACAGGAAGCGTTGACGGCAACCTGGAGCATTTCTCTCAAAACAGGCGTGCGATAGACAGCATAGAAGTTCGTGTAGAAATTTTTTGACCATTGCATCACCCGCTCGACCGCGGACTCCTCGTCGCGAGACGGGTATGTCTCCAGATAGAACTCACCCTCCGGCTCTGCATGCCGCATGGAGACGAACTGACCCATGCACGAAGCGCAATCTGGGTTGTGCTCCAGATGGCAAAGACAGGAAAAAAGTCCCGATGGCAGCTGGAAATCATCATCAGCCCAAAAACAGCAATAGGGTGAATCGACCTCTGACACCGCTTTACTGAGCTTGTCTAGAAGGCCACAATCGTAATGTTTCCATTCAATGTTAAGGTGGCCTAGCTGAAATTCAATGCTGGACTTGTTCTGTTCCGCGTGACCAGGAACGCTCGAGTCGGCGATGATAGTACGAAATGGGAAAGCGACCGCATTCGAATAATAGAGGAGCCTTTTGATGAAGTTGGATCGATTGAATGTGGGAACAATTACTGTAAGCTTGTTCGCTAAGTCAGGATGGCTCGGAAGTCCCATATCTCTTGCTGGATCCAGTGTCGACTCTTCGTCGAGGAGGACGTCTGGGTCAATCAAACCTCGGTGTTTCTGGAAAACAAATCAAAGTGATGACCAAGATTGCACTTTGGATCTCTTGAGTGAACAGTGCTGGTATAGTAGTTGAGGTTCTTCTGTTTCAGGAAATCAATTTTGGCGCAAATGTGCCATCGACAGAGTTTGCCCAAGTGGCTGGATCCAGAGCTCCGTGTGGCACCGATGCCCGTCTGAGCTTGAAAAGAATGGAGCGCCAACCTGATGGCCCAAGTTCCTCGACCAACGTGTCTGCGACACTGGACACCCGACGCTTCAGTGTAGCAATCCGGCCCCTCTCTTCGGCGGAAATCCTGGCTCGACCCTGAATTTGAGCCCACCCGATCGAGCCGACCACACCGGCAGCGCAGACGTCCTCGCGGCTGAGTACTTGGTCTGCGAAGACCCGAGTCGGTCCGTTGAAACTGTGGAGAACATCATGAAATGCAACGATCGCTCCCTCGGCGAGGTGGGGGAAGAACAACTCGAAATCGGCCCGTACACCTTTGGCGGTGTGGTCACCGTCAATCCAAAGCAATCGAATCTTTCGGCCGGTCTCCCATGAACCTGCTAGCTGGCTCGAGTAGGCTTGATGAAATTCGACGAGATCTCTGACCCCGGCGGACTGGATGTTGCTGTAAAATTCATTTGCAACAGAAGAAACCCCGACTTGAGAACTCTGCCAAAGTGCATCCCCTTCCAATGGGTCAACCGCAATCACTTTTGAGGTGCTGAATTCCGCGGCTGATTTTGCCAACAGAATTGTTGAGCGTCCTTTGAAACTCCCGATTTCCAAAATATCTCCATTCGCTGTGGGTACCGCTGCTAGGAGGATCAGAAATTCCATTTCTCTTTGGGTCATCAGACCTTCAAAACGAGACCCATAGTCAACCATTGAATTGATGTGACTATGAAGTCCGTGGGGAATGTGGATTGGGGTCATTGATCGATTCAGACGTCGGAGGCTCGCAACGCATTTCGTTGGGAAGGAGAATGTGGCATGGTTCGCAACTTGGTATACTTGGTTGCTACGACGAAGGCATTACTCCATGCAATATAGTAACCCGGAAGTCCGTCCAAGAATCCCAGTCGAAAAAGATATCCTCTAATGAATCGCCACCACGGGCGTACAACCAAGTCGAATAGGGTTGCCCGGCGTCCAGATGCCGAAGCTGCAACGGCAAAGGCCTCGCTATACTGTCCGATCTTCGTGATTTGTCGGTCGATACTTTCGTTGCTGTAATGGAGCAAATCCGAATGGAGCCTGCCGATTCGGTTGGGTGTCCTCAAGATCGCATGCGGTTCCTCCCCAGCCCAGAATACGCCTTCCCGGCGGGAAAGGCGGATGACTCTGTCGGGGTACCAGTCTCCGTGTCGGATCCATCGACCGAGGAACTGAGTGCAGCGTGGGATGCTGTAAGCCCCCACTTCGATCCCTGACCCGGCGATCGTGGCGCCGATCTCATCGCGCAGTTGCGGTGGAACCACCTCGTCCGCGTCCAGGTTGAACACCCACGGCTGGCGGGTCTTCGCCAAGGCGGAGTTCTTCTGCCCCACGAAACCCTTCCACGGTTCGCGGTGCACCACGGCTCCGAAACCTTGGGCTATCTCCTCGGTTCGGTCCGAGACCTCGAGGTTGAGGACGACATGGATCTCGGCGGCCCACCCTTGGACGCTGGCGAGTGCCGCCCCGATCCGATGCTCCTCCGCACCCGCGACGAGGTAAACGGAGATTGGCAACGGGTGCCCGTGGATAGGGGTGGTAGAAGACATGGATTGCAGCTGAATCACTCCTCCCGCGTCATCCTTACCTGGACGTTGAGGATCTGGGCACGGCTGCCCTTGAAGATGCCCTTCATCGGCGGCACGTCCGCGTAGTCGCGTCCGATCCCGATCTGGACGTGACGCTCCCCGTCCATCATGTCGTTGGTCGGGTCCAATCCCACCCAGTAGCCGGTCGGCGTGTACACCTCGAGCCACGCGTGGGTGGCCACCGCCCCGATCAGCGTCCCGGTCGCCGAACCGTCCTCCGACGCCGGCGGCGGATCGGTCTCGATGTAGCCGCTCACGTAGCGCGCCGGGATGCCGGCGACGCGGCAGATGGCGATCATCAGGTGGGCGAAGTCCTGGCAGACGCCTTCCCGCGAGGTGAGGAACTGCTCCACGTCCGTGCCGGAATCCGTCACCCCGGGCCGGTACTTCAGGGTCTGGAAGAGGTGGGTGTTGAGCCCGAGCAGCGACGCCGCGAACGGCGCATCGGCCGGCAGGAACTCTCCGGCCAGTTCGTGGACGGCGGGCACCGGGCGGATGAACTGCGACGGCCGCAGGAAGTCGTGCAGCTCGCGCCTCCGGTCCTGGTACATCTGCCGGGCCTCCGCGATGGTCAGGTCCAATGCCGACAGCGCATCGTTGAAGGGCTTCGTCTCGACTTCGCACGCCGAGGAGACCACCAGCCGCTGGTGACGGTGCGGGATGGAGATCGTCTCCACGAAGTTCCCGAAATAGTCGATGTGCGACTCCACCAGCACGCCCGGCTCGATCAGCGTCTGGTGGCGCGAGACCTTCTGGCGCAGGGAATCCCGCGGACGGAGCCGCAGTTCGCTGAAGCTCTCCAGAGCCGGCTCCGGATAGACGTACTCCGTGGTGTGTTCGATGTGGAAACGCATCGGCCGGGTCAGCGCAGGATGTTGAACGCCTGGTGGTGCAGGTAGTGGTCGCTGATCTCCGTCGACAGCACGCCCAGGTCGGCGGCGAGCTGGTCCAGCCAACCTCCCAACGGCGGCCGAACCCGGCCCGTCGGCGGCGTGAACAGCGAGGCCAGGTCCGCGAACTCCACCGTTCCAGACAGCTTCGCCGCGGTGCGCAACGGCGAGGACGCCGTTGGGGAGCGACGCCCGCCTCCTCCGACGAACGCGAGGCTGTCCTCGATCTCCCCCAGGCAGCCCAGCACCGAGCGGGGCAACGCCGGGTCCTGCAGGACCAGCGCCGCGATGTTCGGGGCGGTCGGACGCGCCTGGTAGAGGCTCCGGTAGGCGTATTGGCAGGACAGTACGCGCAGGACCGCGTCGAGATGCCCTTCACCGGCGGCATCTTCCCCGTCCCGCCCGCGCGGGTCGGTGAGGAAACGGCGCGCGATGCGGGTGGTGGCGAGCGCCCTTTCCACGTTCTGGCCCAGTTGCCAGAAATGCCAGGCGTCGTCGTGCAGCATGTTCTTGGTCGCCGCACCCGCCAGGGTGTCGGTGGTGTCCAGGAAGTGCTGTTCGAAATCCAGCAGCCGCACCGGATCCTCGTCCGCCTTCCCCTCCGCCGCCCCGGCCGCCAGCAGATGCATCCGATGGATCACCATCCAGACCTCCGGCGGGATCGATTCCCGGGTTGCCCGGGCGTTGTCCCGCAACCACCGCGTGCAGCTCAACACGCTGTCCGCGTTCCCCGTGTCGAACAGCACCGACCGCACCGCGCCCGGATGCTGCGCGTCGTCGTCCGGATCCACCGACGGCCGATCCAACGCCGCCCAAAGCCGCGAAAGCAGCCCCTGCTGGTCCCGCCCCGCGGTCTCGTCCCGCAGCCGGCGCAGGACATGCAACGTCCGCGTGGTCTGCTCTGCCCGCGCTTTGTAGCGGCCCATCCAATAAAGGCTATCCGCTGTCCGGCTGCCGAGGCGCAGACGCCGCTGGTGTGCGACCAGGCTCGTCGGGGATCCGCGTCCGGCGTCCCCGGCGGGTCGGCTGCCGTCCCGCAGAATCCAGGTGTCCCGGATCCCCCCGCCCAGGCCGCTGGAAATGATCCTCGAGCCCTCCTGCGTCGCATGCCGCGTCAACGCCAGCGGAAACACCCGAGGCTGGCGTCCTCCGAACACGAACAGGCGCAGTCCAGCATGTCGCGGCGACATCCCGGCCCCGACCGTCGGCAACGTGGTGCGCGGAAGGTACGGTTCCGCCACGTAACTTTCCGGATCCTTCCGCAGCTCGCGCAGGAACTCGGCGCGAGCTTCGGCCGGCAGGTCCCTCGGATGCCAAACCAGCCGGTTGGACCGCTCATGCACGTGCTGGAACATCCAGCTCTCCGGCGACGATTCGACCATGTCCAACTGGTCCGGATCCCCGCAAAGGCGCCGCTCGATGGTCGGGATCTGCAGCGTTCCCTTCCCGTAGAAGCGCGAAAGCCGCGGCAACAGCGCAGCGATGGCCCGGTTGTCGCCCAGCCCGGTCCCGATCGCGTTGGCGATGGTCACCGTGCCCTTGCGGACACAGGTCATCAGTCCGGGCACCCCCAGCGAACTGTCCGAACGGAAGGCCACCGGATCGATGTAGGCGTCGTCGAGCCGACGGTAGATGACGTCGATCGGCTCCAGGCCGCCGATGGTCTTCAGGTAGCAGCGTGAGTTGAGGACGATCAGGTCGCCTCCGCGCACGAGCGGGATGCCCATCTGGCGCGCGAGCCAGCTGTGCTCGTAGTGGGCGCTGTTGTAGGCGCCCGGTGAGAGCAGCACCACGCGGGGCTCCTGCACCCCGCGCGCGAACCCTCGCAGGTGCTCCAGCAGTTCCGTCGGATACCCCTGCACCGGCGCCACGTCGGCCGTCTCCAGGAGGTCCGGCGCCGCCTGCGAGACCACCGCCCGCGCCTGCAACCCGTAGGTCACGCCGGTGACGTTTCCCACGTAGTCCTCGATCACCACCCACCGCCCGCGTGCGTCCCGGGCGAGATCGAACGCCGCGAGATGCACGAAGGTGTCCTCCGGCACGGCGAGGCCCATCGCGTTGCGCTGGTAACCGGGGTCGTCGTAGACCAGCTCGAACGGGATCACCGAGGCCTTCAGCGCCTCCTGGGAATCGTAGATGTCCCGGAAGAACTCGTTCCACACCCCGAGCCGTTGGAGGACGCCCCGGCACAGGAAGTTCCAAGTCTCGGGCCCGATGACCCGCGGGAAGGCGTCGAACGGAACGATCCAGTCCCCGGCATCCCCCTCGTCGTACAGGGCGAACGTCACCCCGAGGTCCCGCATCAGTCGGCGGCTGCGTTCGGTGAGTCCCGACTGGCCCTGCGGACCCAGCTCCGTCAGGCGTTCCCGCAACGTCCGATAGGCTTCCGCGGCCGGCCCTGAGGCGAGGGCGGTTTCATCCAGGAGGGAATCCTGCTCTGGAAGGACTTCTGTCATCGGGTCGGGTCGGGTCGGCTCCGGTTATCCTACCCGCGTTCTCCTCCCCGGAGACAAAGGCAAAATTGGGAATCCGTCGTCGGCACCGCGAAGCAGTCGCTGCCGCGGGCGGATTCGCAGTCCGCTCCGGCCGCGCGCCTACTGCACCGCACGCAGCGTCCAGTCGGGCCGGTCCGCCAGGTTGGACCACAGGCGCATGTCCTGCAGGCGGCGCCGATCGAGGTTCTCGACATGGCCGTCAGCCAAGGCGCCCACCGCACGGAGGTTGTAGCGCGGATGAACGTTGCCCCAGGCCTCAGGGCCGTCCTCCGGGTTCCAGTCGACCGCCCAGCGGCGGGCGTTGAGGTAGGGCGGCTTCACCACGAAGTAGCCGGGGACGACCTTTCCCTCGAAAGGTCCACGCGCCGAGGCAAAGGCGATCATCTCGGCCGGTTGCTGGATCTCCGCCGACTTCAGCACGCAGAACCTCCCGAACCGGTCGAAGGCCCGGTCGGTCGGGGGAAGCTCCAGATCGTCGCCTCCCATGAACACGGAATTGATGCCGAAGGACGGGAACACCGATGCGGCATAGATCGACAGTTCCGGGTTCTCCATGCGACGGAACGTGTCGAGGGTCCGGCGGTTCTCGTTGATGTAGAGCGCGTCGAAGTTCTTCCCGAGATACGGGGCGATCCGCCACGGATAGCGGGCGTTGATCGGGTGCGGAACGGGTCTGCCATCGAAGTCGACCGCCTCCAGCCCGTAGCGGTATCCCGGCAGCACCGAATCCGAATGGTCGTCCGCATAGACCCGCCAGGCGACGAGCAGTTGGCGGGCGGAGGACAGCTCGTTGACCTGCGACGCCCGATAACGGGCCTTGCCCAGCGCCGGAAGCAGCATGGCCGCCAGCAGGGCGATGATGGCGACGGAGACCAGCAGCTCCACGAGCGTGAAGCCGGAAAGGCCCGGTCGGGTTGGACCGGGCTGTCGGTGGATGGAACCAAGGTTCGTCACAGGCGAGGTCAGCCTCGTTGGGGACTGACGCGGACGCTTCCTGCCGATTGCCATTCTTCGGCGCTGGATTGCCGTCCGGGTGCCGACCCTAGCATCGGGTCCGCAGGGGTCCAGTGGCCAAAAATCGCCGTCGAGGACCCCGGTTGCCTTGGACCTCCGGCCTCGGCACGGATTGCGGTTGGAACACCGCCCGGGCCGGCGCCTCAGGAGTCGGGTGTGCCGTTCCGGCGGAAGGCGCTCGGCGCCGACGTTCAACACGCTGGACTCGGCGGGGTGGGTTGGCGGAGTTTGGCCCCGTGATCGGCGCGATCCCATGAAGACCCTGCACCTCTACCTGCTCCGGCAGGTTGCGGCCACGCTGGTGGTCACGGTCGGCGTCTTCACCTTCGTCCTCCTGCTCGGCAACGTGCTCAAGGACGTCCTCGACCTGCTCGCGAGCCCCAAGGCCACGGCAGGGGTCCTCCTCCAGGCGCTCGCCCTGCTCGTCCCCTTCGTCCTCAGCTTCTCCCTGCCGATCGGGATGCTCACGGCCACGCTGCTGACCTTCGGACGCTTCAGCGCCGACCAGGAATTGACCGCGGTGCGCGCGGCCGGGATCAGCCTCGTGTCGGCCGTGATGCCGGTGGTGGCGTTGTCCCTCGCCCTCTGCGGGGTCTGCGCCTGGTTCAACTGCGACCTCGGTCCCCGCGCCCGCGTCGCCTTTAAGGAACTCCACGACACCGTCGTCCGCGACACCTCGAACCTCTCCCTGGGTGAAGGTCGCTACATCGAACTCGGCTCGGTCACGCTCTACGCCCGACGGATCGAGGGCGACCAGATGCGCGACGTCCGCGTCTTCGCCTTCACCAACGGCGTCTGCTACCTCGACCTTTTCGCCCCGGAAGCCGAACTGCGCCGGGACACCAACCGTTTCCCGTCGGAACTCGCCCTCAAGAACTGCCAGGGACTCCTCCTCATGGCAGGCACCTGGCAGGGCATCTCGGCCGAGGAACGTGTTGAACCCATCTCGAGCTTCCGTCCCCGCCGACAGGATCCTCCCAAGCTGAGCGAGATGTCCCTGCGCCAACTGCTCGCGGAACGCCGGTTGCGTCGCGGGGAAGGGGTGGATGTCACGCCGATCGAGGTCCAGATCCACCGCCAGGTCGGCTTTTCCTTTGCCTGCCTCGGCTTCACGCTGGTGGGTATCCCACTCGGCATCCGTGCCCACCGACGCGAGACCAACGTCGGCGTCGCCATGGCCCTCGTCCTGTTGCTCGCCTACTACGGGTTCATCATCCTTGGACAGGCCCTCGAAACCCGCCCGAACCTGCACCCCCAGTACCTGCTCTGGGTTCCCAACATCCTGTTCCAAGGGGTTGGCGCATGGATGCTTGCGAGGGCCGACCGCTGTACCTGAGCGGCTTCGCGCCGGATGCGGCTCCTCCTCAAGGGATCCGTCGCGCCTTCCGATATCGGGTTGGATCGTTATGTCCAACCCCGCTCCTTCCCCCCTCGAGGCGCTCTCCGCGCTGACCGAGAAGCTGGCCCTCGAACTCGTCTTCGCCGCTCCCGGCAAGGACGACGGCCTCCTTCCCTCGAACTCGCTGGTCTCCGACATGCAGGACCTGGTGTCGGCTCCGGGTGGCGGGGTGCCCACGCCCCTCGTGGACGCGGTCGCCGCCCTGCGGTCCTCCGTGGACCGCGTGTTCGACGCCGGCGGCGCCTTTCCCGCCGAGGAACTCACCCGCCTGAGGGACTGGATCTCCTGGCTCCAGTCGGCCATGGGGCCGGCCACGCGGGGAACACCCCTCCCGGCCTTGCCGGCCAACCTCGGTGCCAACGCTTCCGCCGGAACCACACCGTCCGCCGAGCCGGCTCCTTCCGCTCCGGTCGCTCCGGCTGCCGACGCCGGTGCCGCCGTCGACCCGCTGGAGCTGAACCTCGCCGACGACGCCGAACTGCTGCGGGAGTTCACCAACGAATCACAGGAGCACCTGCAGAACATCGAGCTGGGTGTGTTGACCCTCGAGGAAAGCCCGACCGACGCCAACACCCTCAACTCCATCTTCCGCGCGTTCCACACCTTCAAGGGTGGTTCCGGCTTCCTGAACCTCCGTCCGATCAACCGCCTCGCCCATGAACTCGAGTCCCTGCTCGACCTCGCACGCCAGCAAACGCTGACCATCGACTCCGAGGTCATCGAGCTGATCCTCCAGGGAGGCGACACGCTGAAGCGGTTCGTCGACCGCATGGATTCGCAGTTGCGCGGTGAGAATGCCGGCGAGCCGATCCTGATCCCCACCGGCCACCTGCTGGAATCGGTCCGCGCCGTGATCGCGAGGTCGGGTTCCCCATCCGCCCGGGCCTCGGCTCCCGCGGTTCCCGTCTCCGTGTCGACCCCTTCCGCCGCCCCAATGCCGTCGCCGGCCCCGGCATCCGCCGTTCCGTCGGCCCCGGTTTCCGCGCCCGTCCTGAAGGTGCTGCCGCCGGATCCGCCTGCGCCGACGCCCTCCGCCACGGCCGGATCCGCACCGAAGTCCGCCTCGAAGGGGGCCGAAGCCTCCAAGGACGGCGGCGCCGCGATCAAGGTCGACACCTCCAAGCTCGACGCGCTCGTCGACCTCGTCGGCGAGATGGTCATCGCCCAATCCCTCGTCGCGCAGGATCCCGCGCTCACCGGCGTCCAGAGCCAGATCCTCATCCGCAACCTCGCCCAGCTCGGCCGCATCACGAAGGAACTCCAACGCGTGGCCATGTCGCTGCGCATGGTCCCCGTCCGCGGCGTCTTCCAGAAGATGAACCGCCTCGTCCGCGACGTCTCGATGAAGGCCGGCAAGCAGGTCGAACTCGTCACCGAAGGCGAGGAGACCGAGCTGGACCGCACCATCATCGAGGTCATCGGCGACCCGCTGGTGCACATGATCCGCAACGCCGTGGACCACGGCATCGAGAAGCCCGACGTGCGCGTCTCACGCGGCAAGCCCGCGATCGGACGTGTCCACCTCAAGGCCTTCCACGAGGGCGGTGCGATCGTCATCGAGATCGAGGACGACGGCGGCGGCCTCCCCAAGGAGAAGATCTTCAAGAAGGCGGTCGAACGCGGCCTGGTGAAGCCTGACGCCAAGCTCAGCGACAGCGACATCTACGGCCTCATCTTCGAACCCGGATTCTCCACCGCCGAGGTGGTGACCGACCTCTCGGGTCGCGGCGTGGGCATGGACGTCGTCCGACGCAACATCGAGCAGCTGCGCGGCAAGATCGTCATCGATTCCACTCCGGGGAAGGGCTCCAAGTTCTGCATCCACCTGCCGCTGACCCTCGCGATCATCGAGGGGCTCCTGGTCGGACTCGGCACCGAGCGGTTCATCCTTCCGACCTTGTCCGTCCGGGAATCCTTCCGGGCCAAGCCGGAGATGATCATCTCGGTCCAGGAACGCGAGGAAGTCGTGAACGTCCGCGGCCGGCTGATCCCGCTGCTGCGTCTCGACAGCTACTTCGGGATCCGCGAGCAGTCGCTGCCTGTGACCGAGGCGATCGTGGTGGTTGTCGAGGCGGACGCCCAGGTGCGTTGCCTGCTCGTGGACCAGCTCATCGGCAAGCAGGAGGTCGTGATCAAGAGCCTCGGCGAGACCTTCCGAAACAACCCCAACCTCGCCGGCGCCGCCATCCTCGGCGACGGCCGCGTGGGCCTCATCCTCGACGTCGCGTCGCTGGTGAAGCTGAAGCCGCTCAAGCCCGCGCTGGCGGCGTGACGATTGCCCATGGCCGCGGGCTGCCAAGCCGCGGTCACCCGCTTCCCGCATTCAAACCACGAACTGGTCCTTCGCAATATCAGTGGTCAGTGGTCAGTGGTCAGTGGTCATGCGCGGTCCGGCTGTAGGTTGACACGATGGAAAGGGACAAACGGGATAGTCGGGTGATCCACCGGTACAGCGAGGCGTTCAAGGCGCAGGTGGTGAGGGAGTACGAGGCTGGAGAGTTTAAGGGTTTGGCAGAAGCACACCGGAAGT
>CAMASJ010000034.1 GCA_945860685.1 Akkermansia muciniphila
CAAAGCCGGCAGTAGCATCCCGGCCAAGATGGCGATGATCGCGATGACCACCAGCAACTCGATCAGGGTGAAGGCGTGGCGTCTGGTCTGAGAAATACCGTGTCGGTAAACTGAATTCATGGATCCTAGGGTCTTGATTCTGAGCCGCGAGATTCAAGTGCCATCCGGGTGACGAATCCGTGGACGCCGGTCGATAATTCGCGAGCCCCGATTCAACGTCCTAAACTGGGACGGTCAGAAGTTTTAGCGTTTGGTAGAGGCATGTCGAAAATTCGGACCAGCGAGCGCCCATCGTCAGAACCAAGCGGAACTTCAGGTCCACCTGCGGCCACTTGACAAAGCCGGCCGCCGTTTCATTCACGGAGACGACTTCGGCGACCATTCCCTTGTTGGCGGCGAACTCATTGGCTTCCTTGTAGGCTTGGATGCGCAGGTTGCCGAGCGGCGTGAAGCCGGTGGTTCCGGTCTTGGTGACGGTGTAGACGCCACCCGCAGCCGCCATGACCGGCGTCGAAGTGGAACATCCGCTCAGGCACAGGAGCGAGGTGAACACGGCGACGGAAATCAGGAAGGGCTTCATGGGCGACTTGCGTGCGGTTGCGGACATCCATCCAGCGTCTTGGCTTGGACGTGGGCTGTCCATTCCCGTTGGGGTGAAGTGGCCGTCGAACCGGACTCCTACTCGGACCGAGGACTGGAGTCCCGGAGATTCCGAGGAGGAGTCTGGGACTGTCGTACTGTCCAAACCGGGGGTCCGTCTCGTGTCGGCCAGACGTCCGGACGTAATTGCCGTCCATCAAGCCACCAGTGCGGGCGTGAAGCCGCCGGAGGGGGAGGACTCCGACCGGTGCTGGTGCAAAGTGTGGGTGAGTGCCTCGAGGCATGGGGTGAGGACAACGGCCTGTTTTGCGTAGGCCCGGTGGACGGCCCGGCTGCCATGTCCCAAGGCCGCCTGGGCGAAACGCTCGGGCATGCCGGCCTGGGCGGCGCGCTCGGCCCAGGCGTACCGGTAGGAATGGAGCGTGACGCCGTCGATCCCAAGACCGCGGCAGCGTTGTCGGAACTCGGTCGCCCGGTCGGATTCGCGGACCGTGCAGAGGTACGGGAACAGGGGGCCACGACGCGGAAGCCCCCGAAGCACCTCGGCGCATTCGGGTCCGAACCTCTGGAGGCAGGGAGTCTGGGTCTTGCGGCGGATGAACGAGACGACCTGTTGGGACCAGTCGATGTCCTCGGCACGGAGGTGGGCCATGTCGGTGTTGGCCCCGCCGAGGAACCAGCACAGCTGGTAGTAGGCGCGTCGTTCCGGGTTGGATTCCCGTTCGAGGATCCTTTGGTGCTGCTCGAACGTGATGGAGATCCGGCGCTGGTGACGCGCCTTGGGCCAGAGGGGGCGGGGCAGGATCGGCCGCGGAATCCACCCCATATCGAGCGCGAAGTTGTGGAAGCGCCGCAGGTAGTAGTTGGTGGAGACGCCGCCCTTGTTGAGGGCCGCGAAGATGTCCTCGGCGCGGGTGCGAAGGATGACCTGAGGGATAAGTCCGGCCAGGGCCTTGTCGCGGCGGGCGGTCTCGATGCGGTGGCGGGTGGGGCCTTCCTTGCGGGCGGCGGCGAAGGCATCGACCAGATGGGACCAGGTCCGGGTCTGGGCGTCGGCGTCGACGGTCTGGAGGTAGGCCATGCCGAGACGGTAGGCCGCCTCGGGGCGCTCGAGGACCTCGAGGCGGGCCTGGAGGAGACGTCGGGCCCTTGCGGGATCCTTGGTGCGGAGGCTTTCGGGCCTGCCGGTGCGGACGTCGAGGAGGTAGAAGGTGCCGAAGGGTTTGCGGCAGTAGAGGCGGAACGTGTTCTGGACCGGATTCATGGGCAGAAGGTCCGAAGAGTCTGCCAGCGGATCCCGAAGCCCCCTTACACCTGAGTGAACCCCGAGGATCGGAAGGTGCCGGAAGGTGGCACCCCGGGGGCTCCCATTGTCACTTTCGTGGTCACTCCGGGGGTTTGGAGGGGTGTCGGCCCACAAAACCTGCGAGTTCCTTAGGGAAAGAGAATGGAGGCGAGGGTCGGAATCGAACCGACGAATGCAGCTTTTGCAGAGCCGTGCCTTACCACTTGGCTACCCCGCCGCTCCATAGCCATCCAATAAACGAGAGGATGGCCCGACCTGCAAGCAGGGTTTTTCTCGGATGCCCGTCGCCCGTGGCCGGTGGTCCGTCGCGGGGCGTAGTCACATCCTCAGCCGGCACCACGGCCAGCCGCGCATCGATCGGTCACCCGCGACGACAGGCGACGGACCTCGGACCCACGGACAGAATGCAGCCCGCTCTGTGTCCTCCGTGCCTCCGTGGCCAAAAGCAGGCCTTATTGGACGACGCGGAACAGCTTCGATGAGGAGTCGATGGGCAGCGTGGTCGAGAATCCGTTGAACATCCGGGTCACCTCGGTCCAAGTGCCGTTACCCAGGGCCGGACGTGCCTGTATCGACAGGCCGCCCGGGAACGAGACCGCATCGCAGTTCAGGAACAGCCGGAACTGCCCGGTACCCGGATCGACTTCCGCCCGAAGCCGGATCGTCGTGTCTCCGGCGGAAATGGGTTGGCCGGGATCCGGATTGTAGAAGACGCGGCTGGGCCATCCGCCGGAGGCGAAGGAGGGTCGGCCCTGGAAGAGCGGGTTGGTGAGCTCCGTCCAGCCGTAGTGGACGCCCCGGCGTCCTTGGAAACGCAGACCGATTAGGCCTATCGCGCTGATGCTGTCGCCCCAACCCGTGTCGGGTCCAACCACGGCTCCCACGGCCAAGGGGCTGGTGATGGCGTTCGTCGGATACCGCGTGGTGATCGCCTGGAAGGAAGCGAAGAGCCCGCCTCCGAACGGGGGCGGTGCTCCGAAGGTGACCCCCTGGAACTCCGCCGTGGCATCGGCGTCCAGGTCCAGGCCCGGACGGGAGGCGAAGGCGTGGACTCCCGAGAACAGGCCCGCCAAGAGCAGGACTCCCAGGATGACGACGCGAGCATGCCGGCTGGTACGCACCGCGGGGATCTTCATGGGTTTGGACGCTGTTGAACCGGCCTCGGGAAGTCAACGGGTCCCACTGGCGACGGGCAGCCGCATGCCCGAGGGACACCCCCTTTCCGCTTTCGCCGTCGGGCGCCCGGCCGCATCGTCCCGCCCGTCCATGGGCAACACGTTTGGTCACCTGTTCCGCATCACCACCTGGGGCGAATCCCACGGGGGCGGCGTCGGCGTCGTCGTCGACGGCTGCCCGCCGCGCGTGCCGCTCACGGAGGCGGACATCCAGCCGGATCTCGACCGCCGTCGGCCCGGTCAGTCGTCGATCACCACGCCCCGCAAGGAGACGGACACGGTGAAGATCCTGTCGGGCACGTTCGAGGGACTGACCACCGGCACGCCGATCTCGATGTGGGTGAGGAACGAGGACTTCCGCTCGGAGGCCTACAACGAGATGTCGGAGAAGTTCCGTCCGAGCCACGCCGACTACACCTACCAAGCGAAGTACGGGCATCGGGCGTGGCCCGGGGGCGGCCGCACCAGCGCGCGGGAGACCATCGGACGGGTCGCCGCCGGCGCCCTTGCCAAGAAGATCCTCAAGTCCCGCTGGGGCGTGGAAGTGCTGGCCTGCGTGACGCAGGTGCAGGATCTCAAGGCGACCGTCGATGCGGACGCCTTCACGGCCGAGCAGGTGGAGGCGAACATCCTGCGGTGTCCCGACGCCGCGGCGGCGCCGGCCATGATCGAGCTGATCGAGCAGCGTCGGAGCGAGGGCGACAGCGTCGGCGGGATCGTCCTCGGCGTGGCGCGGAACGTCCCGGTCGGCTGGGGCGACCCGGTGTTCGACCGCCTCGAGGCGGACCTCGCGAAGGCGATGTTGTCGCTGCCGGCCACGAAGGGCTTCGAGGTCGGTTCGGGCTTCGATGGGGTGCTGCTCACCGGGCTCCAGCACAACGACCCGTTCCGCAACGTGGACGGCAGGGTCGTGACGACGTCGAACCGCTCCGGCGGGATCCAAGGGGGCATCTCGAACGGCGCGCCGATCCATTTCCGCGTCGCGTTCAAGCCGGTGGCTACGGTCATGCATGAGCAGGACACCGTGGACGTGCAGTACCGGGACACGACGCTGCGCGGTCGCGGCCGTCACGATCCGTGCGTGCTGCCGCGTGCGGTGCCGATGGTGGAGGCGATGACCGCGCTGGTGCTGCTCGACCATGCGCTGCGGCACGAGGCCCAGTGCCGCTGATCCCGGCCCGTCCGCAGAAGAGTGGAGGGGGATCATCCGCAGATGTCGCAGATTTCCGCAGATCCGGAGGGCTCATCTTTCGGACATCTGCGGTAATCTGCGACATCTGTGGAAGAAGGGGGCCTGTGTCCGGGTCTGCGGAAAAGGGTCAGGTGGTCCGGCAATGAAGGTCGAAAAGGGGTGTGAGAGCATCCGCAGATGACGCCGATGACCAAAGATCCTGAAAGGCCTGGTCTTCGGACATCTGCGGCAATCTGCGAAATCTGCGGATGAACGGCGGCCCTTCTGCGGACGGAGGATCTGCGGGGCACTTGCGTCGCGGACGGGTCGCGGCTAATCGGTTCGCGACATGAAACGATTCTGGATCCTCCTTAGCCTGCTGCTGCCCACGGCCCTTTCCGGGGCGATCCGGACCCAGACGGTCGAGTATCGGGACGGCGACACGGTCCTCGAGGGATTCGTGGCCTGGGACGACGCCGTCGCCGGCAAGCGTCCCGGGATCCTGGTGGTGCACCAGTGGATGGGCCTGACGGACTACGAGAAGAAGCGCTGCGAGATGCTGGCGGGCCTGGGCTACGTGGCGTTCGCGGCGGACATCTACGGCAAGGGCGTGCGTCCGGCCAACCCCGGCGAGGCGGGTGGCCTGGCGGGCAAGTACAAGAACGACCGCCCTGTGCTGCGGGGCCGGGTGAACGCGGGCCTGGAGAAGCTGAAGACGCTGGAAAACTGCGACGCCTCGAAGACCGCGGCCATCGGCTACTGCTTCGGCGGCACGACCGTGCTGGAGCTGGCGCGCAGCGGAGCCGGTGTGGCGGGTGTGGTGAGCTTCCACGGCGGACTCGGTTCCCCGACCCCGGCGGATGCGTCAAAGATCCGGGGCAAGGTGTTGGCGTTGCATGGAGCGGACGATCCATTCGTGCCGGCGGCCGAGGTGGCGGGCTTCGAGAAGGAGATGCGCGACGCCAAGTGCGACTGGCAGCTGGTGGCCTACGGCGGCGCGGTGCACAGCTTCACCCATTGGACCGCAGGCACCGACAACTCGAAGGGCGCGGCCTACAACGAGAAGGCCGACAAGCGTTCCTGGTCGGCGATGAAGGGTTTCTTCGAGGAACTCTTCCGCTGAAGTCCCAAGGACCCGGTCGCGGCCACGCGTCCCTCGCCTGCTCCATTCATCCATGAGTACCGAGGTGCGCATCCTGGCCGGGTTGGAGACCGAGTTCGGCATCACGCGCGACACGGAGCCGGGTGAGGAGTTGGACGTGGTGGCGGAGTCGATCGCGGTGGTCCGCGCGGCGGCGTGCGGCGGTGCCCGGATGTGCTGGGACTACCGGTGCGAGGATCCGCACCAGGACACGCGGGGATTCCGGGTGGACGCGCTGCGCCAGGACACCGACGAGTCGGGATACCTCGAGCAGGATGCGCAGCGGCCGCTGACCTTCGCGGAGATCAAGAGCGACCGGGCGTTGACCAACGGCGGGCGATTCTACAACGACCATGCGCATCCGGAGTACTGCACGCCGGAATGCGCCGGGCCCGACGACTTGGTGGCGCACGACCGCGCCGGCGAGCGTTGGGTGATGGACGGCGCCCGGCGTCTTGCCGCGGAACGCGGTCGCGCGGTGCGGATCCACAAGAACAACACGGACTACCTCGGGCACAGCTACGGGTGCCACGAGAACTACCTCCTGCCGCGTTCGCTCGGCTGGGACGACCTGTGCGCGGGCATCGAGGCGTTCCTGGTCACACGGTCCGTCTTCTGCGGCACCGGGAAGTTCGGCGTCGAGGACGAGGACCGGTTCGTCGGACCGGGATTCCAGCTGAGCCAGCGCGCGGACTTCTTCCGGGTCCGCCAGAGCGTGGACACCATGCAGGAGCGTCCGCTGATCAACACACGGGACGAGCCCCATGCGGATCCTGCGCGCTGGAGGCGGTTCCATGTGATCCTGGGGGACTCGAACCTCTCCGGCTTCGCGACGCGGCTGAAGGTGGCCTCCACCGCGTTGGTGCTTGAGGCATTGGTCCGCGATCCGGGACTCGTGCGCGGGCTGCCGCGGCTGGCCGATCCGCTGGCCGCGTTCCGATCCATCTCGCGCGATCCGTCTTTTCGCTGGGAGGTGGCCCTGGAAGGCGGAGGCGTCTCGAAGGCTTTGGAAGTCCAGCGTGCCTACCTCGCGGCGGTCATCGCCCGGGTGGATCCGTCGCGATCGGCCTGGGCGGAGGTGCTGGGCGACTGGGAAGCCGTGCTCGCGGACCTGGCCGCGGATCCAGGCCTCTGTTCCGACCGCCTGGACTGGGTGGCGAAGCGCGCCTTGATCCGGGCCTTCCAGGAGGAGGAAGGGATCGACGACGACGATCCGTGGCTGCGCAGCCTGGACCTCGCCTACTCGCTGTTGGACCCGGCGGACGGGTTGCATGCGGGGCTGGAGGCGTCGGGCTCGATGCGCATGCCGGTGGAGGAACACGCCGTGGAGACGGCGATGCGTGAGGCGCCGCAGGACACGCGCGCAGCGGTCCGGGGCGCGTGCTTGGAACGGTTCCCGGAGGCGATCTTGGCCGCGCAGTGGGACCACGTGGTGTTGCGGACGCGCCGTGGACCGTTCCGCGTGGACCTGACTGGCCTTTTCGAACCGTCGGCCGTCCGCGAGCGGCTCCGATGGATCCAAGCCGCGGCGGATCCCAACGCCCTGGCGGCGTCTTGGAATCCGTGAGGATCCGGACCGCGCATGGACACGGATTCCACGGATTCTTCAGGGGATTTGGGTCGGGTCGGTCCGGGTGCGAGGCGGTCCTGCTCAAGGCCGTCTTCAACGGCCTCGTGATCGTGCAGGCCGATCCGTATCTCTATCCGCTGATCACCAGCGCGATCATCTTCGGCGCCGTACTCCTGGACGGGTTGCGGCGGAAGCGGTAGGGCGGTCTTCGGTCTTCGTCTTCAGCGGGGAACGCTGGAAGGGGCGGCGGTCCTCCATGGCCCGGCGACCTCGGCCACGGACGACGGACCACTGGCGACGGACAGGGTCCCAGCGTCCTCCGTGTCACCGTGGCCACTCCCGGTTCGTCGGCGATCGATTGCGGCTCGGCGGAGGCAACTATTCGGCGCGGAGGGCGACCATGGGGTCGACCCGCGAGGCCCGTCGGGCCGGGATCCAGCAGGCGACCAGCGCAACGAGGGCCAGGAGCAGCGGCACGAGGCCGAAGGTGACCGGATCCATCGGCTCGATCCCGAAGAGCAGGCTCCGCAGGAGTCGGCTGCCGGCCAGCGCGCCGAGCCAGCCCAACGCGATCCCGCCCGAGGTCAGCGCCGCGCCGCGCCGGAGGACCAGTGCCAGCAGGCCAGACCGTTGGGACCCGAGGGCGAGGCGGATTCCCAGTTCATGCGTCCGGGCCGTGACGCCGCTGCTCATCACCCCGTAGAGGCCCAGGGCCGCCAACAGCACCGCCGTCCCCGCGAACACCCCGAGCACGGTCACCGTGAACCGCCGTTGCGCGGTCTGTTCCTCGACGATCTGCGTCATCGGCTTCAGCAGGTGCAGGGGCTGGGCGCGGTCCAGCTTCCACACCGCCTGGCGGATCCCCTCGGCCAGGGCCGCCGGATCCCCGCGTCCGCGCACGACGAGGCTCAGCGCCGGGCTTCCCCGCAGCACGCCCTCCTGCTGCCGGAGCGGCACGAAGACCTGCTCGTCCGGCTGCGCCTCCAGCGACGGCCCCTTCGTGTCGGTCACGACCCCGACGATCTCCAGCCACGCCGGCGGTTCGCTGAAGCCGACCTCCACGCGGCGTCCCACCGGATCGCGGTCGCCGAAGAACTTCCGTGCGAACGCCCGGTTCACCACGGCCACCTTCACCGAGTCCTCGCGATCGGCGTCGGTGAACCCACGGCCCTGAACCAACGGCATTCCCATGGTGTTGAAATACGTCGGCGAGACGCCCTGGTAGCCGGTGCTGGGAGCGTCGCTGACGCGGACGTCCGCCTTCTCCTCCAGCCGGAGGATGTAGCGCGGCCAACCCTGCAACGGCAGGAAGGTCGTGGCCGCGGCCGCCTCCACGCCGGGCGTCGCCGCGAGTCCGCGGAGCACCTCCTCCGCGAACTGTTCCCGGCGATGGTCCGCACCGTAGCGGATCGGCGGCAGTTCCAGGCGGACGGTCATCCGGTGTTCCGGGTCGAAGCCGAGTTCCTGGCGCATCAGGCGGTCGAGGCTGCGCAGGAGGAGTCCCGTCGCGAGCAGCACCGAGAGCGCCGCGCCGACCTGCACCACGACCAGTCCGTGGCGGAGCCACCCGACCGAGGCGGTCGTCCGGCCGCCGACCTGGCGGAGGGCGTCCAACGGGTTCACCCGCGACAACTGCCAGGCCGGGAGCAGGCCGAAGAAGAGCCCCGTCAGGACGCAGGCGCCGGCGGTGAAGGCGAGGGCCGCGCCGTTGAGCCGGATCGATTCCAGCCGCGGCAGGCTGGCCGGGGCCATGGCGAGCAACGCGGAGAGGAGACCCTGGGCGAGCAGGAGCCCGACCAGTCCGCCGAGGCCGGTGAGCAGCAGGCCTTCCATCAGGAGCTGGCGCAACAACCGGCCACGATCGGCCCCGAGCGCGGCCCTGACGGAAAGTTCGCCCTGACGGACCATCCCCCGGGCCAACGCCAGGCCGGCCACGTTGAGGCAGGCCAGCAGCAGCACCATCGCCACCGCCGCCAGAAGGGTGAACAGGGTCGGACGCAGCGGACCGGCAACGTCCTCCAAGGCGGGATGCGCATCGACGTCCCAGCCCGTGAGGACATCGGGGTGCTCGTCCCGCAGGCCGGCGAAGAGCGTCCGCAGCTCCGACCGCGCCTGTTCCGGAGACGCGCCGTCGGCAAGACGCCCGAAGACCGAGAGGGACTTCAGGTCGCGGTCCGCCTTCTCGAAGGCGGAGAAGACCTTGGGCACCCAGAAGCGCGCCTTGGCTGGCGTCTGGAAGCCCGCCGGCAACACGCCGGAGACGACGCGTGTCCGGCCGTTGATGAGGATGGGTTTGCCGACCACGTCGGGCCGCCCGCCAAAGGTCTCCATCCACACGCCGTGGCCGATCAGCACGACGCCGTCCTTGCCGGCCTCGAACTGCTCCGACTGGAAGCCGCGTCCGAGGATCGGCGCGACTCCGACGACCTTCAGGAAGTCCTCGGTGACCAGGGCGCCCTGGTGGCGTTCAGGCGTGCCGTCCTCGGGCGCGAGGTTCACCGCGGCGGGGTTCCATCCGGCGAGCGCCTGGAACGACTTCGCATCCCGGCGGAGGTCGAGGAACTGGGCCGGCGCCATCGGGGTGCGGGCGTGTCCCTTGGCGGGATTGCCTTCCCAAAGGCTGAGGACACGGTGGGAATCGGGCCACGGCAGCGGCTGGAGGAGGATGCCGTCGACCACGGTGAACACGGCGGTGTTGGCGCCGATGCCGAGCGCGAGCGTGAGCACCGCCACGAGGGTGAAGCCCGGGGACTTCAGCAGCTGCCGGAGGGTGGATTTCATCGGGTTCGGATTCCGTGGGGACGATCGACCGGCGCTGCGGCGTCGGAAGGCGTCGGAGACGCCAGCAGGGTCCGCGGACCGGTCGGAAGGGCGGTTGCAGAGCCCATGCCACGGAGGCCGCTCCCGTCGATTCCGCGTCCCCACGGAGCGAATCGACGACCGAGACCGCTGGGGACTCTCCGGGACATCTCATCGCTGGGACCGAAGTGTCCCAATCCTGGGACGCCTCGCCCGGAGTCCGTCGGGTGGTCACGGGTCCGGAAACGGGAGCGGACTCACGGAACCCGATCCCGACTTCGCCGGACACAACCGGAAAGGGCCCGCGTGCAACATCGGGACCGAACGGGAAGCGAACCGCGGGTTCCGGGTGGAGAGCCCGACTGTGGACCATGGCTTGGAGATCGGAGGCAAGGCCGCAGCTGGGCAGTCGCGTCTGCCTGTGGGAGGCCGGCTGAAGCTGGGACTCCGTACCCCGGAGGAATCACCTCCGGCAGCCAGCCGCAGGGCGGATCGCGAGAAGACGCATGCGGAGCCGCGGAGTTCGCGGAGGGTGAGTTCCTCGGGCATGGCGCCCGAGGCGACGAACCGCGTTCCGAGTCGCCATCGGTGGGGAGGTTTTCGGTCCTTCGTTTCCAGTCCTCAGCGGGGAACACCCGAATCGGCGGCGAGGGTCCGTGGCTTGGCAGCCACGGCTACTGACGGCGGACGTTTCACTGGCGAGTTTGCGGTACTGGCCGATGGTCAGGCCCATGAAGGGGTATCCCGAGACGCGTTGGGGAGTCTGGCTGATGGCGCTTCTTCTCGTCGTTCCGTTCGCCTTCGCCGCGACCACGGCGACCGCCCCCTTCCCGGCCAACCCGGCGGTGGTCGACGTGACCCGGCCGCCGTTCAACGCCAAGGGCGACGGCAAGACCGACGACACGGAGGCCCTGCAGTCGGCGATGAACGAGTCGGTCGGCCGGAACCGGTTGCTCTACCTGCCCGAGGGCACGTACCTCGTGAGCCGGACCCTGACCTGGCCGAAGCGGTGGAAGGACCGGGACAACTGGGGCTTCACCTGGCTGCGCGGACAGGGTCGCGAACGGACGGTCCTGCGGCTGCGCGACGGCTGCTTCACCAACACCGCGAAGCCGCAGGCGATCCTGTGGTGCGGTGGCTTCGGCTCCGCGGACTGGTTCCACAACTACGTCGAGCACCTGACCTTCGACGTCGGTTCGGGCAATCCCGGCGCGGTCGGACTCCAGTTCTACTCGAACAACTCCGGGGCGGTCCGGGACTGTCGCTTCGTCGCGGCCGAGGGCAGCGGCTGGGTCGGCCTGGACCTTGCGCACCGGGACATGAACGGCCCGCTGCTGGTGCGGAACTGCGAGGTCGTCGGATTCCGCCGCGGGATCGCCACCGGCCACGCCGTCAACAGCCAGACCTTCGAGCACGTGCATCTCAGCGGACAGGGCGAGTTCGGCTTCGACAACGGCGGACAGACGATCAGCGTGCGCCGCCTGGTCAGCGAGAACGCGGTGCCCGCCGTTCGCACCTACGGCGCCTTCACGCTCGTCGATTCGACGCTCAAGGGCCGCGGCTCCGCCTCGAACGCCCCGGCGGTCATCAACTACAACGGCGGCCGCATCTTCCTCCGCGACGTGGTCACCGCCGGCTACCGGCGCGCGCTCGGCGATGTCGCCACGCCGGATTTCGCCGCCGCGTTCCGGCTTCGCGACGGTGACGGCCCGGGCGGTCTCGGGCCGTCGGTGACGGAGTATTCGTCCCACCCCGCGCTCCGTCCCTTCGGCCCGGCCCGCGAACCCGGACGCATCGAGGTCAAGGAGACCCCGGACGCGCCGCCCGATCCGGTGGAGTCCTGGGCGGACGTCGACCGCTTCGGGGCCGATCCGACCGGCGTCGCGGACTCGGCCGGGGCCATCCAGGCAGCGATCGACTCCGGCGCGAAGACCGTGTTCCTGCCGGGCAGCTATCGGCTGTTGAAGACGGTGGTGATCCGCGGCGAGGTCCGGCGGTTTGTCGGGCTCGGCGGCTCGATCAACTACGGCAAGGGATTGAAACCCGACCTGAGGCTCGAGGACGGCCCGGCGCCGGTGGTCCACGTCGAGCACTTCTCCAACATCCATGGCGGCATGGAGGTCGACACGGCCCGCACGCTGGTGATGCGGAGCGTCTCCGACTGCACGTTGCATTTCACCCCGAGGGCCGAGGGCGGCGAGATCTTCGCCGAGGACTTCGTGACCCACGGGTTGCGGCTCCGGAAGCAGCGGATGTGGGCGCGGCAGCTGAACGTGGAGAACGAGGGGACGCATCTGCTCAACGACGCCGGCGACTTCTGGGTGCTGGGCTACAAGACGGAGCGCGGTGGCACGCTGCTGCACACGCTTGGAGGCGCACGGAGCGAGGTCCTGGGCGGGTACAGCTACACCACCACCGCGGGGAAGCTGGCCCCGATGTTCGTGAACGAGGGTTCCAGCCTCTTCGCCCTGTTCACCGAGGTCTGCTACAACGGGGATCCCTTCGCGGTGATCGTGCGCGAGACCCACGGCGGCGAGACGCGGGAAGTCGCCCGCGAAAAGGCGGCGCCGTGGTTCCTCCGAGGGGGCGTGCCGCATTGACCCCCGGAGGCCACGACGTTAGGTCTCCTCGCCTGTGAAACGTCTGCTTCCAAGCGGCCTGGGCTCGCCGGCGAAGTTCCGCGTCGCGCTGCGTGGAGCGCTCGGATTGGCGATGTGGACGGCGGCTCTCGGCATCCGCCCAGTCACTGTGGCCGCGGCCGACACCGCGGCTCCGATCGCGCCTGCGATCTCCACCGGAACGGGCCTCCTGCTGGAGCCGCCGCTGGACCTCTCGAAGTTCACCCGCGAGTGGTTCGAGAAGGACTCGGCCACCGTCGGCGCCCACCGGATCCGGCGTCCGTGGACGAATCCGGTGGTCGCCCTTCCGCCGCATTCCCGGGCCGATGTCCGGGGACTCACGTTGGACGAAGTGAAGGCCTACATGGTGGACGCAAAGGCGCGCTTCGAGCGGGGAGAGGCGATTCCAGTGTCGGACGTGGGCCTGGTGAGCACGCAGGAAGACGTCGTCCGTCAGCCGATGCTGAACCACATCGCCGGCTTCTCGAACGACGTGGTGCGGGTGTACCTGCTGGTGCAGAAGACGGCGACGGACACGGGATGGAGCCACTTCTCGATCGTGCAGGACCTGACCCGGAAGCCGGTGTTGGACTACTACGCGGAACTGAAGTCGACGGGGCCGAAGTTCGAGGCGCACAGCTGTCACAAGTGCCATTCGTCGGGTCCGTTCGCGATCCATCCGGCGCGCGAGGACCTGGTGCTCGACGCGCCGCTGGCGGCGGCGTTGAGCCGGCACATCGCGGAGCAGCCGCGTTCGGAGATGTACTTTCCGCCGGACCAGCCCCGTGGCGAGTACGGTCCGGCGATGTCGATGAAGGCCTGTGCGCGCTGCCATTCGGAGGACGGCGACCGCGGTCCGCTGTACCGGGAGAACTCGCATCCGATCCGGGTGATGGTGGACTTCGGCTACATGCCGCCGAACCGCCGCCTGAAGCCCGATGAGGTCGCGGAGCTGAAGGCGTGGCTGGAGACGGAGGAGCGACCCCGTGCGAATGCCGGACCTTGATCCGCGGTTCGGCATGTCCGGCAAACGGTCCCGCTGAATCGAACCGTCCAGGGCGGCGTCGGCCGTTCCCGACGATGCACCTGCGACCACTTATCGAACTTGGACTGGGGACGGCACTGGCGGCGATGTCGGCGGTGGGTGTCTCGGCGGCTCCGTTGGATTGCCGGGTCACCTGGGTGGGCAACTCGTTCGGCGGGGCCTCGAACCGGTGGGTGCAGAACTTCTTCATCCACACCGCGGTTCAGCCGGACGGCACGGTGAACACCTGGAGCCACTGGGACGAAGGCGGACGGAAGTTCGGCGTGTACCGCGACGGCGACGTGGTGGGGAACACGAACATGAATCCCAACAGCCTCGAGACCCGGGACCGCGCCGGCAGGGTGTGGACGCTGGAAGTGCGGTACACGGACCCGAAGCACCAGGAGTGGGAGTTCGAACCGGTCGGCATCCGGTGTGACGGCAAGCCGGTGACCTTCCCGGAGCTGCATCAGCCGACGGCCTTGGCGATGGCGAACGACGGTTCGCTGATGGTGGCCGACTCCGGAACCGGGCCGCGTCAGCAGGTGCTCTTCTACGACGTCGCCGACGCGACACGGCCGCGTCTGGTGAAGGCCTTCGGCGAACGCGGAGGCATCAGAGCGGGCAAACCGGGCGAGATCACGCCGACGAAGTTCTGGGGGATCCGGGGCCTGGGCATGGATGCGGCCGGGAACCTGTATGTCGCGCAGAGCGAGCAGGGATCGGTGCTGCGGAGCTTCGATCCCGCCGGACGCCTGCGCTGGGAGTTGCACGGCGAGTTCTTCTGCGACGTCGCCGTGCCCGACCCTTCGGACGACGGCGCGACGTTCTGGGGAATCCAGGAGCGCTACGCGATGGACTGGACGAAGCCGCCCGGCCGGGATTCCCGATGGACCGGCTACACCCTCCATCGGAACCGGTATCCGAACGATCCCCGCGGCCTGATGCATGTGAAGCAGCAGGGGGAACACGGACTGACGTCGCCCCAGGTCGTGGTCCTCGGAGGCCGGCGGTTCCTGTTCGTGGGCGGCATGTTCGCGAGCAACTTCATCAACATCTTCCGGTTCAACGGGGAAATCGCGGTGCCGTCGGGCCTGGTGCTGCAATGGAGTCACGGGCTCTACAACACCGATCTCAAATGGCCGCCGCACAAGCCGGAGGGCGTCTCGTTGTGGCGGGACCGCAACGGCGACGGCGACTACCAGGCCGACGAGTTCGAGGCGAACACGCCGCGGGTGAAGCCGGGGCCGTTCCATGTCGACGGCCGGGGCAACCTTTGGATGGCCTACGGGTTCTTCCGATACGACTTCCAGGGCTTCGACGCCCAAGGCAACCCCATCTACTCGGCGGACAAGACGACGGTGTTGGAGAAGCCCGAGGGCGTCGGGACGGTGGCCCGGGTGGTGTACCTCGATGCGAGCGACACGCTGGTCGTGGCCGAGGAGGGATCCGACATGCGGCACATCGGAAGGGTGCATGTCTGCCGCGGCTACCTGGCGGGAAACCGGAAGACGGTCTCGTTCCTTCCGGGCGCCGGGAAGGAGGCGGCCTGTGTCGCGGCGGCCGGGGACCACGTGTTCACGGGGGGCTGGAAGGAACGTGGCCGGGTCTGGGTGAACCGGATGTCAGACGGGGCGGAGGTGGGAACCTTCGAACCAGGACCCACGGTGGGCGGCGTGGACAACACGGGCTGGATCGACCTGCTAACCGGAATCCACGCCCACCGACGCGCGGACGGCGAGTACCTCGTCTCCGTGGAGGAAAACTACAAGGCCAAGTGCCTCATCTACCGCTGGCGGCCCTGAACCGGGTGGCCATGACCGCCAGGTCATGGATTTCCGATTCGCGATTCGCGATTCACCGCCGTCCCACAGAGGCGGCACGCGGAGCCGCGAAGACCGCGGAGGAGTCTGCTGCGTCCGATGGAAACATCGAAGACCCAGACCGGCTGAAGCCGGGACTCCGTACCCCGGATGCCACCGGGATCACTGGAGGCCGGCGGCGATGTTCATGCCGCCCGGGCCGGTGGTCTTGTCGGTGGGGAACCAGAAGCGCTTCTTCTTCTCCACGGCGAGGCTCTGCTTCGCGTTCAACCGTTCGACATGGCCATCGGTCATGAGGTCGTGTCCACGGCCGTTGTGGCGGATCGAGAGGGTGCGGCTGCCGAAGGTGGGACCGGCCTGGCCGGAGTAGTCGTTGGTGGCCATGACGGCCTCCATGAGGAGCATCGTTTCCGACGGTGCGATGAAGGTGCCCATCTCCTCCTCGTGGCAGAGGCCGCAGTTCATGGCGTAGCTGTAGTCGCGGCGGGCGTTCCGTGAGCCGCCGAGACGACCACCGGTGTTGGGCACTGCGATGCGCTTGCGGGCCGCCATCTCGGCTTCGTCGGTGGGGCACAGGAATGTCTTCTTGGCGCCGACGAAGGGGAAGAGACGGCCGGTGGTGAGGTCGCCGGTGCGGACGCAGAGCCAGTTGCGGAACGAGGGAAGGCGTCCGCGATGGTCGTTGGCGTACATGAGCGAGCCGAGGCCAAGCTGCTTGAGGTTGTTGTTGCAGGCCGCGGCCCGGGCGGTCTCGCGGGCCCTGCCCAGCGTGGGGAGGAGCATGCCGGCCAGGATTGCGCTGATGGCGATCACCACCAGCAGTTCGATCAGGGTGAAGGCCCGTATTGGAGAGGGGCTCCGTATGATCTGGGTGGCGGGCATATTCTCGGGAATCCGGCATCCGTCTATGCCGGTGATGGGAACGGGGCAAGGAGAGAACCGGAATGGGAACCGGATGCCCGAAAGCGGTTGGGAAGTTTGAAGCGATCGTCCGCGGCCGGGCGGCCTCGGCTACTGACTACCGGCCACGGACAAAACGCGGATCCTCCGTGTCTCCGTGGCCGATCAGGGGGAGTTTTCAGTTGGGGAATATGGGAATGGGGCGGCGATGTCCGCGGCCGGGCGGCTGCGGCTACGGAGAACGGACCACTGGCCACGGACGAAACGCCGCTTCTCCGTGGCCCAGCTCAGCGAATGCTGCGGCGGATGGCCCAGAAGAGAAGGCCGAGGCCGCCGAGGCCGGCCCATTCGGCGGGCTCGGGCACGGGCGTGAATCCCGAGTAGGCCAACTGCAGCGAGTCGCCGGCCTGGGTCACGAACCACAGGCCGTCATGGGCGTTGGAGAACCCGGTGAGGTCGATCTGGAAGGCGTCGGGATTGAAGCCGGTGATGCCTCCGGTGGCGTTCACCAGCGTCCAGTAGAAGGTGTCGCCGGTGGTGAAGTTCGAGGCGTTGCCGGCCACGTCGCCGACCGCGAGGGAGGTGACCTGGACCTGGAACGGGGAGACGTCGGTCGCGGTGATGGACAGCGCGCCGTTGACCTGGAGGAGATCCCATCCGGTGCCGGCGGTACCGGTGGCGTCGCGGAGGTTGAAGTCGAGGATGCCGCCGGTGCCAAAGGTGGTGTTTCCGACGGAGAGCGTCGAGGCGCCGAGTGTGAGGCCCGGGGAGACGACGCCGCCGGACTGGATGGCGACGGAACCGGAATGGCTGCCGTTGCCGGCGAGGGTGCCACCGGACTGCACGGTGACGGAGCTGCTCCCGAGGGCGCTGCCCGAGAGGTTGGCGAGCACCATGGCGCCGCCACCGATCGCGGTCGCACCGGAGTAGCTGTTGGCGGCGCTCACCGTGAGACGGCCGGGGCCGTTGAACTGGATGCCGCCGGCGCCCGCGATGGTCCCCGCGGCGGTCGAATCGGAAGCCTGGTTGAGCGTGAGCGTGTGTCCGCCGGCGAGGTTC
This sequence comes from Akkermansia muciniphila, assembly GCA_945860685.1. GTDB lineage: Bacteria > Verrucomicrobiota > Verrucomicrobiia > Limisphaerales > UBA9464 > SXXZ01. Next base: position 17,187 of record CAMASJ010000034.1, read on the forward strand.
AGCGTGGTGCCGCCGGCGCTGGTCAAACCGGAGAGCGTCTGGGCGGTGGCGTTCAGCGTTGCCGTCCCGCCGTTCAGGGTGAGTGTGCCGCTGGACAACCTGCCGGAGCCGGACGTGGAGACGGTGCCGGCGTCGATGGTGGTGGAACCGGTCCCGGTGTTCGCACCGGTCAGGGACAGCGTTCCGGCCCCGGCCTTGGTGAGGTTCCCGGAGCCGCTCACGCCGCCGTTCCAGGTCGAGTTGAACGCACCGGTGTCGATGGTGCCGCCCGAGCCACCGAGGACGAGGGCGCGGCTGGTGGTGATCCCGGCGGAGGTGGCGAGCGTGCCGCCGTTGAGGGTCAGTGCGCCGCCGGAGCCGCCAAGGCCGCTGTCCAATCCGACCGACAAGGTGCCACCCAACACGCTGGCGCCTCCGGTGAAGGTGTTCACCCCCGCCAGGGCGAGCGTCCCGGAGCCCGACTTGACCAGCGCTCCGGTGCCGGCAAGCACGGAGGAGAGCGTGGAAGATCCGGACTGGTCGGCGGTCAGCACGTGGCCGGAGCCGAGGGTGATGGTGCCGGCGGTGCCGGCGAGATGGGAGACAGTCTGGGAAGCCTGGTTGAGGTTGAGCGCACCGCCGTTGACGGTGAGGGAACCGGTGCCGATCCGACCGGAGCCGTTGACGGTGATCGTGCCGGCGGAGAGCAGGGTGCCGCCGGTCCAGGTGTTCGCCCCGGTGAGCGTCAGGGTTCCGGTGCCGGACTTGGTGAGCGTGCCGGCTCCGCTGACGACCCCGCTCCACGTCGAGTTGAAGGTCCCGGCGTTGAAGGTGCCGCCGGAAGCGCCAAGGGCGATGGATCGGGCCGACGCGGTGGCGGCGGTGGTGAGCAGTGAGCCACCGTCAAGGGTCAGCGTCGAGGCGACGTTCCCGAGCTGGTTGTCGTTGCCGTAGGAGATGGTGCCCGCGGAGATCGTCAGGCCGCCGGTGAAGGTGTTCACGCCGCCGAGGGTGAGCGTTCCGGCACCCGACTTGATCCAGCCACCGCTGCCGGCGATCACGCCGGAAACGGCGGTGGAAGCCGCGGTGTTGACGGTGAGCGTGTGTCCGGCGCCAAGGGTCAGCGTGGTGCCTCCGGAGGTGGTGAGGCCGGAGACGGTCTGGGCGGCATTGTTCAGGTTGATCGAGCCCGAGGAGAGGGTGAGGGCGCCGGTCCCGAGGCTGGCGCCGTTGGCGACGGTGAGGTTGCCACCGCTGACCGTCGTGCCACCGGTGAGCGAGTTGGCGGTGCCCAAGGTCAGGGTCCCGGAACCGGACTTGGTCAGCAGGCCCGATCCGGACACGGCGCCATTGAGCGCAACGTTGCCGGATCCGGTGAAGGTGAGCGCGTTGGAGGATCCGGCGAAGGTGCCGGAGAGGGTGAGCGTACCGGCGGAGGAACCGACGGTGGTGGCCCCAGCCAAGGTGATGTTGCCGGAGTGGCTGTTGTTCCCGCTGATGTTCCTGAGGGCGCCCGCGGAACTGACGCCGGCACCGGTCAAGGCGAGGGGTTCGGCCGCGAGGGCGATGTCCCCTTGGACGCCGAGGGTGGCGCCGCTGGAGACCGTGGTGTCATTCCCGGTCGTGCCGAGTGCGGAGTCGTTGGCGGCGATGAGGATGCCGGCGGCGACCACGTTGGTCGCGGTGTGGGTGTTGGCGCCGGACAGGACCAGCGTGCCGCTGCCCGACTTGACCAGGTTGCCGGAACCCGAGATCCCGCCGCTCCAGGTGGACGTGCCGGTGGCGAAGTTCAGCGTGCCGCCCGAGGTTCCGAGGGTGATCGAGCGCGCCGAGGTGACGGCCGCACTGGCGAGCAACATGCCGGAGCTCAGCGTCACTCCGCCGGCGAGGTCGCCGAGGCGGTCGTCGTTGGCGAAGGAGACCGTGCCACCGCTGATGACGAGGCCGCCGGTGAAGGAGTTGGCAGCACCCAAGGTCAGCGTTCCGGTGCCGGTCTTGGTCAGGGTGCCGGCACCGCCGATGGAACCGTTCCACGCCGAGTTGACCGTGCCGGCGGCGAAGGTGCCACCGGAGGCCCCGAGGGTCATGGCCCGGGTCGAGGTGATCCCTGTGGAAGTGGCGAGCGAGCCGCCATTGAGGGTGATGCCGACGCCCGAGGCGCCGAGGCGGTTGGCGTTGGCGATGGAGACGCTGCCGGCGTTGATGCTGAGGCCTCCGGTGAATCCGTTGACGCCGGACAGGGTCAACGTCGCTGCGCCCGTCTTCACCACGGCGCCGTCGCCGTTGATGGAACCGGTGGCGGTGGTGTTGCCCGAGTTGGTGACGTTGAGGGTGGTGCCGGCGGCCAGGTTGAGCGTCGTGCCCGAGCTGGTGGTGAGGCCGTTCACGGTCTGGGCCGTGTTGTTCAGGTTCACCGTTCCCGACGAGATCGTGAGCAGGCCGGTTCCGAGATCCGAACCGAGGGAGACGTTGACCGTTCCGGCGGAGACGGTGGTGGTTCCGGTCCGCGTGTTGGCGCCGGAGAGCGTCAGAGAGCCGGCACCGGTCTTGGTCAGGGCGCCGCTGCCGCTCACCGCTCCCGACAGTTCGACGTTGCCGGCACCGAGCACCGTCAGTGTCCGGGTGCTACCGGCCAGGGAACCGGAGAGCGTCAGGGTGTCCGCGGCGGAGCCGAGGCTGGTATTGCCAGCGAGCGTGATGTTGCCGGCGACGGAGTTGTTCCCGGAAGCATTGCGCAGGGCGCCGGTGGAACCGACGCCGGTCCCGTTCAGCGAAAGTGCCTCGGCTCCGATGGCGATTCCTCCGGTCAGCTCCAGTGCGGCGCCGCTGGAGACGGTGGTGCCGGCGGCGGTGGTGCCCAGTGCGGAAGCGTTGGATACGCTGAGGACGCCGGCCGAGACGGTGGTGGCGCCCGAGTAGCTGTTGGTGCCGGAGACGGTAAGCGTGCCCGAGCCCGACTTGGTCAACTGGCCGGCGCCGGAGATCACGCCGGACCAGGTCGAGTTGAACGCGCCCGAGTTGAACGTGCCGCCGCTGGTTCCCAGGGTCAGACCGCGTGCGGTGCTTATCGCCGCGGTGGTCAACAGCGAGCCGCCGCCACTGAGAGAGACCGTGTTCGAGGGATCCCCCATCGCGGTGTCGGCTGCGAGGGAGACCGTGCCGGCGGTGATCGACAAGGCGCCGGTCCAGGTGTTCACCCCGCCCAGGGTCAGCGTGCCGGCTCCGGCCTTCGTCAGGGTGCCGGAGCCCGAGACGATGCCGTTCCACGCGGAGGTGCCGGTGGCGAGGTTCAGCGTCCCGCCGGAGCCAGACAGGACCAGTGAACGGGCCGAGGTGATCGCGGCGCTCGCCAGGAGGGAGCCGCCGTTGAGGGTCACCCCGCCGGACACGTTGCCGAGCCGGTTGTCATTGGCGATGGAGACCGTGCCGGCGCTGATGGTGAGGCCGCCGGAGAAGGTGTTCACCCCGCCGAGCGTCAGGGTGCCAGTGCCGGTCTTGGTCAGGCCGCCGACACCGCTGACGACACCGTTCCAAGTCGAACTCTGGGTGCCTGCGGCGAAGGTGCCCCCCGAAGCGCCGAGCGTCAGGGTCCGCGACGAGGTGATTCCCGACGAGGTGGCCAGGCT
>CAMASJ010000035.1 GCA_945860685.1 Akkermansia muciniphila
GAGGGCGTGGGCGACCACGGCTGCGAATACATGACCGGCGGCACCGTGGTGGTGCTCGGAGAGACCGGACGCAACTTCGGCGCCGGCATGAGCGGCGGCCGCGCCTATGTCTTCGATCCCGAGGACCTCTTCCCGAGGCGCTACAACAACGCGATGGTCGGACTCCAACGCCTCACCGACGACGACGAGGCCAAGAAGGTCGCCGGACTCGTCAACGCCCACGTCGAGACCACCGAATCGCCTTTCGCCCAGGCCCTGTTGAAGGACTGGTCGAACTCGCGCTCGAAGTTCTGGGTCGTCGTGCCCCACCCGGCCTTCGCCCCGCCGAGCACCCCGCCGGTCCACGAGGTGGAGCCGAAGACCCCTCCCGCCGGCGCCGCCACCAAGGCCTGATCTGCCACCGCAGCGCGGGCCGGGCCCCGGTCACGGGGTCCGGCCCGCCGCCTTCCCCAACGGCGATGCTCCACGACGACTTCATCCATGTCCCCGGCGAGATCATCGGTCTCCTCGGAGAAGCCGCCTTCCGGGTCCGGCTTCCCAACGGATACGTGCTCGTCGCCCACGTCACCCGCCGCCTGAAGTCCGGCCTCGGTCCCCTCGCGGTCGGCGATCCGGTCGACCTCGAGCTCTCCCCGTTCGACCTGTCCCGCGGACGCATCATCGGTCGGACCGCGCCCGCCAGCGCCTGAGCCGACAAGGCCTCGCGGGGTCGGGCTGTGAATCGCGATCGCTGCGGCGGTGAAGTCGCGGGGTATTCCGAAGTCCTCCCCGTGGTCGCCGTTCCGGTTCCGGCTCCGTCTCCCCCTTTGGCGTCTTCGCGTTTTGGCCCGAGGCCCGGTCCCGTCTTCGATCCCCTCAGCCGACCCATTGCGGCGGGCCCCGATTCCCGGCAGGGTTCCTCCATGTCCCCGTCCGCCCGGCCCGCCCGAAACCTCGCGCTCGGTTTCCTGATCGCTTCGCTGGCCGCGTGGACGGCCCTCGCCCAGGCGAACTCCGCGCCGGGACGTACTTCTCCGGCGCCAACGCCCACCGGCGCCGCCCTGCTCAAGGCCGACATCCTCGGCGTCTTCGCCCATCCCGACGACGAGACCGGCGTGGCCGCGACCGTGGCTTCGCTTGCCCTCGGGCAGGGTCGCCACGTCGCCCACGTCTACTGCACCCGGGGCGAAGGCGGCGGCAACATGGTCGGAACCCAGTTCGGTCCCGCCCTCGGACTGCTGCGTGAAATCGAACTCCGCGAGGCGCTCGGGATCCTCGGAGTACGTCAGGTCCACTTCCTCGACCGGGCGGACTTCGCCTACACAGAGAACCTCGGGATCACCCTCGAGAAGTGGGGACACGAGGACACCCTGCGACGCCTGGTCCGTGTCGTCCGCGCGCTGCGTCCCGAGGTGATGATCACCATGAACCCCGCTCCCACGCCGGGTCAGCATGGCAACCACCAGGCTGCCGGTTGGCTGGCCGTCGAGGCGTTCCGCGCCGCGGCGGATCCCGGCCGGTTCCCGGAACAGATCGAGGTGGAAGGTCTCGCAACCTGGCAACCCCGCCGCCTCTTCCTGGGCGGCGGACCGGATTCCCCGTCCGCCGTCGGCGTGGACGTGACCCGCCCCCTGCCCGACGGGCGCACACCCCGCGACGTGGCCGGCTTGGCGATGTCCCGGCACCGCTCGCAAGGCTTCGGCGGCATGGCTTCCTCTCCCTGGTTCCGCCGCACCACAAACCAGTGGTTCACGCCCGCGTTGACGGCCGTCCCCTTGCCGGCCAAGGCCTCGGACCTCCTCGCCGGCCTGCCTGCCAAGCCCGTCGAGATCCCCTTCCCGGTTCCCGTGGCCACCGCATCCGAACCCGCCCCGGAGATCGCCTTCCGTCCCCGCCCCGCGGTGGCCCGCTACCGGAAGTTCGTCGCCGAGCACGGACTCCAGAAGGTGTCGCAGTCCTTCTCGCCCGACCTGCCCGTCGTCGCCGGTGAACCCAACCGACTCCCCCTCGTCGTCCCGTCCTCCCGTCGCGCCCGGGATTGGGGGTTCCGCGTGCCGAGCGGCTGGAAGGCCCGCTTCGTCCCACCCGGCCACGTCGAGGTCGACGTGCCCACCGGCGCCGCCGAGGACGCCACCCTGGTCGCCGAGATCCGCGGCGTCGGCGAGGCTTCCGTCCGACTGCATCCGGTGCCGCACCTGAAGGTCCGCCGCGTCGGCAAGCTCCCGTGGAACTCCGTGGACGCCGATCCGGCCTGGGCCGCCCTGAAGCCCGTCGCCATCGGTCCCGGCAACACCTGGCAGGGAAAGCCCGACGACGAAGCCGACTTCAGCGGCTCGTTCCGCATCGCCCACGACGGCAAGTCGCTCTTCGTCGAGGTGCGCGTCCGTGACGACCGCATCGTCAGCAACATCCAGCCCGACGACATCAAGGGCCATTGGCGGTCCGACTCGGTCGAGATCGGCATCGATCCGACCGCTGGCGCCGAACACACCCTCGGTTGCTGGAAGGCCGGGATCTTCCCCTTCGACTCCTCCGGGAAGGTCCGCGGCACCCGGGATGCCGACGCCAACGCCGGGCCCTTGGAAACCCGCTCTCCGGGAACCCGCCTCCTCTCCTGGCGCACCGCGGACGGCTACGCCATCCGGGTGTCGATCCCGTTCCAGGAAGCGGGGCTGAAGTCCGGTCGCCCCGTGCGCGCGGGCTTCAACGTCTTCCTCTACGACGGCGACAAGGCCGACGCCGCCCCCGGCGAAAACATCAACCGGACCCGGCTCGCCTGGGCACCCCGGTCGGGTGTACAGGGTCGCCCCGAGGATTGGGGCCGCGTGGATTTCGAATGAACAAAAGCCCGGAAGGAGCCGCGCGGCCGAACGAAACTTCGCGCCGCTTCCCAACCAGGAACCGGAAACCGCATATTTCCCAGAACATGCACCACGAATACGTTGAACGCGTCGTCGACCTCCTCGAGCCGGCCCTGAACCGCGTCCGCAACATGTCCACCGAGGAGGCCCGTGCGCGGGTCCTCTCCGGAGACGCCGAACAGGTGTCCGGCATCGACGGCTCCTTCGCCCTGCTTGCGCGCGACGGGAAGACCGTCCGCATGGCCCGCTCCCTCGACCGCCCCATGCGCTACTTCCTCGCCAAGCGCGCCGAGGGGCCGGCCCTGATCGTCGCCGACCGGATGGACGCCATCTTCGAGCAGTTGAAGCGGGAAGGCCTCTCGGACCAGTTCCATCCGTCCTACACCCGGATGGTTCCCGCCCACTACGTCGTCGAGATCCAGCTCATCGGCTGCCCGGATCCCGATCCGGTCTACACCCGCTTCTTCACCCCGGTGCGCAACTCGCTGCCGACGGACCTCGACGAGATCGGACGCCGTTACGTCGGCGCCCTGGCCGACGAGGTCTCCCGGCAGTTGGAATCCATCCCGTCGGACCAACCCGTGGGCGTGGCCTTCTCCGGCGGCGTGGACAGCGGCGCTGTGTTCCTCGCCACCTACTTCGGGATGCGGCGGCTCGGCATGAGCCCGTCCCGGCTGAAGGCCTTCACCCTCAGCTTCGGCGACGGACCCGACCTGGCCCAGGCCCGGGACTTCCTCGGCCGCCTCGGGCTCGGACTCTTCCTGGAGGAGATCCCCGCCGACCTCTCCGAACTCGACTACGCCGAGACGCTGCGGGTGATCGAGGACTACAAGCCGCTCGACGTGGAATGCGGCACCATGGGATTGGCCCTCTGCCGCGGCATCCGTCGGCGGTATCCCGACTGGAAGCACCTCTTCGACGGCGACGGCGGCGACGAGAACCTCAAGGACTACCCCATCGAGGAGAACCCCGAGCTCACCATCCGTTCGGTGGTCCACAACCTCATGCTCTACCACGAAGGCTGGGGAGTCGGCCGCATCAAGCATTCCCTCACCTACAGCGGCGGACTGAGCCGCGGCTACGTCCGCACCTACGCTCCGGCCCGCAGGTACGGCTTCGACGGCTACAGCCCGTTGATGTCCCGCAACGTCATCGCCGTGAGCGAGGCCATGCCGTTCATCGACCTCACGCAGTACGACGTCCCGACGCTCTACTCGTTGAAGGGCGAGGTCGTCCGCCGTGGCGTGAAGCAGGTCTTCGGCGTGGACATGCCGATCTTCGGGAAACGCCGCTTCCAACACGGCGCCACGAGCCGCGAGACCCTGAGATCCAAGCTGCCTGCGCAGGAATGGGTCTACCGGAAGCAGTTCCTCGCGATCTACGGATGAGCGGATCCGGAGGGCCCGCCCTGCGAGCCTTCCCGTTCCAATCGCATCATAACCGGCCCCCCCGTGCCCCGTCGGCAACCCGGACATGGCCCCACCCCATCGCCCCATCGCTCCCTGCAACGCTCCAACGCTTCATCCCATTACCCCCTTCCCCACTACCTGCTCTTCGCTCCCTGCTCCCTGCTCCCCACCCCGGGCTCCGCTTTCTGGTTGGGCTTTTGACGCGGTTCCCCTTTCTTGGACGCCGTGGCGCGCGACTACACCCTGAATCCGATCCCGGTCCCCCGGGAGCTCCGCATCGACTACGCGGCGGAACTCAACGGCCAGCAGTTCGAGGCCGTCACGGCCGCCCCCGGTCCCGCCCTCGTCCTCGCCGGCGCGGGCGCGGGCAAGACCCGCACCCTCACCTACCGCGTCGCCTGGCTCATCGAGAACGGCGTCGCCCCGGACCGCATCCTCCTCCTCACCTTCACCAACAAGTCGGCCCGTGAGATGATGGAACGGGTCGGCGCATTGCTCGGCGGCGGCGTGCAGGACCTCTGGGGCGGCACGTTCCACTCCGTCGGCGTCCGCGTCCTGCGCCGCCACGCCGACCGCCTCGGCTACCGCCGCGACTTCACCATCGCGGACCGCGAGGACGTGAAGGACCTCCTCTCCGCCTGCATCGTCGACTGCGGCATCGACACCAAGGCGGTCCGGTTCCCCAAGCCGGAGGCGCTCGCCGACGTCTATTCCATGTTGTCCAACACCGGGAAGTCCTTCGAGGAGGCCACCGGCGGCGAGGAAGGGCCGTTCGCCCAGGTCCTCGACGGCGTCCGTGCGGTGCGTCAGCGGTTCATCGAGCGGAAGAAGGAGGCCGGCCTGATGGACTTCGACGACCTCCTCACGCTCTGGGTCCGCCTGCTGCGCGAATGCCCCGACGTGGCGGACGTGTACCAGCGTCGCTTCCTGCACGTGCTCGTGGACGAGTACCAGGACACCAACCGCCTCCAGGGCGAACTGCTCGACCTGCTCACCGCACGTCATCGCAACCTCATGGCCGTCGGCGACGACGCCCAGAGCATCTACTCGTGGCGGGGAGCGGACTTCACCAACATCCTCAACTTCCCCCAGCGCCACGCCGGCGCACAGGTCTTCAAGATCGAGACGAACTACCGGAGCACCCCCGAGATCCTCTCGCTCGGGAACGCCGCCATCGCTGCCAACACCCGGCAGTTCCCCAAGGCCCTCCAGGCGGCACGCGGTTCCGGGATGAAGCCCGCCCTGATCGTCACCACCGACGCCCGCGAACAGGCCGCGTTCGTCGCCCAACGCGCCCTCGAACTGCGCGACGAAGGCGTTCCCCTCGACCAGCAGTGCGTGCTCTACCGCTCCCACTTCCACGCCATGGAACTCCAGATGGAGCTGACCCGCCGCAACATCCCCTACGCCATCACGTCCGGCGTCCGCTTCTTCGAACAGGCCCACATCAAGGACGTCGCCGCGTACCTCAAGCTCATCACCAACCCGGCCGACGAGCTCGCGCTGAAGCGGCTCTCCAAGATGCTTCCCGGCGTCGGCGCCCGCGGCGCGGACAAGATCTGGGCCGCCTTCCACGCGGCCTTGGCCGAGGCCGTCGGTTCTCACGACCTTCCCGACGGCGTGGCCCCGGCGCCCGCGACGACGCCGGCCGACGAGGTCTCCGACAACGACGGCGTCCTGCCGCCGCCGTCGCCCGTCGTTCCGGTCGCGCCCCTGCTGGCCGCGGCGGCGAAGGCGGTGCCGAAGAAGTCCGCCGCCGCCTGGGCGCAGTTCATCGCAACGGTCGCCCAATGCGAGTCGCCCACGCTCCGCAACGCGCCCGGCCGCATGATCCGCCTCGTCGTCGAGGCCGACTACGAGGACTACCTGAAGTCCGCCTACGAGAACGCGCGCAACCGCATGGAGGACCTTACCCAGTTGGCGGCCTACGCGGACCAGTTCGACGACACCGCCAACTTCCTCGCGCAACTCGCCCTCCAGACCAACATGGAGGCCGAGCAGTCCTCGCCACGGGAGGAGGAGACGGAGCGCCTGCGGCTCTCAACGGTGCACCAGGCCAAGGGACTCGAGTTCCGGGCGGTGTTCGCGATCATGCTGTGCGACGGGCTGTTCCCATCGGCCCGGTCCGCGGAGACCGGCGACGGAGAGGAGGAGGAACGCCGCCTGTTCTACGTGGCGGTCACCCGGGCCAAGGACGAGCTGTACCTCTGCCGTCCGCTGCTGCGCTTTATGGCCGGAGGTGGCGACGCGGTCCAGATGCCCTCGCGTTTCCTCGGCGAACTGACGCCGGACCTGTACGAGGAATGGAACGTGCGCCCCGAACGCGCGCCGGACCCGTGGAGTCGGCAGGCCCGCTTCCCCGCCGCGGAGACCCCGAGGCGGAAGACGCCGGAACCGGACGTCCACCCCGGCTTCGAACCCGACCCGGATCCCTCCGACGATTCGGACCCATTTTGAGGCACGCCGTAGCAGACGAGGTCACGAGGCTCTGACCGTCCTCCGACGACGCGGTCTTGGAAACCGGCGCACCTCGGGCTGCGCACCCAAGGCTACCGATAGGGACCGGTTCACAACCAGGGGTACCAAGGGTACTGGGGAGCGGAGCTTGTGAAGGATCCGTGCCTGTCCGTGCGAATCCGTGTCTCCCTCCAAAAGCGCGAGCGGACTCGCGCACTCCACGACGCTCGCGCGATGTTTGGACGCCCCGGACTAATTGCCTACCGGACGCAGCATCTCCCTGAGGTAACGGCCGGTGTGGGAGGTCTTGTGGGCGGCGACGGTCTCGGGCGTTCCTTCGACCACAACGGCTCCGCCCGCGCCGCCTCCTTCTGGCCCCATGTCGATGACCCAATCCGCCTCGGCGATCAGGTCGAGGTTGTGCTCGATCACCACCACCGTGTGACCGGCATCCACCAACCGCTGGAGCACCGCCACCAGGCGACGGACGTCCTCGATGTGCAGTCCGATGGTCGGCTCCTCCAGGATGAACAGGTCGCGTTTCGGAACCCGGGCTCCCGGACGCCGTGCCGTCAGGTTGGCGTTCTCACGCTCCACGGCCGCGGACTTCAACCCGCCCAGGAGGTGCGTCACCAGCTTGATCCGCTGCGCCTCGCCGCCGCTCAGCGTCGGACTGGTCTGCCCCAGCTCGAGGTACTCGAGGCCGGTGTCGCGCAACGCCTCCAGCGGGCGGCGGAGACGCGTCTGAGCCGCGAAGAACCCGAGCGCCTCGGCCACCGACATCCGCAACACGTCGGCGACGGACTTCCCGTTGAAGCGCACGTCGAGCGTCCCCGGGTTGAACCGGCCGCCGCCGCACACCTCGCACTTCACGTGCGCCGTCGGCAGGAAGTTCATCTCGATCTTCACGAAGCCCGCGCCCTCGCAGTTCGGACAACGGCCCTGCGCGGAGTTGAAGCTGAACCTTCCCGGCCCATAGCCCCGCATGCGGGCCTCCGGCACCTGGGAGAACAGCTCGCGGATGTCGTCGAAGAAACCCACATAGGTCGCCGGCGTCGAACGCGGCGTGCGTCCGATCGGCGACTGGTCCACCTCGTGGACCGCCTGGAGCGTCTCCCATCCGGTCACCCGCATCGCGGACTTCGCGGCCCGCACGGACTTCTCCGCACGCTTCGTCTTCGCGGCCGCGCCCTCGAGGACCGCCTTCACCGCCGGGTACAGGCACTCCTTCACCAACGTGCTCTTGCCCGAGCCGCTCACCCCGGTGACGACGACGAGGCGTCCGAGCGGGAAGCGTACGGTGACGTCCTTGAGATTGTTCAACACCGCGTGCTCCAAAGTCAGCCATGCGACGTCGACGGCCTGCGTCGTTGCCGGGCCAGCAGTGGCGGCGGCTGGCTTCTTCGATATCGCGCGAGCACGGCCGGTCGACTTGCGTGGCGCCTCCTGGACCGGGCGCCGCGTCCCGCGCGCCGGGTGGGTGGGCTTCTCGCGAAGGCAGCGGCCGGTGACCGATTCCGGATGCCTCTCGAGTTCCGGGAGCGTGCCCGCGGCGATGATCCGTCCACCGCGCACGCCGGCCCCGGGACCGAGGTCGAGGATCCAGTCGGCGCGACGCATGGTGTCCTCGTCGTGCTCGACGACCACGAGCGAGTTGCCGCGCGCCTGGAGCGAGCCGAGTGCGTCGAGCAGCTGGCGGTTGTCCCGCGAATGCAGGCCGATGGTCGGCTCGTCGAGCACGTAGAGCACGCCGCTCAGGTTGGAGCCCAACTGGGCGGCGAGCCGGATCCGCTGCGCTTCGCCGCCGCTGAGCGTGGTGACGCTGCGGCTCATCTGGAGGTAGCCGAGTCCGACCTCGCAGAGGAACTTCAGGCGCTCGCGGATCTCGGGAAGGATGTCGCGGGCGATCTCGGCCGTCCTGCCGGACGGCGCCGCGGCGTCGAACCAAGCCCGCGCCTCCGCCACCGACCAGCGGCCGAGGTCCTCGACCGTCGGCGGCAGTGCCTCGCCCTTCGAGGCCGTGCGGCCGCCGAGATCCAACCGCACCGCCCGGGCCACCGGATTCAGCCGCGCCCCGTGGCACTCCGGACACGCCTCGCGCTGGTCGGCCCAGCTGAACCAGGACTCCTCCACCGAATCCGCGTTGGCCCCGCGGTCGACGTCGGGCAGGTAGAAAAGCTCGCCGAATCCGCGGCACTTCGGACACCAGCCCTGGCTGGAGTTGTAGGAAAAGTTCTTCGGATCCAGCTGGGGGAAGGACCGCTGGCAACGGGGACACGCGCGGGCGGTGGAATGCACGGTCTGCCGACCCTTGCGGTCCACGGCGAAGACCGTTCCGTCACCGACCCGCAGGACTTCGTCCACGAGCATATGGGACGGACGCGTCTCGTCCTTGCCCCCGAGCACGCCCACCAGGACCTCCACGTCGTGTTCCTTGAAGCGGTCGAGACGGAAGGAGTCGTCGGCGTCGCGCACCACGCCGTCGGCGCGGAGCTTGGAGTAGCCGTGGCGACGGGCCCATTCGGCGACGTCGGCATGGAAGCCCTTCCGGTTGCGGACGCGTGGGGCGAAGAGCTGCAGCGGGCCGAGGCGTTCGGCGACGGCTTCCAGGGTGGCCCTGACCGCGTCGCGGGACTGGCCTTCCACGGAGATGCTGCAATCGGGGCAATGCTGGGTGCCGAGCCGCGCGAAGAGGAGCCGGATGAAGTGGTAGGCCTCGGTGACGGTGGCGACGGTGCTCTTGCCGCCGCCGCGGGTGGTTCCCTGTTCGATGCTCACCGTGGGTGGCAGGCCGGTGATGAGGTCCACGTCGGGCCGGGCCATCTGCTCCACGAACTGGCGCGCATAGGCGCTCATGGAGTCGAGGAACCGCCGCTGCCCCTCGGCGAAGAGGATGTCGAACGCCAGGGTGCTCTTGCCGGATCCGCTGACGCCGGTGACGACCACGAACTTCCCGCGGGGGATCTCGACCGAGAGGTCCTTCAGGTTGTGTTCCCGGGCGCCGTGGATGGAAATCATCCCGGGCTTGGCGGAATCGGAGCCGGCTTCGTGCGTCACTGCGGCGACGATGGGGGCGGACCCGGCGTTGGGCAACCGGCACGACACGACGGATCGAGGCGGAGGGGACTCACGCAAGGACGCCAAGCCGCAAGGGAAGGGCTTCGGGTTCCGAGGTGAGTTCCTTGAACCCTTCGCACCCCTGGTTGTGAACCTGCTTCGCCGCGTGGCGGCTTGGCGGGATGGGTGTTCGCGCAGGAGTTGGCCTACGGGTTCCGGACCACCCGGAAGACCGCCGTCGGCAGGTCCGCTGGAAGCACGACGCGGTTGGTGGCCAAGCCCGGCGTCGCGGCGCTCCAACGTCCCAGATCCGTGCTGAGTTCAACTCGGTAGACGAAGTCCCCCGGCAGCGGATCCCAGTCCAGTGCGAGGCGATCCATGCCCGTGGCGGAGATCCGGAGGGAAAACGGCGGACGGAACGGATCCTGGAACCGCACCAGCACCGGCAGGTGGTCGGAGGCCTCCGCGGAGGTGGACCGCGTCATGCCGGGGACCGTGCCCGCGACGACCGGCGAATAGAAGGTGCTGCCGGAGACGACGTTCGTCGCCAGCAACGCGCCCGGCAGGATGTAGTCGAAGCGGCGGCTCAACCCCGCGATCGCGGACCAGGTGTATTCCCGGAACGCTGCGATGGGGTTGGTCGGGGTCAGCAAACGGGTTCCAAGTGCGGCGTTGGCCAAACGCTCCACCGGCCGGAGATTCGGCGTTGGGGCGTTCGCCGGTTGGACGTCCTGGTTCAGGTCGCCGCAAAGCAGCCACGGACGGTGTCCCCAGTTCGGCAGGAACTGGCGTGCGAGGTGGTTCGAGACCGCGGAGGCCTCGGCCGCCCTTTGCGCGGGATCGGTCCCGGTCGAACCGGCCCGCAGATGGGTCGTGAACACATGCAACGGGAATGGCCACCCCGGCACCCGGATCTCCGCCTCGAACAGGTCGCGGGTGAACCGCCCGGCATACCCGAACGGGTTCAGGTCCGCGTTGTCCAGGTGGCTCTGCGATCTCTGGATCGGATGGCGTGAGGCGATCGCGCTGGTGAGCACGAAGTCGGTTCCCGGACTGATCGCGACGGAATGGTCGGCGAGATAGGCACGGACGATGGACGGCATCCGGTTTCGGAACTCCCAGGGCACCTCCTGAAACGCCACCACGTCGGGCTGCAGATGCCGCAGGATCCGTCCGATCGCCTGGACCTGGGGCGCGTTGGTGCTCCAGTCCGTGGCCCCGTTTCCCTTCAGGTTCCAGGTCATCACGGTGAAGTCGGCCCTCCCGGTCAGGGCCAGCCACCCGACCAATCCGATCCAGAAGCGAAGCATGCCCGCGAAAAACGGGATTCGGAGAACGGTGGCAAGTGGCGTCGGTGGGAAAGTGGTGCGCAGGGTCGGTCGTCAGTCGTCAGTCGCCAGTCGTCCGTGAGCCGATGAATTGACTGCGCCCCCGAGCCCACAACGGACAACTGGCGACAAACAACGAACAACGAACAACGAACAACGAACAACGAACAACCGACAACGGACAACGGACCTCAGACCATTGGCACCATTGACCTTTCCCCGTTCCACGCTTCCATCGTGCCTGTGCCGCTGCCGTACAAGATCGCCACGTTGCTCTACTGCTTCAACGAGCGGGACGAAGTGCTCCTTCTCCAACGGGCACAGGAGCCGAACCGCGGCCTCTTCAGCCCGCCCGGCGGCAAGCTGAAAACCGACCTCGGCGAATCGCCCTACGCCTGCGCCTGCCGCGAGGCCGCCGAGGAGTTCGGCGCCGTCCTAACGCCCTCCGACCTGCACCTCACCGGGCTGGTCAGCGAGTACGGTTACCAAGGCCAAACCCACTGGCTGATGTTCCTCTTCGAGGTGAAGCTCCGGCTCCAGGCCGTGCCCCCGCCGCATCGGGAGGGGATCTTCGGATTCCATTCGCGCGCGGAACTCGGGGTGCTCGACATCCCCGAGACGGACCGCCAGCAGATCTGGCCGCTGTTCTGGAGCCATCGCGGCGGCTTCTTCGCGGCGCACGTCCATTGCCACGAGGGCGGCACCTCGGACTGGACGGTCGAGCAGAGCAGTCCGTTCCGGCCGCAGGGAGGTCCACGATGACGCCCGACGCGCCGGTGGTCCCCATGGTGGACGCCGATCCGGAGGTCGACCGCGCCTTCATGAGCGAGGCGTTGCGGCAGGCCTCGAAGGCGTACAAGGCCGAGGAGGTCCCTGTCGGCGCGGTGATCGTGCGGGGCGGACGCGTCATCGCCCGGGCCTGGAACCAGGTGGAGATGCTGAAGGACGCCACCGCCCATGCGGAGATGCTGGCCCTGACCATGGCCCAGGAGGCGGTCGGAGACTGGCGGCTCACGGACTGCACGCTCTATGTAACCAAGGAGCCGTGTCCGATGTGCGCCGGTGCGATCGTCCACTGCCGATTGGCACGGGTCGTCTTCGGGGTCGGCGACTCCAAGGGCGGCGCCGCGGGCGGCGCGGTGAACCTGCTCCAGTTCCCGACCCTGAACCACCAGAGCGCAATCACCCCCGGTGTCCGCGAGGACGAATGCCGTCATCTGCTGAAGAGCTTCTTCGCCGAGCAGCGCGCCCGGAAGGATCGCCCGGCGACCCCTGGGGAGAACTGATCCGGTGAGACGCCTCCCCTTCCCGGCAGGATCGTTCCCGACGCGTCCGGAACACGCGGGCGGCGGCCGTCCCCAGCCGATGTCCATCCGTGGTCCGATGTGGTCCCTCCTGACGCTGGCCGCCTTGCTCGTGCTGTCGATCCAGGGGCGCGGGGTGATCGTCTTCGGGACCGACGATCCCACGCACAACAACACGGCACCGACCGGCGCCCTCGCGGGAAGCGGTTGGCAATGGGTGGGCCAGCTGTCCTCCGCGCAGGCCACCGTCATCGGCCCGCGCCACATCGTGACCGCCAAGCACCTGAACATCGGCGGCGCGCAGTTCGTGTTCCGGGGCGTGACCTACCGTGTGACCTCGAGCACCAACCTCGCCGGGACCGACCTCGACGTCTTCACCGTCGGCGGACGCTTCCCAGACTACGCACCCCTTTGCTCCAGCCGGCGCGAGGTCGGGCGACCCGTGGTGATGATCGGTCGGGGCGGACGGCGCGGCGAGGCCTTCGGGACGCACGGCTGGAAGATCGGCCTGTACGACGCCGTCCAGCGCTGGGGGACGAACGTCGTCGACGGCACGCTCGTCGCAGGGACGGCCGAGTTGCTGCAGATGGGCTTCGCGGGTAACGCGGGCGGCGACGAAGGCATGTTCTCTTCCGGGGATTCCGGAGGGGGAACTTTCATCCTCGACCGCGACAACGTCTGGAAACTCGCCGGTGTGAACTACGGCGTGGATGGACCGTTCGCGACCTCCCTGTCGGAAGGCCCGATCTTCGCCGCCATCTTCGACGCCCGCGGCCTCTACATCGGGTTCGCGGGCCAGCAGCAGCTGATCCCGAACGGTCCCAGCGCGGTCGCCACCCGCAGCTTCGTCAGCCGGATCAGCTCGAGCATCGACTGGCTGAACACCCAGATCGCTGCACCGGCGCCCGCGGACTCTGTCGTGTTGCAGTCTGCGGCCGGCCCGGGCGGCGCCTTCACCGAGGAACCCTTCTACGGCGTCGATACGGATCTGCGGCAGATCGAGGTACCCCGAACCGCCGACCGCCGCTTCTTCCGCGCCAACGGCGTCCGCCGCCTGGCCGTCGAATCCGTGACCGACGCCCTGGTACGCTTCCGCTACGAGTGACCCTCAGGGAGCGGGGAGCAAGAGGATCGAATTCAGAAAACACGAATCACGAATCGTGAATGGAGGATCCCTTCTCAGCCGAAACGAATCAGAGGGAGCGAAGACCGACCTCACGCAGACAAGGAAAGACGCCAACCGGGTTCGGGATTCCGGTTCGGGACTGCGGTCACCACACAGAGTACGGCTCAGGGACGGGAATCCAATGGCTTCCTCCTTTTCCCCAGCGGCTTTGCGGCATTGCGTGCCAATCCCTTCTGCATCGTTCCGTCTCAGAACCTTCCCGCGTTGGCGGCGATGAGTTCCACCCAGCGGTCGATGCGGGCGCGGGCTTCCGCGCCGTCGGGGGCCTCGTTGGCGTAGATCGCGAACAGCACCTCCTCGCCGGCCGCGGTGGTGACATGGCCGGCAAGGGCGGCGACCCCGCGCAGGCCACCAGTCTTGGCGCGGACGTTGCCGGCCGCAGGTCCCTTGCGGAAGCGGTTCCTCAACGTGCCGTCCACGCCGCCCACCGGCAGGGAAGCCATCCAGGCCTCGCGTTGGGGGTGGTTCTGGAAGAACCCCAGCAACTGGACCGTCGCCGCCGGCGTCACCGCATTCGAACGTGAAAGGCCGGAACCCTCCTCGAGTCGGACCGCCCACTCCGGAATCCCGGCCTTGGCAAGGAGGCCCTTCATCGGCTGCAGGCCGAGGACCGCGACGTCGTTGGTGGCGTCCCCGGAGAGCCGGGCCGCGTCGGCGCCGACCTGGGCCAGCAGCAGTTGGGCGTGGAGGTTCTGCGACGGCTTCATACAACGGCTCAGCCGCACCGCGAGCGGCTCGGAGGTCCAGGACATCAACTCCAGGGCAGGCAGGCCGTTCGTGGCATGGACGACCCGGGTGTTTCCGATGAACTCGACGCCGCGTCGGCCGAGGGCGTCGCGGAGCGCCTCGCCGAAATGCCGTGCCGGATCCGCCACCGCCAACTCCGGGGTCCATGGCTTCGAGCCGAGCGGGATCCTCCCGGTGAACCGCATGCCCGCGGAACCGGGTGTCCGGGTGTAGGCCACGGCGTGGTTGCGGTTGGTGGAGGTGGTCACGCGCCAGTCGACGCGCAGGCTGGGGAGATCCGGTTCCACCCGGAACAACGCGGGCATTCCGGCCGCCTCCGCCGGCGTCGCCACCACGCGGAAGGTGTTGTCGTTGACCACGAACGCAGAGACGGGCGCGCCGTACCATTCCACGAAGTCCTCCGGATCCCAGCCGCGACCGTATGGGGCGGTGCGCAGGGCCGCATCGCACAGCACCAGGTCTCCTTCGACCGCTCGTATGCCGAGGCCGAGGAGATGGTCTGCCAACGGCCCCAGGGGATCGATGTACGACGTGTTGGTCGGGTTGGCCCCAAAGGTCGGGTCTCCCTGGCCGAGCACCCAGAGATCCGAACGCAACACCCCTTCGGCATCGGGCGGCGCGGCGGCGTGGATGGGAGTACGGAGCACCTGGCCGGCCCCGAAGCGGTCCAGGGCAAGGGCACCGGTGTAGAGCTTGGTGTTGGAGGCAGGAATGAAGAGCCGGCCCTCGTTGGTGGCGAAGACCACGGTTCCACGAGCGGTGAGGGCCAAGGCCCCCCACGAGACATTCGCCCCCTTCCCGGAGGCGAGGGCGTCGGACAACGCCTGGCGCAGTGGATCGGCCAGCGCCGCCGACACCAGGCAGACGCTGGTCCAGAGTCCGAGCAGCACTCCCCAGATTCCGGGTTTCATGGAGGCCATTCGGGACCAATTTCGGATCGGGCGCAACGGCGCGGGGGTACGCAAGACCCGGCCATCGGCGCCCCGGCCGGAATCACCCCGGCCGGATGGGAATCGGTAACCGGCACCTCAGGGGGCCGGTCATCCCCGAGTTCCAACCCGGAAGCGCCCGGAATCCCATGCCTGCCGAAACGCCATCACCCGAAACCACCAACCGCCGCAGCGCGATGTTCCGGGGGGCCGTAGGGTTCGCCGGGGTTTCCGCGGCGGCGTTCTCGATCTGGGCCTTCGGAGGCGGCCTGTTCCGCGGCTTCGGCGGCGAAGGCTCTCTCTACGCCGCCATCGCGGCCGCGTTCATCGGCCTTTCCGGACCCGCGCTGCACCGTCTCGTGCCCGGCGGCGGGATCGGACGCTTCTACCGGCTCTTCGGTCCCGCCTTCGCCGCCTACTCGGTGGTCTGGTCCGCCGCCTGGTTCGTCCTGAAGTCCGCCCTCGGCGAATGGATCGGCGCGGCCGCCGGCAGCCTCGCGTTCGTGGGCGTGCTTTCGGTGGCCCAACGCAGGCCGGTCGGATTCGCCCCCGCAGCGGTCGGCTTCTTCCTCCTGCACTCCGCCGGCTACTTCTCGGGCGGCCTGTCCATGGACCTGCTGGTCGGACTCGCCCGCAAGTCCGCCGAGCCCGACGTCCGCGCGGCCTGGTTCGCCGCGGCGAAGCTGTCCTGGGGCGTCTTCTACGGACTCGGCTTCGGTGCGGGCCTGGGGCTCGCGCTGGCCACGCTCCAGCCCCGCACCGTCTCCCCCTTTCCGGACCGTTCCGCCGCCCCCGCGACGGATCCCTCGGTCCGGTAGCCCCGCAGCCGACACACACACCACCACAACACATCACCCCCGAATCCCCATGAACCTCCGCAATTCGCTCCGTCTGGCCGCACTGACCCTGGTGCTGGCCGCCTCCACCCAGGCCGCCGACGTCGCCGGCAAATGGTCCTGGGTCATGCCCGGCCGCAACGGCGGGTCCGACCGCACCAACACGCTCACCCTCAAGGTCGAGGGCGGGAAAGTCTCCGGCAACGTCGCCGCCCCCAACCGCGACGGCAAGGACGTCGAGACCCCGATCTCCGACGCCAAGCTCGAGGGCGAAACCGTCTCCTTCTCGGTCACCCGCGAATGGAACGGCAACTCGATGACCGCCAAGTACAGCGGCAAGGTCGAGGCCGACAAGCTCACCGGGAAGATCGAGACCACCCGCAACGGCGAGTCCCGCTCCCGCGATTGGGAAGCCAAGCGCGTCACCGAGAAGAAGGCCGAGTCCAAGTAGCCGACCGGGAACACCGACGCCGGCCCGGGACCCGATTCCGGACGGCGTCGGGTCTCCCCACTCCCGCCGTTGCATTCCGCCGGACTTTCCACACCTTTTCGCACGATGAACTCCCCGCTGCTCCTCTCCGCCGCCCTCGCCGTCGTGGCGACGTCCGGCGGCCTCCAGGCCGGACCCGACACCGGTTTCCGCACCGGGAACCCCGGCTTCCGCTCGATCTCCCAGCTCGCCTTTGGTCCGGATGGCGTCCTGTTCGCCGCGGACACCAAGTCGGCCGCCGTCGTGGCCATCGCCACCGACGACACTCGCCCGCCGGCCGACGCCCAGCCGATCCGCATCGAGGGCCTCCAGAAGCAGCTCTCAGGACTGCTCGGCACCGCCGAGTCCGACATCCTCGTGGAGGACATGGCCGTGAACCCCGCGTCCCACCGGGCCTATCTCGCCGTCTCCCGCGGCCGCGGTCCCGACGCCGTGCCGGCCCTGGTCCGCACCGGCGGCGGCGACAAGCTGGAGCTGGTTTCCTTGGATTCGGTGAAGTTCTCGAAGGCCGAGATTCCCCACCCGCCGGCCGACAAGGTGGTCGGCGAAGGCCGCCGCCAGTCGAATCCCCGGCTGGAATCCATCACCGACCTCGCCTTCCTCCGCGACCAGGTGCTGGTGGCCGGGTTGGCCAACGAGGAGTTCGCCTCGACCCTCCACGCCATCCCTTTCCCGTTCCGGCCCGCCGCGGACGGCGCCGGCATCGAGATCTACCACGGCGCACACGGTCGCTTCGAGACCCGCGCCCCGATCCGCACCTTCGTCCCGATCACCGTCGGCAACGAACCGCAGATCATCGCCGCCTACACCTGCACCCCGCTGGTCCAGCTGCCCTTGGCCGGCCTCAAGCCCGGCGCGCAGGTCCGCGGACGCACCGTCGCCGAACTCGGCAACCGCAACCGCCCCCTCGACATCATCTCCTACGAGAAGGACGGCAAGACCTGGCTGCTCCTGGCCAACTCGAGCCGCGGCGTGATGAAGGTCAGCACCGAGGGTCTCCCGCAGGCGGAGGCGATCACCCAGCCGGTCCCCGACGGCGGCACCAAGGGCCTCTCCTTCGAAAACGTCGCCGGCTGGAACGGCGTGACCCAGCTCGACCGCCTCGACAAGACGACCGCCCTGGTCCTTCGCAAGCCCGAGGGCGGCCTCGACCGACTCGAGTCACTGGCCCTGCCCTGATCGACTCGCCGTGCTGTTCCCCCGACCTACGTTCCCGCGTTGGATCCCGGCCGTCTTGGCCGGGATCCTTGCCGCTTGCTCAGCGTTGCCCACGGCCGCCGAGGACTCCGTGTATCCGGTCACCTCGCCGGCCGAACCCGGCCGAACCAACACGATCTCCGTCCGCTGGAAGAAGCCGCGGGACGGTCGGCCCGTGGCCGAGGTGACCGGTCTGGATCCGGTCCGGCTCGCAACCCTCGCCGCCCAATCCCAACAGCCCACCGACTGGCGCCGGATCCTGGCGGTCCACACCGGGCCCCGGGGAGCGGTGCGGCGCGATCTTCCACAGCTCGCCGGCGACTATTCCGTCACCAACGGCGTCCTCCGCTTCCGCATGGCTTTTCCCGTGAACCACGGCGTGGAGTACCGGGCCGAGTTCCATCCGGCGGAATTCCACGGGGGCGGCGATGACACGGTCGCCTACGACCGCCTCTACCTGCTGCCGCTGGCCAGCGACCGCGACCGACCGCAGACCGCCCTCGCCGAGGTCCATCCGTCTGCCGCCGAGCTGCCCGAGAACCTGTTGAAGTTCTACCTCCGCTTCTCGGGCCCGATGGGGCGTGGCGACGCCTACCGCCACATCCGCCTGCTCGACGAATCCGGCGCCCCGGTGGACCTCCCGTTCCTCGAGCTCGACGAGGAACTGTGGGACACGGAACAAACCCGGCTGACCCTCCTGCTCGACCCGGGCCGCATCAAACGGGGCGTGCTTCCGAACGAGCAGTCCGGCTCCGCGCTGGTGGTCGGGCGCCACTACACGCTCGTCGTCGACGCCGCCTGGACGGATGCGTCAGGGCGGCCCCTGAAGTCCGGGTTTCGACGCCGGTTCCGCGTCGGGCCCGCCGACCGCCAGTCGCCAGACCCGGAACAATGGGTCCTCCGTCCTCCGGTCGGCGGGGCACGAACCCCCTTCGAGGTCTCCTTCGGCGAACCGCTCGACCACGCCCTCGCGGAACGGCTGCTCGCAGTCCACGACGTGGCCGACAGGCCGGTGGACGGTTCGGTATCCCTCTCCGACTCCGACCGGAAATGGACCTTCGTCCCGACCACGCCGTGGAAGTCCGGCGTGTACCGGCTGAAGGTCGGGGCCGCCCTCGAGGACCTCGCCGGCAACCGTATGGACCGGCTGTTCGACGTCGACCTCGCCGGTTCCGCGGCGGGTTCCACGTCCGGCTCCGCAAAGGCCGCTCCCGGTGGTGCGGTCCGCACCTTCGAGGTGCGCTGAACCTCCGTCGCCGGTCGAGGCCGCACGACGCTCTCCCCGCACACTTGCCCTGAGCGGCCGTCGCGGCTTCCATGCGTCGGCTCCCACCCGCTCCCGATGAACGCTCCCTGCCGAACCTCCCCGAACCGCGCCGGATCCGGAACCGCCGCGTCCCTGATGCTGGCCTGCCTCCTGGTTTCCGGCGGTTGCGCCAGCCGTCCCGGCGTCGATGTCCGCCGCACGGAGTCCACGCTCGAGCTCGGCGTGCCCGAGGGCGCGGTCGCCACCTACGTGCTTCGGCCGCCTGCCGATTCCGGCCTTCCGTTGGAGGCCGCCGGATACTTCCACCCGCTCCGTTCCCCCTCCGGCGACGTGGTCACGGACTTCGTGCCTTCGGACCATCGGCACCACCGCGGGCTCTTCCTCGCCTGGGTCGAGATGCACGGGGCTAAGGACGCCGACTTCTGGGGCTGGGGACAGCACGCGCCGATCCGCGACCGTCGCATCGTGAACCGGGACGCGACGGTCACCCCCGACGGATTCGTCTCGCACAACGACTGGATGGCGGACGATGCCGTGGTGCTCCGCGAGACGCTCACCACCCGCGTCTCCCGGCAGGAGGGACTCAACATCCTCGACCTCGAGTACCGCTTCGTGCCCGAGTCCGACCTGACTCTTTCCCGCTGGGCGTTCAGCGGGTTCTGCCTCCGGGTCCGCAAGGACGGCGACCTCCGCATCTCCGACCGCAAGGGCGTGGTCGGGCTGCCGAACCCGAGCCATGTGGAACCCTCCAGCGACTGGCCCGACGCCCCTTGGTATGCGGCGGAACAGACCCTCTCCAACGGCCACCAGATCGGCGCGGTGGTGTTCAACCATCCGGGCAATCCCCCCACGCTCTGGCACAACCACCGGGACGTCCGGATGATCAATCCCTGCATCGTCGCCCCGTCCTCGGTGCGGCTCGCTGCGGGACGTCCCCTCACGCTGCGCTACCGCGTGGCCACCTTCGATGGACCGCTCCCCAAGGCCGCGGTCGAACGCCTGATGCCCCGATGAAGGCAGCCGGCGCAGGACCCCGATCCCTGCTCGCCGCACTCGTGGCGGCGACGCTGCTCCACGCCTCCGGATCCACCACACGAGCCGCGTCGGATTCCTCGGCGTCACTCCCGTTGCCCGCCGACGCCCCACGGACCCTTCCCGGCTGGCAACTCCAGTTGGTCGCCCAAGCCCCCGACCTCGTCCACCCCAGCGTGGTCTGCACCGCGCCCGACGGACGCGTCTTCGTCGCCGAGGACCCCATGGACATCCGCGCCGACGTCCCGGCCGACGCGTCGCGGGGACGGATCCTCTGCTTCCACCCGGACGGACGCCGCACGGTCTTCGCCGACCGCCTCCAGGCGGTGTTCGGCATGCAGTACCTCGAGGGCCGGTTGCTGGTGCTGCACAACCCGCGGTTCACGGCCTTCACCGACGGCGGCGACCACCGGACGGGAAGCACCGAACTGGTCACCCAGACGAACCCCAAGCCCTGGGCGCTCGACTGGAACGACCACGTCCCGGCGAACTTCCGGCTCGGCATGGACGGCTTCCTGCACGTGGCCGTCGGCGACAAGGGCCTGTTCAGCACCCGTGGCACCGACGGCTCCACGGTGGAGCTGCACGGCGGCGGCATCTGGCGGCTGAAGCCCGACGGAACACG
>CAMASJ010000036.1 GCA_945860685.1 Akkermansia muciniphila
CCCTCCTCAACGCGGCGCTTCCGTCGGTGGCCCAGCGCGCGGTGCGGACCGAGTTCCTGCAGGACTTCCGGAGCCGCGCCGACCATCCCCTCCGGGTTGCGCTCCGCGAGAACAGCCTCACCGAGTGGACGCCGCGGGCGCCGCTCCGCCTCTACCATTGCTCCGGCGACCTCGACGTCCACCCGGCGAACGCGGTGGTGGCCTTCGACCGTTTCCGGGCGCTGGGCGCGACCCGTGTGGAACGGTTCGATCCCCAGCCCTCGGCGGACCACGGTGGCTGTGTCGAACCGACGCTGTTGGCGGCCTTGGCCTGGTTCGAAACCCTCCGATGACATCGGTTCCCCGCGGCGGCACCGCCCATTTTTTCCTTTGCCGCACCGCCCATTTCCGAAACAACAGCCGCCTTTCATTCCAGCCATGGCGCTGATCGTGCAGAAATACGGCGGAACCTCCGTCGCCAATACCGAACGCATCCGGAACGTCGCCCGACGTGTCGCGCAATACCGCGAACAGGGCGACCAGGTCGTCGTCGTCGTCTCCGCCATGAGCGGGGTCACCGACCGCCTCATCGGACTCGCCAAGGAGATCACCGCCCTGCCCGACGAGCGCGAGATGGACATGCTCCTCTCCACCGGCGAGCAGCAGACGATCGCGCTGACGGCGATCGCGCTCCATGCGCTGGGCCAGAAGGCCGTTTCCTTCACCGGCGCCCAGGCGGGCATCGTCACCGACGGCACCCACACCAAGGCCCGCATCCAGGACATCACGCCCGACGAGGTCCACCGCGCCCTCGACGCCGGGAACGTGGTGATCGTGGCCGGCTTCCAGGGGGCCACCGAGGAGGGTGAGATCACGACGTTGGGCCGGGGAGGTTCTGACCTCTCGGCCATCGCCCTCGCGGCCGCCCTCAAGGCCGACCTCTGCCAGATCTACACCGACGTGGACGGCGTCTACACCGCCGACCCCCGGATCGTCCCGAAGGCGCGCAAGATCTCCGAGATCTCCTATGACGAGATGCTCGAGATGGCCGGCGCCGGCTCGAAGGTGATGCAGCTGCGTTCGGTGGAGTTCGCCAAGAAGTTCAACGTCGTGTTCGAGGTCCGTTCCAGCCTCAACGACAACCCAGGCACCATTGTGAAAGAAGAATCCGCCAGCATGGAGGACGTCGTCGTCCGCGGCGTCTCCCTCGACAAGAACCAGGCCAAGGTCACCGTCTGGGGCCTCCCCGACGTCCCCGGCCGCGCCGCCAGCATCTTCAACGCGCTCTCCCAGTCCTCGATCAACGTGGACATGATCGTCCAGAACGCGAGCCACGCCGGCGGCAACCCCGCCACCGACCTGACCTTCACCGTGGACAAGCCCGACCTGCTCAAGGCCGGCAAGGTGCTCGAGGGGCTCCAGGCGCAGCTCGGCTTCCGCGAGGTCACCTCGGACGAGAAGATCGGCAAGCTTTCCATCGTCGGCGTCGGCATGCGCAGCCACTCCGGCGTCGCCGCGCGGATGTTCACCACGCTCGCCAGCGAGGGCGTGAACATCGGCCTCATCTCCACCAGCGAGATCAAGATCAGCGTCGTCATCGACCTCGCCCAGGGCGAACAGGCCATGCAGGCCCTGCACAAGGCCTTCCTCGAATAAGTCCAGGGTGGGCGGTAACCGCCCACCCCACCGTCAGCGTCAGGCGCCCCTGATCTGCGACCCGTCCAGTTTCGCAACCTGCGAGACCACGGTGTCCGGTTCAGGACAATCGCCTCATGAAATTGCGCGCATGGATCCGGCTGATGGCCGGACTTTTCGTTCCCCTGTTGGTGTCGGCCGGAGTCGCGACACCCCCGGTTCACCTCGCCCTCGCCGTCCACAGCGAGGATCCCCACCATCTGGCCACACCCGACTATCTGGCCAGTCGAAGCGACTACATCGCCAGTCGAGCCGCCCTGTTGAGGTTCAGCCAACTCCTTTCCGAACGGGGGATCGCCTGGAATTGGCAAAGCGATTGGAACTTCCTTCTCGCGGCCCGCCGATACGAGGTGGACGAACCGGATGCCACCCTCCTGTCCTCCACCGGAGGAACCAATATCGTCCTGCACCTCCATCGGAACCTGGGAGTGGAGATGGATCCCCACTCGCACGAGAACGACGGCTACAATTTCGCGGACGTCGCCTATCTCCTGACCCGGCTCGGAGTCGAACCCTCCAGCGTCGTGGGAGGCCACGTCTGGGACCCATCCGACAACGCCTTTCAGGACTGGCCTCGTCTTACGGAGGGACTCGCCTCTGCGAGGTATCCGGGTGCCTACATCTGGACTCCTCGCCTGCTGATGGGAGAAGGCACAGGACAGCATCGGAACGACCGGGCGGCCAGCGGGCTCTGGCGTCCCATGGGTGTCTCCAACTACTTCACCCATGCCAATGGGGGGCCGATCGCCGCCTTTGGAGGCTGGTCCCCATTCGCCGATCCTCGGCGTAGCCCACTCGCCGTCACCAACCTCATTCCCCTGGTCCAGAACGGCACCCTGCCCCCCTCGCGGATGTGGACCGCGGCCCTTGTCCTCGGACAGTCCGATTTCGTGGCTCCCGGGTGGTTTGAGAACACGCTCGCTCCCATGCTGCAGAAGCTCGGGACCCTGCGGGATTCGGGAGCCATCCGATTCGTCCAACTCGAGGAGGCCTTCGAAATCTGGCAGGCAACCTATGCTGGCGAGGGAGCCGTCTACCTCCGTGGAGGGACAACTCCCATTGTCACCAACACCGTTCCGGCGACCGGGACGAACTCCCCGGTCTACGTCACCTTTTCCCTGAACACCCAGGATTTCGCCTACCCTGACCTGAGCGCGGACCTCGTCGATCGGGTTCTGACCCTGCATGAGGAGACCGGCGTCCCGCTGGACCTGTTCCTGGCCTCGTGGATGGTGGACCTCTACTCCACCAACCATTCGGACCTCCTGTTCCGGCTGACCAACTCCCCTGTGGTCGCCTTGTCCTACCACACGCGTCCTCCGCTGCCCTACCGGGTTGGATTCGACTGGATGGGGCTCGGAAGCCGTCCTGCGTCGGAAGTGGCCGACATCGTGCGCAACTACGAAACCCACGGGATCGACCGTGTCACCGGTCAACCCGGCACAGGCTCGGGCGGCTACTCCCAGTTGAAGTCCCTGGCCGGCCATCCCCCGTTCATTGTTGGCGCGGAGAGCGATGCAGGGATCAGCGCGACCGTCACAGGCGTGTTCCGCGATCTGGGTGCCCGATTCCAGGTCCAGCACGGGAGGGCCATCAACCTCGGAGTTTCGCGGAATGGGCTCCTCCAGAAACCCGAGCATGACGATCTTCGGCTGTTCGAGAAGTCCGGCCAGGAACCCGCCTCCATTCTTTCCGAGGCTGCAGGTCGGGCTCGCGGCTCCGGTGGAACGGGGCCGCTTTTCGTCGGGGTCAAGATGCACGACAACGACTTCTTCGCCGAGGATTCCGCCTGGCTCACCACCTACCTGCACCGACTGACACCCCCTTGGAATACCTCCCGCCGCTCCCCCTTGGTCAGCACTGCGGTTTCCAACGAGATGTGGCGCCTCTACGAAGGGGTCGTTCGGCAGGCGGCGGCCCATCCGGAATCGTTCACCCCGATCAATGCCCGCGGGATCCTCGCCCTCCTCGGCCATGCCGGACCGGGAGCATTCACGCTCCAGGCAGCCTCGCCTGCACCGGCCTTCAGGCCCGGGACCGAGGTGGGTCGGTTCACGCCGAAACCGGACGGCGTCTACTGGCGCCTGATTCCAGGCGACGGCGACGACGACAATGCGCGCTTCTCCATCGACGCGGACAAACTGATCTGGATGGGAACTGCGGCACCCTCGGCTCCCGGGCCGCTTCGCTTTCGGGTTCGCGCCATGGATTCCCTGGGTCTCATCCAGGACCAGGCGTTCACCGTCGTGGTCCCACTTCCCGGCGGCGGGGAGGTCGACTCGGACGGGGACGGCATGTCGGACTCCGCGGAAGCTTCGGCCGGAACAGATCCCCTCGACGCCACATCCGTACTCCGGGCGTTCCTGGAACGCATTCCGGACGGGTTTCGAATTCGGTGGTCGAGTGTCCCCGGTCGTTCCTATGTGATCCAAAAGGCCGGGGCTCTGACCGGAAGCTGGACGGACGTGGCCAAAACCACCACCGATGCGGTTTCGACCGAGTCTTCGGTTTCGATTCCCTCGGATCCCGAAGGAGCCTACTTCCGAGTTCGACTCCAGGATCCACCGTGACGGAATTGCGTGTCCGGTCTGGATGAAGTGAAGACCGTTTACTCCGGTCCCAGGCGACTGAGACCAATACCAGGTCCGGACAGAATCGGAATTCCTGAACAGGGGAACGGCACCTTCACGCCAGGGATCCCAGGATCAACTGGCGCAGCTTGCCCGTCCTTGGCGATCCACGAATGAAGCAACGGCTTTTTGCCAACGGACCCACTTGGTCTCGGTGCCTTCCCCCCTTGGATCCCGTCGACGGCGACGCCCGTCGCCCTTTCCCACCATGAACTCCAGAAACCATTTGCATGGCCCACGAGGATCCAAGTGGGAGGACCGCCTGATCCGTGAAACCGGAGTTCCGAAAGGCTGGTTCGGTCCTCCTCACGATCCTGCTGATGGCGGGGATCGTCCTCCTGCTGGCGATCCTCGGGCGCAGGCAGATCCAGACGGAGGCCGTCCCCGTTTCGACCCTCGCGGAAGCAGCCACGCCCCTTCCCACTTCCGGTCCGACCCGGATTCCACAGTTTCCCCGGCGAGGCTCGGAAATCGAGGACCCCGGTGGCGCTCCTGCCCAAACCTGGCAGGAAGTCCTCAAGGGTCCGTTGAAGACGCTGATGTAGGCCACCAACTCGACAACTCGATGCCGAATCATCAGCGCAATTCCCGGGTTCTCGTGGAGGGCTCGGGACGACGGTTCTTCGAGGAGGATTGGAAACTCCTCCGCCTACGATATCCGGAACTGACCGACGACCAGGGACGTTCCCTCTACCACCGGTGGACCCATGCCGTCACGAACGGGGTATCCGTCAACTGGGACTCCTGGATTGCGGAGAACATCATGGGGCCTCCCGTGCGGACCCCGGTCGACCCAGCGTCGTTGGAACGGTTGGGACCCTTCTATCGGCTCTGACTCGATTCGCAGGACACCCCGGGCTTCAGGGCGGTGGCCGAAGTCGTCGCGACTCAGGTCCCGGCCGCCCAGTTCTGGAACTCCGGCCTGCTCATGAAGGCATGTCCGAAGTTGACGATACAGGAAGGCGCACGCCGGACCGATGCAGTAGAAGTCCGGGTGGAACGGGCTACCCGCCCGCCAGCCGAGGTTTTCTTCAGCGCACCGAAAGGTGCTTTGCCTGCCGGGATGAAAGCCGGCGGCAGGTTGCCGCCGGCCACGGCCAAGTTGGCCGTGCCACCCAAACCGACAGCATGGTTCCGGCTGAGGAATGGGCGTCGCTGCTGCTGAAACAGCACTCATGGGACTATCCCCAGACCCCGAGGGACGACACGACGCAACATCCCAACCACGTGCCCCACGGGGTCGCGTCGGTTTCACCGGCGATCGTCGCCGAAATCGAGGAGGAGCGACGCCTGACCGAGTCGGGAACCCGCAGACTGTTCGAATGGCGGCTTCGGAGATCCACGGCCTCCAAGACCCGGTGACGTTTCTGGATTCCCTGTCGGGGATCCGGATCGCTCCGGCGGGACCCGGCGATTTCAGCCTGCCGATTCCATGACTGAATGGACGGCCGATCCGTGGCGCGGGAGGGGGGCCGGGCGATCGGCAAACATGCCTTCGGCCCCATGGCACGCCGTTGTGTCCGGGACGACACGGTCCCGTTGGAAATGCGCCTCATGATCGGAAGGATGCGTCTCCAACCCAGCCGCCAACACGGATTCACCCTCATCGAATTGCTGGTGGTGATCGCCATCATCGCGATCCTCGCCGGGATGCTCCTGCCGGCCCTGGGACGCGCCCGCAGCAAGGCACAGACGATCCAGTGCCTGAACAACCTCCGGCAGCTGGGGCTTTCCTGGGTGATGTACCAGAACGACAACCTCGACCGCCTGCCGCCGAACAACGGAAACAACCAGGACGGCTTCAACCCGCTCACCATGGCCCATTACCCGAACACCTGGGTCGCGGGTTCCCTCGAACGCCCCGGTCCCGTCGCGGACAATACCAACCGGGTCTTCCTCGAGCGCAGCCACCTCTGGCCCTACCACCGCACGGCGGCCGTCTGGCGCTGCCCCGGCGACCGCAGCACCTCGGTCCACGGCGGACAACGCGTCCCCCGCGTCCGCAGCGTCTCGATGAACAACTGGCTGGCCAGCGTGATCCGCGGACCGTGGAACGCCCAGGACCAGTACACCGTCTACTCCAAGGGATCGGACCTCCAGAATCCCGGCCCTTCCCAGATCTGGGTCCTGCTCGATGAACGGGAGGACAGCCTCAACGACGGATTCTTCGTCGTGGACATGCAGGGTTTCGAAGGCAACGGCTCCACCCACATCCTCATCGACGTCCCGGCCAGCTACCATTCCGGTTCCGGCGCCTTCAACTTCGCCGACGGCCACGCCGAAAGCCGTCGCTGGCTCGATCCCAGGACCTCCCCGAAGCTCAGCGCCCTCTCCGTGGCCCAGCACATCAGCACCCCGAACAACCGCGACCTCACCTGGCTCCAGGAACGCTCCACCGGCCGCCGCAACTGATTCCCGCCGGGGAACGCCTCCCAAAAGGGAGGCAGAAACGGAGAGCCTTCGGCTGGCGTCGGGCGTCGGGCGTCAGGCTTCGGGAAGGAGTCCGGAATCAAGTTCCGGCGTCGCACCGGCCCGGGTGCAGACGAAGGCGGCGATGTCCGTCGCGGCCTTCAGGATCCGCTCCGTCGGCCAACCCCGCAGCAGTCCGAGCACCAGCGCCGCCGTGTAGGAATCACCCGCGCCCACCGCGTCCACCACAGGCACGGTCCGGCCCGGCTCCGCGGTCCAGCGGCCGTCCCGATACAACCGGCTTCCGGCCGCACCCAAGGTCCACGCGACGACCTTCAGCCCGAACCGCTGCGCCAACGTCTCCAACTGCTCCTCCGGCCCGCCACGCAGGCCGAACCATCCGGCCAGGACCGGCAGCTCGGTCTCGTTCAACTTCAGCACGTCGGCCATCCCAAGCGACGCCTCGACCACGTCGGCCGAATAGAAGGGCGCACGCAGGTTGATGTCGAAGACCCGGAGCGTCCCCGGCCGCACCGCGCCAAGGCAGGCCCGGACGGCCGCGCGGGAACGGGCGTCCCGCTGGGCCAGCGACCCGAAGCACACGACGTCAGCCCGCGCTGCCGAGGCCAGCACGTCCGGTCCCGCGACGATCGCGTCCCAGGCGACCTGCTCCTGGATGGTGAACCGCGGCTGCCCGTCCGCGGCGACCTCCACGGTGACACGGCCGGTCGGCAACGACGCGTCGACGCCGACGCCGGTGAGGTCCACGCCGCGTTCCGAGAGCCGGCGAAACGCGTCACGTCCGAGCTCGTCGTCACCGACCCGGGAGATGAGCAGCCCCTCCGCGCCGAGCGCGTGGGCGTGGACAACGAAGTTCGCCGGGGCGCCGCCGAGCTGCGGGCCGCCGGGGAGGAGATCCCACAGTACCTCGCCGATGGAGAGGACGACAGGCGCCTTCATGGTCATTCCCCGTGCAGTCCGAGCTGCCGTTGGATCTGTTCGAGCGAGGCCCCCTTCGTCTCCGGCACCATCGCCTTCACCCACACCAGGTGCAGGACCATCATGAAGCAGAAGAACAGGAAGACGTACCCCGGCGCAAAGGCCTCGACCATGCGCGGGAAGAACGTCGTCAGCAGCGCGGCGAAGACCCAGTGGGTGGCGCTGCCGAGCGTCTGGCCGGCCGCGCGGTGGCGGTTGGGAAAGATCTCCGAGATCAGCACCCAGATCACCGCCCCCTGCCCCACCGCATGCGCGGCGATGAAGCCGAAGATGCATGCGGGAACGATAGAATAGTGCCGGGTGAAGAAAGCCCAGGAGACGAGGCCCAGGGACAGGATGTAGCCGAAGGAACCGAGGTAGAGCAGCGTCCGGCGTCCGAGGCGGTCGATGAGCCAGAGCCCGACGAAGGTGAACACGAGGTTGGTCACGCCGATGCCGACCGATTGGAGCATGGCCGCCTTGGCGCCGAGGCCGGTCATCTCGAAGATGCGTGGCGCGAAGTAGAGGATCGCGTTGATGCCCGACAGCTGGTTGAAGAACGCGACCAGGAACGCCAACGCGATCGGAAGGGACATCCGCCGGCTCCAGAACCCGGAGCCGCCCGCACCGGCGCCGCGGGCGTCGCCGACAGGACCGGACATCGCCGCAGCCTCCGCCTCCAGTTCCGCGTCCGAGGCGCCCGGGTTGATCAGGCGCAGCACCTCCAGCCCGCGCTTCCGGTCCCCGCGACGGGACAGCAGCCACCGCGGGCTCTCCGGGATCACGAGGCACAGCGCGGTGTAGGCGAGCGACGGGACGGCCGCGATGCCGAGCATCCAGCGCCAGGCGTTCTCGCCGACGCCGACGAGCGCGGCGTTCGAGGCGAAGGCCACGACGATGCCGAACACGATGTTGAACTGGAACATCCCAGCGAGACGTCCGCGATGGGCCGGCGGCGCGATCTCCGAGATGTAGAGCGGCGCGACGACGGTCGAGATGCCGATGCCGACGCCGCCGAGGAACCGCGCCGCGATGAAGGACCAGACCTCCGGGGCGAACCCGCAGCCGAACGCCGAGACCACGTACAGGATGCCGATCCAGAACAGCGTCTTCTTCCGTCCGAAGCGGTCGGTCGGCCAGCCTCCGAACAGCGAGCCGACCACGGTCCCGTACAGCGCCGACGCCATGGCCACGCCGTGCAGCTCGGCCGAGAGGCTCCAGAGCTTCTGGATCCGCTGCTCGGCCCCGGAGATGACGACGGTGTCGAATCCGAAGAGGAAGCCGGCGAGGGCCGACGTCACCGCCCACAGCAGCAGGCGGCCGGACATGGGGGCGCCGGCGTGGGACACGGCCGTCGGGGATGGATTGCTGGAAAGCATCGACATGGCGGAGGGAGGTTCGGGGTCAGGGCTTGGAGGAGAAGGTCGGAGGCGCGGCACGGAGCGGCCACACGGCCATCCGGCGGACGCGCGTCGCGGACGCGGCACCGTCGGACTCGAGGGACAGGGTGAGGTCCGGGTGCGCCGGCAGGACGAGTTCCGTCAGGGACGTCTCGCCGTCCTGGGCGAAGACCTCGACCGAGGACGTGTCGACCAGGAGCCGGAGCCGGGCGCGGCCGCCTTCGATCCGGATCGGTGCACGGTGGCTGTCGGTGAACGCGGCGCTGAAGTCCTTCCTTCCCGAGGCGCCCCGGTCGAAGCGCAGCTGCCCGGACGCGGCGTCCAGTTCGACGCGGGTGATTCCGGGGCGTTCCTTCCCGGCGCCATGGCGGAGCACCACCCAGATCCGTCCGGAAGCCGGGACGCCTTCCAGTTCCATCTCCAGGTCGGCGAGGCCCTCGGGCAGCCGGACCTCGCGGAGACGGTCCGAAGCTGCGGTCACGGAAAGGCCTTCCACCCTCCACGGCGTGCCGCGCAACGACTCGATCTCCCGCACCGGACGTTGGAGCAGTGCGTAACCGTGGTCGGTGCGCCGCAGCGACAGCGAACGCGCCACGGTCATGGCGCTGCGCCACGGCGAGGTCGGCACGTCGTTGGCGTAGGTCCAGTTGCTCATCCAACCCAACCAGAGGCGGCGTCCGTCCGACTTCGGCACGTCGGACCATGTGACGGCGGCGTAGAAGTCCGGACCGAAGTCGGCCCAGGTCGCGCCGACGACGCCCTTGCTCGCCGGTGAGGACGCCAGGACGAAGCGGTCGGCGTTGATGTGACCCCAGGAGCCCGTGGCGCGGTCCGCGATCTCGATCCGCACGGTGCGGTCGCGGAACTCCCGGACGTCCCACGAGGCGATCGCGAGCCGCTCCGCGTCGCCACCGGTCGCCGTGCGGACGGCCTTGCCATCGACGAGCAACCGCACGGAGAGCGCCTCCGGTTGACGTCCACCGCCGACGCGGAAGTTGAGGAAGTCGGCGTCCACCGGGAACTCCGGGGAGGTCAAGGTGCCTGTGCTGCGGTCGCCGCCCAGATAGCTGTTCACGAGCCCGCGGCCCGAGAATCCGTCCACCGCCTGCTGGTTCGGCAGCGTCCCTCCCGCAGGCCGCTCACCGAAGGCGTCGCCCGTGGCGACCCATCCGCCGTAGCCGTCCTCGAAGTCCCCGAGCACCCGTCCGGCGGGCTCGGACGCCGGCAGCGAGGCCGGGACCGATCCCGGGTCCTCGCCGAAGAACGTGCCGTCGAACTCGCCGACGAAGTACTGGGTGCCCGAACCGCCGGCCGGGGCGCCGGAGCCGACGTTCACCACCAGCACCCACTTCGTGCGGCGGCCGCCGTCCGGGTTCTCGACCTCGAGCGGGAACAGGTCGGGACATTCCCAGATGCCTTCCACCGAACCCGCGGGACCGAAGTCGCTGAGATGGCTCCAGCGCTTGAGGTCGGGCGAGGCGTAGAAACGGACCTGGCGTCGCAACGGCCAGGAGACGGCCATGACCCATCGCCGCGTCGGCGCGTGCCAGAAGACCTTGGGATCCCGGAAGTCGGCCTCGCCGATGTCGAGGACCGGGTTGCCGTCGTACTTGGTCCAGGTGCGACCCCGGTCGTTGCTGTAGGCGATCCACTGGTTCTGCAGCGGCTTTCCGGTGTGGTGGCCGGTGTAGATCGCCACCATCGGGGGCCGGCCGTCCCTGCCGAAACCGCTGGTGTTCCCGTGGTCCACCACCGCGCTTCCCGAGAAGGCCATCACGCCACCCTCCTCCGCGATGGCCAGCGGCAGGTGCTCCCAGTGGTTCAGGTCGCGGCTCACCGCATGGGCCCAGCTCATGTGGCCCCATTTGTCGCCGAACGGATTGTTCTGGTAGAACAGGTGGAACTCCCCGTCGTGCCAGACCATCCCGTTGGGGTCGTTCATCCAGGTCGAAGGCGGCGTGAAGTGGAACTGCGGCCTCCACGGCTCCCGGAACGTCGGGGGCTCCGCCGCCGCGACGTGGGACGAAACGGCCGCAGCCACGGCGACGGCCAGGAGGGCGGGCTTGGAAGTGAACGACCTCGGGAATGGGTGCATGGGACGACGGTGCGGGGTTGGACGACGAAGGGTACCCATCCCTTCTCCCGCGGAACCGTCGACGCAGCGAGCGTTCCCATCCGGGACGCATGGATTTCCAGGCTGACAGCCTGCTGACAGATCGCTGACAACCGGGGATGTCCACCGACGAACTGAAGCACCGGAGGATCGCGAACGAACTCCGCGAGGCGATCGCGGACGGCCGCTTTCCGGTGGGGGCGCGGCTTCCCAGCGAGTCCCGGCTGGTGCGGCAACACGGCGTCTCGCGTCCCACCGTGAACCGGGCGCTGAACGAGCTGGCCGCGGCGGGCCTGGTCGGTCGGCGTGCCGGATCGGGCAGCTACGTCCTGCGGACCGCCGTCCAGGAGGCCCCGCAGCGGAGATTCGGGCTGCTGCTGCCGGGATTCCGGAGGACGGAGATCTTCGAGCGGATCCGCGGCGAACTGGCCGCGGCCGCACGGTCCCACGGCGCCTCGCTGCTGTGGGGAGGCCCGGACGCGTCCAACGCCCCCGACGACCTCGACCTCGACGGTGCGCGGGAAGCCTGCGCCGCCTTCGTGGCCGCCCGGGTCGACGGCGTCTTCCTGGCGCCGTTCGAGCTGATCCCGGACCGCGAGGAGGCCAACGGAAGCATCGCCGGCGGATTGCGCGCCGCGGGGATCCCGGTGGTTTTGCTCGACCGGGACCTCGGTCCGTTCCCGAAGCGCAGCGACTTCGACCTCGTCGGCATCGACAACATGGCCGCCGGCTACCGCCTGGCGGAACACGTCCTGAAGCTCGGCTGCGAACGCGTCGCGTTCGTCGCGCGTCCCCATTCGGCGCCGACCGTCGACGCCCGGATCCACGGCGTCCGGGCCGCACTCGCCAACCACCGGGTCGAACCGGAACCGCGTTGGGTCCACCTCGGCGACCCGAACGACGTTCGCTTCGTCCGACGCATCATGGCCGGACGTCGCTGGGACGTCCTCCTCTGCGCCAACGACCACACCGCCTTCGAACTCATGGCCACCCTGGGACGCGAGGGATTCCGGGTGCCGGCGGACGTGCGCATGGCGGGTTTCGACGACGTCCACCACGCCACCCGCACGGCGACGCCGCTGACGACGATCCACCAGCCCTGCCGGGACATCGCGCTGGTGGCGCTGAGGGCG
This sequence comes from Akkermansia muciniphila, assembly GCA_945860685.1. GTDB lineage: Bacteria > Verrucomicrobiota > Verrucomicrobiia > Limisphaerales > UBA9464 > SXXZ01. The sequence continues at coordinate 12,338 of CAMASJ010000036.1, forward strand.
ATGCTCGACCGGTTGGCCGACCCGTCGCTGCCGCCCCGCTGCCAGCTGCTCGCCCCGAGCCTCGTGCTGCGGGACTCCTGCGGAGCCTACCGTCGGCCGGGCCGTTGAAGTCCCTCCGGAATCCCGCGACTCACTCCTGGATCGTGATCGGACGGTTGTCCCGCTTTCCAAGCAGCTCGCGGTAGCGGGCCTCCATGGGCCGCCCATCGCTGCCGATCAGGACCGTCTCGCCGGTGCGGTCCGGTTTCTCCGGCGAAGCCAACCACCGGGCCAGCGCCTCCTCGCGCTTCTTCGAACGCTCCGCCGACGGCGCGAGGAAGTCGTAGGGGAAGTCGGTGAAGCCCGGAAGCGACCGGAGGGAGCGCGCACCGACCTCGCGCACCACGCCGTAGGGATCGTCCAGCAACTGCGCCTGGAGCGGCGCAAGCCAGCTCCGGCCCGAGGCGCGTCGGGCGGGCTCCCAGCCCACGTGCCACGCCGTGACCACCCGCTGGGCGGCATTGCCCTGGAGCAGCCACAGGGCGGCCGCGGAGACCGACTCCTGCTCGGCGGTCATGGGATACCGCTTCTGGCCGTACCAGCGGAACAGCGTGTCGCGCGTCCACGACAGCGTCTTGTCCAGGTGGCAGAGGTTGCAGGCGTTGGGGGTCCCGAAACGGGAGATCATCTCGCTCCGGGGCGACTCGATCTGGTGCGACCGGATCGCGCTGAACAGGGCGTAGGTCGTGTGCGGCATGTGGCAGTTGCGGCAGTCCGAACCGTCGGAGCCCACCGCATGGTGGGTATGGCTCGCGAGTTCCGTGGTGTACTTCGGTGTCGAGTGGCACTGGACGCACGACTGGGACGCCTCGCGTCCCGGCCGCAGCTGGTCGTCGGGATCGCTCTTGTGCATGGAGTGGCAGGTGACACAGCGCATCTCGCCCTGCGTGTAGCACTTGGAGGCGGACATCCCGGTGAACTCGCGGCCGCCGGCCAAGATCGTTCCGTCGTCCCACCATTGCTCACGGAAGAAGGCCGGGTTGCGCCGGTAGTCCGCCACCCGCTCCGGCCGTGGGTCGACCCTTGGGTGCTTCACCTCGTAACGGCTGTCGAAGAGTCGGTCGCCGGGACGGTACGGCGCCCCTTCCTTGGCGAACGCCATGGAGAACTCCGGCTTCAGGATGTAGGCGCCATGGCATTGCCCGCAGACCTCGCTGGAACGCCGGTGGTCGAGCGAAGCGGGATTCACGATCGTGGGATCCGCCTTGCCGGAGGACGGGCTGCCCGCCGTGGTCGGCGGCTGTAGCCGCTGGAAGGCGACGTGCTTTTCGCCCGGCCCATGGCAGGCCTCGCAAGAGATCCCCAGCTCGCCCACCTTCGTCCGCAGACGGCCGGTGGTTTCCTCCAGGCCGGGGTTGCCGGCGGTGCTGTGGCATCGGATGCACTGGTGGTTCCACTGGATGATGAACCGGTTGGTGTCGCCGGGTCCGCGCAGGAACGCCTCCTCGCGGGGGATCCAGCGCTGGGAATCGGGCAGGAAGACGAGCGGAAGGGTCTGCAGGAGTCCGGGGTACCGCGCGCTCGCCACCCAGTACGTCTGGTAGTGGTGGGAGCCGGTCGTCATGACCACGGGCCGCGTCACCTTGGGCACGGAATCCAAGGAACGCTTCATCCCGCCCTGGACGATGTACATCAGGAGGTCGGGGTCGGGCATCTCGGCCAGGAAAGTGTCGCCGTCCCGGGAGAGCCGGAACTCGAGTCCGTCGGAGCGGACGGTGCGCCCGTCGAAGATCCCTTGGACCGCGCCGGGCTGCGCGGGCTGGGTCATGGTGCGGTGGAAGGTCCGGTGCCAGCTCGCGTGCTCCTCGGCATGGCAGCTTCGGCAGGAGTCCGAACCCACGTACCCGTTCGTCCGGGCCGCCGTGGGGAGATTGGTGCGGAGGATGTCGGGGACCGCGTTGGTGGTCGGCCAGATCCACTCCATCAGGGTCGGCCCGGCCAAGACCGTGTTCGGCAGCAGGATTGCCGAAAGCAGGACGGCCAGGAGGGTCCGGGGAAAACGTGGAACCGCGATCATGTTCGGCCGTCGGAAAAGGAACCGTCTCAACGAAAAGGGGAGACCGGCCGAAGCCGGTCTCCCCGTGGGACACTCAGGGATTATTCAGCGCGGTAGAAGCGGAAGGCTTCGGACGGCGTGATCGTCGCCGGCGAGGTCGCGCCGCTGACGTTGGTGAACGGTCCGTTGAGCGTGGTCGCGCTCTTCAGGGTGCCGGTGTAGGTGATCACGACGTTGGCGCCGTTGCGGGCGATGGACTGGATGCGTCCACCGGTGCTGGTACCGGGCTCGGAGACGGTGCGGCGGCGGAAGGCGCGGAGGGCGCCGGTCTGCGTGCCGTTGACGAGGGCGCGGGTGCCGTTGCTGTTGACGGTGAACCACTCGACGTTCGCGCCGCCGCCACCTTCCATCCACACGAGGCGGAAGAAGTAGACGCCCGGCTGGGTCACGTTGAAGTAGATCAGCGAGTCCGCGCTGCCGCGGCCGCCGTCGAACACGCCGAGCACCTGCGCGGTCGCGTTGTTCGTGGTGCCAACGGTCAGACGGAAGCCGTCGTCGCTGTTGACCACCATCGTGTAGAGGCCCGCCGTCGGGATCTCGATGAACGCACGGGTCTCGCCGACCACGTTGTCGGTCAGGGTGAACTCCGGTCCGCCGGGCAGGCCAGGGACCACGCCGTCGGCAACCGCCAACTCGCCGGCGCCGGAGGCGCGGAAGTTGCCGGCCTCGCCGCCAGCCTGGTCGAAGTTCACGATGTCGATCGGGAACACGCCGTTCACCTCGGCCGAGGCGTCGTGCACGGACGGCCCGAGCAGGCCGGCCAGCTGGTTCTCAACCGTGGCGATCGTCGTCGGACGGTTCGTCGGGGACTGGTGCGTCCGCCAGATCATGCCCGCCTCGGCGCCGGTGCCGGCCGCGGTCGCGACCGCCGGGTTCAGCGTCTCGTAGGTCGGCGTCGTGAAGCCGACCGTCTCGTTCAACACCTGGCCGGTCGCGCTGCGGTAGGTCGCACGCACCGTGTAGCGGGTGTTCGAGGGCAGCAGCGCCGGGCTGGTGTAGCTCACCAGCACCTGCGTGCCGCTGCGGACCACGGAGCTCGGCGTCACCGAGGTTCCGTTCAGCTCGATCTGGACCCCGGCGGCCTCGTTGATCGTCAGCCACTCCGCGTCCGTCAGGACAGCGGTGATCACGCGCGGCGTCGCCGACGCGCTCAGGTAGCCCGGAGCCACGAAGCTGCCGGCGTCCTCGATCAGGCGGCCCGTGTTGTCCGTGTACCGCACGGTCACGTTCACACGCGAACGCGGCGGGAACACCGTCGTGCCCGTGTAGGCCACGAACAGGCGCTCGCTGTCGGGAACGTTGTCGTTCACGAACGCGCGGGTCGCCTCGACCGGCGTCACCGCCGTGCCGTTCACGGTCACCGTGATGCCGGCAGCGTCGTTCACCGTCTTGCCCAGCGCCTCAACGATGCGGTTGGTCACGGCCACGCCGTTGCCCGTCACGCTCGCCAGCAGCGGGGGATAACCCACCGCAAGGTTGTCAACCGCCCACCACCAGTCGTTCGCCGAGTTCAGCATCCCGAAACGCAGGTTCAGGCTCTGCGTGCCGGCGGGGTTGTTCAGCGGCACGAACACCGACTCGTTGATGAAGTCGCCGTCGCGGTGGAAATTCGGGCTCTCGCTGTCGGACTCGAAGTCGATCACACGGTTGGTCGTGCCACCGGCGGTGCCGAACCAAGCGTCCACCACACCCTGCTGGTGATTCGTCGGACGGCCGTTCTCGTCCACGGGGAAGTTCGGGGCTCCGTCGTCGAACGCCTCGGGGCGCCAGGTCGAATCAAACGCCAAGATCAGCGAGTTCGCGGCCGCTCCGGTCGTGGTGATCGGGGGAAGCGTGATGTACGCGTTGAACAGGCCGGGGGCGTGCGACGCGTCGTCCCACTCGTCGGGATCCGCGATCATCACCGTGCCGCTGCCGAAGGCGAACTCCGCACGGCGCTGGTTGCCGGCCGTGGCCACCCACCAGTCCTTGTTCGCGAACGTCCAGCCGTTCCACTCCTCGATGCCGTTGTTCGACGTGCCGAAGCCCGGAACTCCGCTGTTGTCCTGCACCCAGCCAGTCGGCGGGGTCGCGGTCCACACCTCAAGTCCAGCCCGGCCTTCCTCGCGGTTCGGCCCCAGAGCCAATCCCTCGAAGTTCTCGGCAAACAGGCGGTTCGACACGGCCTGCGCATGCAGGCCGTTGAGCCCGCTGGACAAGGCCAGCGCGACCACGGCGGCCGGGATCAGTCCCCAGCCTCTCTTTTGGTTCAGGTTTTTCATTGTCATGTGTTCAGTGCTTGAATCGGTCTCCCGACAGTGCGGACCATTTGAAACGACATCCAACGCCTAACGGCAATCCCACGGACGCCCCGTCACAGAAACGTTGAGTCCGCGTCAAATGGGCGTCGCTTGCTCACCCGGAGTGTCACAGGAATTCCTTTGAGGGCGGTCGGGGGTGACACGGCGTTGGACTCCGGGTCGACACGGGGCTAGAACCGCTCCGTGAGCCACCTCACCCGCGCTCGGGACGTCTTCAGGACGGAAATCGCCGCCCTCCAGGCGGTTTCGCGACATCTCGACGAATCCTTCGACCGCGCCGTCGACGTCGTCGCCGCCGCTCTCGCCCGTCGTTCCAAGCTCGTCGTCGCCGGCGTCGGGAAGTCCGGAAACATCGGCCGGAAGATCGCCGCCACCCTCAGCAGCACCGGCTCCACAGCGGTGGTCCTCGACACGGTCGACGCCCTCCACGGCGACCTCGGCATCCTCAACGAAGGCGACGTTGTCCTCGCCCTCAGCTATTCCGGCGAGTCCGAGGAACTGGTCCACCTGCTGCCGGCCCTGAAACGCTTCGGCGTCCAGGTCGTCGCCCTCACCGGCTCACCCCAATCCACCCTCGGCCGCCACGCCGACGTCGTCCTCGACTGCCACGTCCCCCGCGAGGCCTGCCCCTTCAACCTCGCCCCCACCTCCAGCACCACCGCCACCCTCGTCATGGGCGACGCCCTCGCGATGGCCGTCATGGACGCCCGGGGGTTCAAGGTGAAGGATTTCGCGCAACGCCACCCGGCCGGCGCCATCGGCAGGGCCATGCTGGTCCAGGTCGGCGACATCATGCGCCGCGGCGAGCGCAACGCCGTCGCCCCCGCGACCTCCACGGTGAAGGAGGCCCTGCTCGCCATGACCCGCGCCAAGTCCGGCTCCGTCGCAGTCGTCGACCGCCGGGGTAAACTCGCCGGCGTCTTCACCGACGGCGACCTGCGACGGCGCATGGCCGCGGACGACGACGTGCTCCTGCGCACCTTGAAGGAGGTCATGACCGCGGATCCGGTGTGCATCCGCGAGGACGCCCTAGCCGCCGCCGCCGTCCGCATCTTCCACGAGCGCAACATCGACGATCTCATCGTGGTCAACGCCCGCCGCGAGCCGGTCGGGCTGGTCGATTCCCAGGATCTGCCGAAGCTGAAGCTGATGTGAACCGCCCGTGCGCCGGCCGCGATCCCATTCGACCTCGCCGTTCCCGGGCTGTTAGGATCGCCCCATGGTTCACGTAGGAATCGGATACGACGTCCACCAGCTGGTGGAGGGTCGCCGGCTGGTGCTGGGCGGCGTCGAGATCCCGCACGACCGCGGATTGGACGGCCACTCCGACGCCGACGCCCTGATGCATGCGATCACCGATGCCGTGCTCGGCGCGGTCGGGGAGGTCGACATCGGCCACCTCTTTCCGAACACCGATCCCACCTGGAAGGGCGCCCCGAGCCGCGTGTTCCTCGAGGAGGCGGCCCGCCGGGTCGCCGCGCGCGGCGGCCGCATCGTCAACATCGACGCAACCCTCGTCGCCGAACGTCCGAAGATCTTCCCCCACATCACCGCCATGAAGGCCAACATCGCCACCGCCCTCGGAATTCCGCCCGCACGCGTCGGCGTGAAGGCCACCACCAACGAAACAATGGGATTTGTGGGACGCCAGGAAGGGATCGCCGCGATGGCGGTCGCCGCCGTCGACCTCCCCGAACCCGCCGCCTGAACCGACATGGGAGCCAAGGCAGAACTCGGATGGACCACGCCGGGCGAGGACGGCGTGAAGCGCCACGTCTACGCCCAGCATGTCGGCAGTGAATGGCGCTTCTTCGAGCGCCCCAAGCGGCGCGGACGCGAGATCGAATGGGTCCCCATGCCCGATCCGCCGCTGCGCGACTGGCTCGAACTGCTGGATTGCGTCGAACGCGGCTACGTCCGTCGCCGGTTCATGCCGGACGACATCGAGCACATCAAGAAGCGCATCCGCGAACGGTTCCCGGAACACCAGTTCGAGTGACCCGTCGGTCCAGGCCATGAAGCACCGGCTCGCCCTCGTGGCCCTCGTCGTCCGCGACTACGACGAGGCCATCGTCTTCTACCGGGACCGCCTCGGCTTCGAACTCGTCGAGGACACGTCGCTCGGCGAAGGCAAACGTTGGGTCGTGGTCCGGCCCCCGGGATCGGACGGCTGCGCCCTGCTGTTGGCCCGCGCCGTCGGCCCCGAGCAGGAGGCTGCCGTCGGCAACCAATCCGGTGGCCGGGTCTTCCTCTTCCTCCACACCGACGACATCGCCCGGGACCACCGACGTCTTGTCGGGCAGGGCGTCCGCATCGTCCGTCCGCCCGAGCTGCAGCCGTGGGGAACCGTCCTCGTCTTCGCCGACCTCCACGGGAACCTCTGGGACCTGATCCAACCCGCCACACCGGGACCGATCCACAGTTGAAGCCTCCGCCCGGCGGGACCAGTTTCCCCGCATGGGCCGCCCGCTCATCCTCGTCACCCCGAGCCCCCAGGAAACGGGAGTCGAACTGCTCGACCCCTCGATCAGCGTCGGCAACCGCTACCTCGACGCCGTGGCCGACGCCGGCGGATTGCCGCTGGTGCTGCCCCTGACCACCGACCGGTCCCGCCTCGCCGAGTATGTCGAGGCGGCGGACGGCGTGATGCTCACGGGCGGCGACGACATCGACCCGCGGATCTACCAGCCCGAAATCGACCCCGCCCTGCTCGGCCTGTGCGACTGCGCGGGCCCGGTCCGGGACACGATGGAACTGACCCTGCTGGACGTCCTCTTCCGCTCCCCGCGTCCCCTGCTCGCCATCTGCCGCGGACATCAGCTCGTCAACGTGGCCCTCGGCGGGACGCTCTACGCCGACCTGCCCTCCCAGCGTCCGGGCGAAGTCCGGCACGCCCAGATGGA
>CAMASJ010000037.1 GCA_945860685.1 Akkermansia muciniphila
GGAACCTCTGCGTGGTCGCCTTCGCCGGTTGCACGGTGTACCTGCTGGCCTCGGCGGAGGACGGCCTGGGGCTCGCCGCGGCCGTGGCCGGTTCCCGCAGGAACCCCGCCTCCGCCGAACGCGCCGGGGTGGCCTTCCGCAATCTCACCCAGTGGTTCCCCCTCTGCACCGCGCCGATGATCCTCGCCGCCGCCTGGGGACGCCTCGAGACGCTGCCGGTCTCCACCTTCTCCTGGTACCTCCAGAAACGCCGGCCCGACATCACCACAACGATCCGGATCGACTGGACCTACCTCATCCTCGTCGTCGCCGGCGCCTCCGCCGGCGACACCTCCCCGGGCTTCGTCCCGGTACTCGTGGCCTACTTCGGCTGGCTGCTCTGGACCCGACGCAACCCCGGCTACCGTCCGGTGTGGTTTGCGGTCGGCTTCTCCCTGGCCGCCGCCGCCGCCCTGTTCGGCCACCGCCCCCTCCAACCCGCCGCCGCCTGGTGGCGCGACATGGAGTCCCGGGTGCTCAGCCGCCTTTTCCAGCGCGATGCCAACCCCTCGGAAAGCCGCACCTCCATCGGCCGCATCGGCGTCGGCAAGGGCTCCGGCGCGGTGGCCTTCCGCATCGAGTCGGATCCCACCAATCCCCCGGTCGAACTGCTCCGCGACGCCATCTATTCCTCCTACCGCCGCACCGTCTGGCAGAACCCCACCGGCGCGGACTTCGGCGATCTCACCCCTTCCACCCTCGAGGGCGCGTTCGTCGTAGGTCCCGAGACCAACGGACTCGCCTCCCTCCGTCTCTGGCTGCAACCCGGCCGACGCCGTCTCCTGCCCACGCCGCCGGGTCTCCAGGTCATCGATCCGATTCCGGCCGACCTCCTGGCGACGAACGCCCTCGGCATGTTCCTGCTCACCGACCTCACCTTCGCCCCCGTCACACTGCACCACGGAACCACGCCGCGGCCGCTGCCGCCGCCCTCGGAGGTGGACCTGACGTTGCCCGACTCGGAGACGGCGGTGCTCAGGAAGGTCGCGGAGGAATGCGGCCTCTTCGCGGGTTCCACGGCGACCGAGGTGAGACGCCGTCTCGAACGGTTCTTCCTGGAGCGCTTCGAGTACGCCCTCTACCGCGGAATCGACCGCCGCGCCGGGCCGACCAACTCGACCCTGGAGTCGTTCCTCCTCACCAACCGCCGCGGCCACTGCGAATACTTCGCCACCGCCACCACGCTCCTCTTCCGCCAGGCCGGCATTCCCGCCCGCTATGTCGTCGGCTGGGCCGTCCCCGACCGCGAAGGCAGCAGCCGCTGGATCCCCGTCCGCCAACGCCACGCCCACGCCTGGACCCTCGCCTGGATCGACGGCGCCTGGCGGGACGTGGACACCACGCCGCCTTCGTGGTCCGAGATCGAATCGAAGGAAAGCGCCTGGTGGCAGCCGATCCAGGATCTCTTCCAACGCACGGTCTTCGAGTGGAACCGATTGAGGAACGGCCTCTCCTCCCCGCAGCGTTGGCTCTTCGGCGCCATCGGACTCGTCGCGTGTTGGCTGCTCTTCCAGGTCCTGCGCCGACGCAACTGGCGCGGCGGCAAGACCGGCAAGGGCCTCGCAACCGGACCCGCCCAGGGCTCGGACTCCGAGTTCTACGACGTGGTCCGCCAACTCGAACGCGAGGGACACGAACGTCGACGGGGCGAGACCCTGGAATCCTGGCTCCACCGGATCGAACGCTCCCACCCGGGCCGCACCGCCTCCGTCCTGCCGCTCCTCCGGCTCCACTACCGGCTCCGGTTCGATCCCGCGGGACTTCCCGAGCCCTTCCGCCGCACCCTCCGCGAGGCCACCGGCGACTGGATGCTGCAGCTCCGTCGGAGCCGCACCCGCCCCCCCGACGCCGACTCCGCCGCGAAGACCCCATGAACCTCAGCATCGCCCTGCGCACCCTCGCCGCATCCCTGCCGGTCGCCTTCGCGCTCGCCGCCGGGGACGGTGCCGTCCGCACCGGGGCGGATATCCTCATCGCCACCGACCCGTCGCCGCTGCGCGGGAAACGCATCGGCCTGGTCACCAACCCCACCGGCGTCACCCGCTCGCTCGAACCGCTGCCCGCCGCGCTCCGTTCCGTGGAAGGCCTCCAGCTCGTCGCCCTCTACGGACCCGAACACGGCGTCCGCGGGAACGCGCAGGCCGGCGACAAGGTCGGCTTCCAGTGGGACCCGGTACTGCGGCTTCCCCTGTTCAGCCTCTACGGAAAAACCTTCAAGCCCACCGGCGCGATGCTGACCAACATCGCCGCCACGGTCCGCGGGGCCGAGGGATTCCCCACCAACGCCACCGTCGCCGAGCGCATCGACGTGATGGTGTTCGACATCCAGGACGTCGGCTCCCGCGCCTACACCTACGTCGGCACGCTCTCCAAGACCATGGAGGCCTGCGCCGAGAACGGCATCCCGGTCGTGGTGCTCGACCGCCCCAATCCGCTCGGCGGAACGGTGATGGAAGGACCCGTCCTCGAGGCGCCCCGCTTCGTCTCGCTGGTGGGCATCCACCCCGTGCCGATGCGCCACGGCATGACCGCCGGCGAACTGGCACGCCTGTTCAACGGGCGCTTCCTCAGCTCGCCGGCAGACCTGACGGTGATCCCGATGACCGGCTGGAATCCGGCCGGGATGCCCGAGGAGACCGGCCTGCCCTGGATCCAGCCTTCACCGAACATGCCGACCCCGGACACCGCGTTCGTCTATCCGGGTCAGGTGCTGCTGGAGGGCACCAACCTCTCGGAAGGCCGCGGAACCACACGTCCGTTCGAGCTGTTCGGCGCCCCCTGGATCGACGCTCCGGCGTTGACCGAGCGCCTCAACTCGCTCCGCCTGCCCGGGGTGCGCTTCCGCGAGGCCTGGTTCACCCCAACGTTCTCGAAGCACACCAAGACCCTCTGCGGCGGATGCCAGATCCACGTCACCGACCGCGCCGAGTTCCGTTCGGTCGTCACCACCCTGCGCATCCTCGAACAGATCCGCGCGCTCCATCCGGGACAACTCACCTTCCAGGCGGCGACCTTCGACCGCCTCATGGGTACCGACCGGACGCGGAAGGTCCTCGAGTCCGGCGGCGACCTCGCCGCGGAGATCGCCTCGTTCGAGGCGGACCTCCGGAAGTTCGAAGCCCTGCGCCGTCCGTTCCTCCTCTACCCGCGCTGAACCGGTACTCTCCGAAAGCCTCACGCGGCGACGCGGGGAGCGCGGAGGAATGGGCGCCCGATACGATGGCATGAGGGAACTCTGGATCCCCTCTCCGCGGCCCCCGCGCCTCCGCGTGAGTTCCCAACCAGATCAACGCTCGAGGTCGGCCTTCTCGAAGAGGGACAGGATCCTCGAGAACGATTCCCGCAGTTCCTGGGCGTCTCGGGCGTCCACCGTGAACCGATCCGCGCTGTTCCTCAGGGAGACCGTGCTGCCGTCGGCGTAGAGCACGTCGGTCGACTTCCGACGATGATGCGTCCGGGTGCGGACGTTGAAGGACTCGAGGTCCGGCGGGCTGAGGAACTGGACGTCCATCGCGAGCGCGCGGATCGGCTGCCCCTCGCGGTTCTCGCCCAGGGCGTCGAGGCGGAGGTTCGTTGGGGGATTGGTCTGGGAAAGGTCGTCGAACAGCCGCGTGTTGCCGGCGTGCCGGTAGTAGTAGCTGCACTGCGCCTGCCCCGTCCCCACGCGGGCCAACTCGGTCCCCGCATCCAGGGGCTGGTCCACTCCCGGACAGAAGAGCACCCGCGGCTGCGAACCCAGGTGCTGGGCCAGCAGGAGTCCGAGGGCCACCGGCGTGCCTCCCTGCAACGAGAGCAGGCTCGTGGGGGAACCGGTCGACGGATACAGGATCGCCGGGCTGGTGAACGGCGGCGCCTTGGGTCCGTACGGGATGCGCCCCTCGAAGTCCGCCGCATACGCGTGGATCGCGATTCCCATCTGCCGGAGATTCGAAAGGCAGGCGGCCCGCTTCCCGGAGTCCTTCGCCGAGGAAAGCGCCGGCAGGAGCAACGCCGCGAGCACCGCGATGATGGCGATCACGACCAGCAGTTCCACGAGCGTGAAGCCGCCCGGACCACGGTCCGCCGATACGGCCTCGGTTTCCGGCCGTTCAGGGTAGGCCGATGGCTTCAACACGGTAGAAGACCCGGTCGCCGCCGGGTGCCGTGAACCCGAGGGTCCCGTCGTTTCCGATCAACATCTCGTCCACGTCTTCCCAGCGGACGAGGTCCGTGGACCGCTGCAGGCGATAGGCGTAGCCGACCCGGGATCCGAAGCGGATCACCAGTCCATCCGCCGAGCGCACGGCTTCCAACGGCGTGATCGCCGGCAACTCGGACACCGCCTCCAGCCGGACGTCGTCCACGTCCCAGTACCCGCCCTGCATCGCGGCGGAAACGACCGAGATTATGCGGATGCCGAGGGGCCGTCCCGCCCACGGATCCGCGGCGGAAACCGCACCGGAGGTCACCGCGAACCCGACGAGGTGGTTGCGGTCGGGGAAGAGCGCCGCGGAGTTGGTCACCACGCGGGTCGCGACCGGCACGCGATTGGTGGCGGCGTCGAGGTAGTACAGGGACAGCTCCAACGGCACGCCTTCCAGCATGTTGCCGCCCATGCCGAGCACGCCCGCCGACAGCGTGTACCGGTATCCGGTCCGGTAGACCGCATCGAAGGCCCGGCGCGGTTCGGGATCGTCGAAGTCGCGGGTCTCGCGGTCCTGGAAAAGACCCACGCCGGGAAGCGCAAAGAGGTACAGCGCCTGGTTCCCCTCGATGTTCAGAAGGTGGTCCGCGGCACCGGGCAGCGTGTTGCGGAAAACGCCCGTGAGCTGGTCCCACTGGAATCCGCCCCCTTCGACGTAGTCGTCGGGCTTGGCGGTCTCCTGCCACGAGTCGATCCGCGTGGTGACGAAGGTGGTCGCCGGCGCCTCGAACGAAGCGTTGGGCAGAGGGATCCGCGGATCCAACGGCGCCGCCCCCCCGCTCCCGGCGGCAGCCCAGGCCATGGCCGAGGCCAGTGCCAGGACACGCCGGAAGGGGGAGGACATCGGATTCTCGTCGGGTCGGTTCAGGCGCGACGGCGACGCAGGGACAATCCCAGCGCCGCGGCACCCGCGAGGCCCAGGGCCACGGTGCCCGGCTCCGGAACGGCGCTCAGGCGCACGTTGTCCAACTCCCAGTACGCGATGCCGGGCGCGCCGTTCTGGCTCAGCGCGGCAAGCTCGATGCCGATGTTGCGGCCGGCCCAGGAGTCGGTCGATTGGACGAGCGGGGTCGTCGCCGAGAACTCGAGCAGCTGCGAGGTGGTCACAAACGCCTCGGTCGCCGAGATGGACGTGGAACCGACGGTCACGCGGTTGGCGCCGTCCAGGTAGTAGAGTCCGATCCGGAACTGGGTTCCGGGGGTGAGCGCGCCGCCGCCGCGAAGCGCGACCTGCAGGCTGTAGGACTGGCCGGACGCAAAGGCGTTGGAGGTCTCCTGGCTCAGGCTCATCCCGGGGAAGGGAAACACGAAGGCCACCTGGTTGCCGTCGAGGTTGGTGATGTGACGGCCATCGCCCACCGGCGCGTTCGGGAAGATCCCCGCGAGGTTGTTCCAGTCGTCGGCCGAGATGCCGAACTCCGGCGGGGGCGGAGGCGGCTTCTGCCAGCCGTCCACGTTCGGAAGGGCGGGGAATCCGGGAGGCACCGACGGCGCCTCGAAGGAGGGGTTGTTGACGGCCAGGGACTGGGCCGCGAGCGGCGCGACGCAGGTAGCGAGCAACGCCAGGAGACGGAACTTCTTTGGATTCGTGTACATGGGACTGGAAGCGATGACAGAACGCCGAATCTGTCACCAGACCCCGGCGAGGTGAAGAGCTAGTTCGACCGCCAAAGCCGCGCCACTCCATTTGCCGAATCCCGTCCGTTGGCGTTCACTGGGCCCGATGTCACGACGCCTCCAGCTCCCCGTCCTGCTCCTCGCCGGCGCGACCGCCCTCTCCGCGGCCAGGCCGATGACCTTCGACGACCTCGTCGCCCTGCATCGGGTGTCGGATCCGCAGCCGTCGCCGGACGGATCCCGCATCGCCTACGTCGTCACCGATGCCAACGAACCGGAGAACCGCACCGACAGCGACATCTGGATCGTCCCCACGAATGGCGGGACGCCCCGCAGGCTGACCTTCTCACCCAAGCACGACCGTCATCCGCGCTGGTCGCCCGACGGCCGATGGATCGCGTTCGAGTCGAACCGCGGCGACGCCTTCCAGGTCTGGCTGATCCCCGCCGACGGCGGCGAGGCGCGCGTGCTGACCTCGATCTCGACCGGTGCCACCGAGCCGACCTGGTCGCCGGACGGCTCGCGCATCGCCTTCCTGTCCTCGGTGTTCCCGGCGTTCTCCGACAAGCCCTTCGCGGAATCCGACCGGCTCAACCGCGAGAAGTCCGAAGCCCTCGAGAAGTCGAAGGTGAAGGCGCAGGTCTTCGAGAGGCTTCCCGTGCGCAAATGGGATTCCCTGGTCGACGGCCGACGGAGCCACCTCTTCGTGGTCGGGGTGACCAACGGCGTGCAGGCCGGTTCCCCGAAGGACCTCACCCCGGGCGAGCAGGACGCCGTGCCCTGGTCGAGCACCTTCGCCGCCGGGGCCGAGTTCGCCTGGTCGCCGGATTCCAAGGAGATCGTCCACACCGCGTCGCAGTTCCCCGTGCGGGAGGAGGCCTGGTCGACCGACCACAACCTGTGGGCCGTGGACGTCGCCACCGGCTCCCGCCGCCAGCTGACCACCAACGCCGCGGCCGACGGCTGCCCGCGCATCTCGCCGGACGGACGTTGGCTCGCCTTCCGCGCCCAATCCCGCGCGGGCTTCGAGGCCGACCGCTGGCAGCTCCACCTGCTCGACCGCGGAACCGGCGCCCTGCGCAGCCCGACCGCCGACTTTGATTCCTCGGTCGAGAACATCGGCTGGATGGGCTCCGACCGCGTTGTGATCGAGGCCGAGGACCACGGGACCAAACGCCTCTGGAGCCTCGCGGTCCCGGGTGGTGGACGTCCTGAGCCCCTGACCGAAGGCGGTTCTTCCGGCGAAGCCGCATCGGTGCGCGGCGGCGCCGTGGTGTTCACCCGGGCGTCCCTGGATGCCCCGACCGCGGTCTGGATCCGGCCGGCGGACGGCAAGCCGACGAAGCTCGTCGACCCCAACACCGCCCGCCTCGCCGAACTCGACCTGCCGAAGCCGGAGTCCGTGGTGGTCAAGGGCGCCGACGGCGACCCGGTGCAGATGTGGATCCTCCGTCCGCCCGGCTTCGACGCCTCGAAGAAGACGCCGCTGGTGTTCTGGGTCCATGGCGGTCCCCAAGGCGCATGGATGGACGCCTGGTCCACCCGTTGGAATCCCCAGGCCTGGGCCGCCCAGGGTTGGATCGTGGCCATGCCCAATCCGCGCGGCTCGACCGGATTCGGACAGAAGTTCACCGACCAGATCTCGCACGACTGGGGCGGCCGGGTGTTCACCGACCTGATGGCCTGTGCCGACTGGTGCGCCGCACAGCCCTGGATCGACAAGGACCGGATGGCGGCGGCCGGCGGCAGCTACGGCGGCTACATGATGAACTGGTTCCAGAGCCACACCGACCGCTTCAAGACTCTGGTCACCCACTGCGGCGTGTACGAGTTCCACTCGATGTATGGAACCACCGACGAACTGTGGTTCGACGAATGGGAGCATGGGATCCCGTGGAAGAACCCGGACTTCGCCCAACATTCCCCCGACCGGTTCGCCGCCAAGTTCCGCACCCCGAACCTGATCATCCACAACGAACGCGACTACCGCGTGCCCATCGGGCAGGGACTCGCCCTCTTCACCGCCCTCCAGCGCCAGGGCGTGCCGAGCAAGCTCCTCTACTTCCCCGACGAGGGGCACTGGGTGTTGAAGCCCCAGAACAGCCGCCTCTGGCATGACACGATCTTCGGGTGGTTGCGGGGCTACATCGGCACCGCCAAGTGATCGTCCGGGGGTCTGCCGCCTCCGTTTTTTGGGGCGCGGCAGGTGCCCGGCCTGCTGCGCCCGGCGCCCTTGCCGGGCGGCTCCGCGGTGCATGAATCCAAATGACGGGCAACGCAGCCTCCAGCCCGCATGGAATCCCCCTGACCCTTGTGATGGGCATCGGTTCCACAGAAGGTACCCAGGCCGAATCCGCAGCCGGAAGAACCAGCTGCCCATGATGCGAATCCATCCCTTCTTCTTGCTGGTGTGCCTACTCCTGGGCCTGTCCTGCTCGACGAATTCGCATGGCTTGAATCCGGCGAAATACAAATCGTTGCAGCCGGTCAGCATCCATTCGCTGACCAACACCGAGCTTCGCGTGCTTTCTGTCCGACTCCACCTGCTGAGGGTCTTCTGCACTGCCACCAATTCAACCCTGCAGGTCGATTGCCTGGAAATGGAGAAGCGGTTCGAAGACGGGTACAGGCGATCCGTTGCCCGGATATATGAAAGGCTCGGAGACCGCGACGACCCTCAGGTCAGCATCTTCGAATTCGAGGAGAAGGGATCCCACGGCGAATCGGGCTATCTGGCGGTCAAAGACAACCGGATCATCAAGAAGTGGGTGATTGCGGAGTGGTAGGCTCGACAATCCCCTCTTCCCGGTCGCCGAGGATTCCAGCAACGAGATTCCCGAGTTGTGACCCGTCCTCGAACCGGGATGGGAGCTTTTGCCCAATTCCCGGCGTTGCCGTTCCCTCCTTCGGCCATATCATCCGCACACGTATGAATTCCGCCCCCGTCGCGGCCGGTCCCGGCAACACCTGGCTCTACTTCGCCCTGCTCACGGTCTTCTCGTGGGGCGTGTACGGGGTGATCCTGCACAAGGCCCGCGGCTACATGCCCATGGGAGCCGAGGCGCCCCATGCCAGCCTCAAGGCCTTCCTCTTCGTCTGCATCGCCTATGCCCTGATCGGCGTGGTGGCGGCCGTCATGCTCAAGGTCCGGGGCTCGAACTGGAGCCTCACCGCCGACGGCACCCGCTGGAGCCTGATCGCGGGTTCCGCCGGCGCCGTGGGCGCCTTCACGCTGGTGCTCGCCCTCGGTGCGGCCTCTCCGATCTACAAGGCCGCCGCCGCCGCCGCCGTCATGCCGATCGTCTTCGGCGGCGCCCCGGTGGTGAACACCGTGGTCGCCATGCTCCTGCACCCGCCGACCGGCGGTCTCCGGGCCATCCCCGCGCCGTTCATCCTCGGCTGCGTGCTCGCCGCCTCCGGCGCCTTCCTCGTGGCCAAGTACGCGCCGTCGAACACCGGCGGCGGAACAAAGCCCGCCGGCGTCGCCGCCCCGGCCACTAACGCCCCGGCACGGTAGCCGCCCCACCGCCGGCTCCCGCCGTCGGCCGCGATCCCCAACCCTCCGATCCCGGATGGCGAACGACGACGTCACCCCGCTGGCCGCCCCGGTGGAATCGCTTCCTGCCCTGCGACACCTGCTGGCCGAAGTCACCGCCGGGAATCCGTTCTACCAACGCCGCCTCGCCGACCTCGCCGACGGCGGCCGTTCCGTCGATTCCATCGCCGACTTCTCCGCGCGCTTCCACTTCACCACCAAGCGGGACCTCGTCGAAGACCAGGCGCTCCACCCTCCCTACGGCTCGGATCTCACCCATCCCTTCGACCACTACACCCGCTGCCACCAGACCAGCGGGACCACCGGCGCCCCGCTCCGCTGGCTCGACACGCCCGAGAGCTGGTCGGCGATGACCGACGACTGGATCACGGTCCTCCAGGCGTCCGGCGTGGACCGCGGTGACCGCGCCTTCTTCGCCTTCAGCTTCGGACCGTTCCTCGGCTTCTGGCTCGCGTTCGAGGCCGCCGGCAGGATGGGCGTGTTCGCCGTCGCCGGTGGCGGGATGAGTTCCGCCCAACGTCTCCGCGTGCTCCGCGAACAGGCCTGCACCGTCCTCTGCTGCACTCCGACCTACGCCCTCCACCTCGCCGAGACCGCCCGCAACGAAGGTCTCAAACCTTCCGACTTCAACATCCGCCGCATCCTGGTCGCCGGTGAGCCCGGCGGCTCCATCCCAGCCGTCCGCCAACGGATCGCCGAGGCGTGGAACGGCGCCCATGTCTCCGACCACCACGGCATGACCGAAACAGGCCCCGTGACCCACGAGGATCCAGGGCATCCGGGGCACCTCGTGGTGATGGAAGGAAGCTTCCTCGCCGAGGTGGTCGACCCGGAAACCGGTTCCGCCGTCGCCCCCGGCGCTCCCGGCGAATTGATCCTGACCACCCTGCGCCGTGTCGCCTGCCCGCTGATCCGCTACCGCACGGGCGATCTCGTCCGCGCCCGACGCATCCAGGGACGCCTCGTGCTCGAGGGCGGGATCCTGGGAAGGGTCGACGACATGCTCGTGGTGCGGGGCGTGAACGTCTATCCGTCGGCCCTCGACGCCCTGGTGCGCGAGTCCGGCGACGTCGGCGAGTACCGCGTCACCGTCGACCGGCGCCAACCGCTGCTCGAGCTGGCCATCGAGGTGGAAGCCGGTGAGCCCGAGGCCCGCGCGGTCGCCGCGCGCATACAGGAATCGCTGGCCCTGCGCGTGCCGGTCACCGCCGTGGCCGCCGGCACGTTGCCACGCTTCGAGCTGAAGGCCCGCCGCTGGCGGAACCTCGACGCCTGACCGGGACCGGCAGCCCCCGAAGACATGGACGAACCGCAGTTCCACACCCAGGCGCTGGTCATCGGCGCCGGCATCTCCGGCCTGGTCGCCGCGGCCGAACTCCAACGGGCAGGCCTGGGCGTCCGGGTACTCGACAAGGGACGCGGTTTCGGCGGCCGCCTCGCGAGCCGCAGGATCGGCGACGCCGCCTTCGACCACGGGGCCCAGTTCCTCACGGCCGAGGGACCGCGCTTCGCCGCGCTCCTGGAGCCCATGATCCGCGATAGGACGCTGGTCCCGTGGAGCGGTTCCGATGACGGAGCCGCGCAGCCGGACCGATGGCGCGGAGAACCCTCGATGTCCGCCGTCGCGAAACGTCTCGCGCTCGGACTCGACGTCCGGCTCGAAACGCCCGTGACCGGTCTGCGAAGCGTCGGATACGGGTGGAGCGTGGAGACCGGCTCCGGCGGGCCGTTCACCGCCGACGCCGTGGTGCTGACACCGCCGCTGCCCCAGTCCTTGGCCTTGCTGGATGAAGGAGGCTTCGTCCTGCCGGCCGGGCTCCGTCCCCAACTCGAAGCCGTCGACTACGATCGCTGCATCGCCGTGCTGGCTGTGCTCGAAGGCCCGTCGCAACTCCCTCCCTCCGGGGCCGTGACTCCCACCGAGGGCCCGGTCGCCTGGATCGCCGACAACCGGACGAAGGGGATCTCCCGCGCGCCTGCGGTGACGATCCACGCCACGCCAGCGTTCAGTCTCGAGCACTGGGATGAGGACCGGACCGAAGTCGGCCGTCGTCTGCTCGCGGCCGCGGCCCCAAGGCTGGGTGTCGGGGTCCGCGATTTCCAGGTGCACGGTTGGCGCTTCAGCCGCCCCAGAAGATGGCACACGGAACCCTGCGTTCGCGTGGGCGAGGCGCCGCAGCTCATCCTGGCGGGCGACGGTTTCGCAGGGCCGCGGGCTGAGGACGCCGCGAACTCCGGTTGGGCGGCGGCGGCGCTTCTCCTGCAGGGAGTAAGCGGGCATTCCACGGCCTCCACATCGGCACGGACCGATTGAAAATGGCGCCACGGCGGGCATCGTGGCAGGCTGGTGCGAATGGTTCGCTCCATCTTCGTCCAGACGGTGTTCTGGAAGGCCGCGTCCGCGGTGTCGTGGGCTCTGGTGTCGTTGTTGACCATCCGGCTGTTCCAGTCGGTCGAACAGTTCGGGCTCGTGAGTCCTGCCCTCCTCGTGCTGGGAAGCCTCCCCGCCCTGGATGGAGGATTCCGTGTTGCCATCAACAGACGCCTGCTCGCGGCGCCCGACGACAAGATCCGAACGGAACACCTGGCCTTCGGCCAGAGGCTTTCCACCTGGTTCTCCACCGGAGCCATGGTGCTCGGCGTGCTGGTGTTGGTCGCCTACTCCTTCACACCCAACGCACGCTCCTCCGGGGTCTCACCGCTCTTCTACCCCGCTTTGGGACTCACCAGCGGCCTCATCTTGCTGGCGTCCGCCCTTCTCCAACAACTGACCGGATTGGGGCTCCAACGCAGGATGTTCGCGCTGCAGCTGCTGATGGCATGGCTCTCCTTGGCTATCCTCTGGGCCGGTTTCCGATCCGGGGCAGGCATCTGGTCCTTTCTGCTGTCCCAGGGTCTCCCGCACGCAATAGCCATCGCCCTGGCGATCCCCATGGTCCGGACGGCATCTCCGGGTCTTCGATTGCTCGACTTCTCCTGGTCCAAGCACGACACAGGAAGGCTCAGGGAACTCTGGCCCGACTCCTCGGCACTGCTGCAGATGCAGGTCTGGACGCTTCTGCTCTACACGGTTGACGTCTTCATCGTGTCCTGGATCTGGAAAGGACCGCAGGTGGGCCAGTACAGCCTGGTGGCCAACCTGTTCTCCAAGCTGAGAAACCTCCTCCAGTCGGCCGATGAGGCCGTCTGGCCCCTCCTGACGTCGAAGCAGGAGAAGGGCGAGACCATCTCTTCCGGTGTGCTGCGATTCAATGGGCTGCTCTACGGAGCCGCCATGTCGGTGGCAGCCGTGGCAACGGGGCCGTTCATCATCGGATACAAGGACCCTACCTGGTCCTCCGGCGGGCACTTTGCGGCCCTGATAGGCGCCCGCTATCTCATTTCCGGCGTGGCCTCCCAGCCGGCGTGGTGGCTCTATGGTCACGGTCACCTGGTCACGCTGGCGGGGCACATGCGCCGAGAGTTGGCGGTTTCCGTCTTGCTCTGCGGGCCGCTCGGCTGGTTCCTCGGAGCAAAGGGCATAGCGGTGGCATTCGTCTTCGGAACCGCCGCCGGGACGCTCCTGCCGATTCCCTTGGAATACGCCCGTCGAAGCGGGCGCAAGCTGGCGGACATCCTCCTCCAGGTCTGGACCCGCGCCTTGCTCGCCGGCCTGGCGGCTGGCGCGCTCGCCCTTCTGGGACTCGGCTTCGGCGGTCCATGGTGGAACACCGTTCTCGCCTCGGGCGTTGCCCTCGGCCTGACATTGGGAGCGGCCTTCGGACTCGCGGCATGGAAGGCCCGTCGGGCCGGGGCCACCGAGAGGATCGCCATCGCACGCCACCTTTGAACCCGCAAAGGCCGCTTCCACGGTCGACCGTTCCAAGGCAGGATCCCCGCCCCAAGAGGATTTCATGAGCCAGATTCGCCGAATTCTCCGAAAGATCAGGAACCGCGTGGTCGGCCTCTTTTCCGGTCGTGCGGGAGGTCTGCAGTTCGAGGCCGACTTCTGGGACGACTACTTCCGGACCCGCGGCGGCCGCTGGCCCGAGGACTACGTGCGCCGACTCGACCCGTCCGCGCCGCTCGACGCGATGCATCGGCCGTTCATCGACCGGCTCGCCGGTCAGCGCATCCGCATCCTCGACGTCGGGGCCGGACCGCTGACGATCCTCGGGAAGACCCATCCCGGAAAGGAATTCGAGATCACCGCGGTCGACCCGCTCGCATCGCGCTACGACGCGCTGATGGCGCAGTACAAGGTGGTGCCACCGGTCCGGACCATCGCCGGCTCGGGAGAGGCGCTGGTCCCGCAGTTCGGGGAGAACCAGTTCGACTTCGTCTACGCGCAGAACTGCATCGACCACGCCGAGAACCCGGTGGAGGCAATGCGGCAGATGGTGCTGGTGGCGAAGCCCGGCTGCGAGGCGGTGCTCTACCACGCGCCCAACGAGGCGGAGACCCAGGAGTACACAGGACTCCACCAGTGGAACTTCACCCTCGAAGACGGCCGCTTCGTCGTGACCGGCAAGGACGGTCGGACCGACGTCGCGGAGGCGCTGAAGGACGTCGGCGTCTGCACCGCCCGTATGCACGAGGGCTGGATCCTGACCGTGATCCGCAAGCACGGTGGCTGAGCCGTAACGAATCCGTCGGAGCGAAGACCGACCCCACGCCAAGACGCCAACGGGGCGCAGGATCTGGGACCGAAAGGGCGATCACCATTCGGTGTACGGTTCCGCAACGGGAAACCGGAGGTTTTCTCCCTGCTCCGCCGCGGCTTGGCGGCTTGGCTTGCGGATCCCTTCCGAATCGTTCCGGATTGGCTGCGGACTTGGTGTTTGAATTGGGACCGCGGGTCCGGCTTCCTCTACCGACACATGGCGGCGGACGGCGACACCTTCTACATCGACACCCTGCGGGACCTGATCCGCCAGGGCGTCATGGACCCCGGAATGAGCATCCTCGGGGTCTGCGCCGGTGGACGTGACCACCGCACCCTCCTGGAGGCGGGCCTCCGCAACGCGACCCTGACCAACCTGGAGACGCGCTTCGACATCGACGATCCCGGCCCCCATGTGTTGGCGGGCGGGGATGTCGAGGACCTGGACCATGCGGACGGGTCGTTCGACTTCGTGGTCGCCCACAACGGCCTCCACCACTGCGCCTCTCCGCACAAGGGTCTGCTCGAGATGCACCGTGTGGCCCGCCGTGGACTCCTGGTCTTCGAGCCGCGCGATTCGATTCTGTCCCGGATCGGCACCCGGTTCGGCTTGGGACAGGAATACGAGACCGCGGCGGTGGCGCTCAGCGCCGACGGCCGCCACGGCGGATGGCGGAACGGGCCGGTTCCCAACTTCGTCTACCGGTGGACCGAGCGGGAAATCGAGAAGACGATCCGCAGCGCCACGCCCTGGATGGAGTGCACCTACCACTACCGCTACGCGCTCCGCCCCCCTTCCGGAGCCGCCTCCAGCCGGAATGCCCTTGTCAGGACCGGCCTCAAGTTGGCCGTGCCGGCCGCCCGACTGCTCGCCGCGGTTTTCCCGCGCCAGACCAACTGCTTCGCCTTCGCCGTGGTCAAGCCGGCCCCCGGTTCCGGCAGCCCTCCCTGGATCCGCTGGATCGACGGCCGCCCCGAGCTGGATCCCGAATGGGCCCGCGTCCATTATCGGGTCGAGAACCGCCGCTGAGTCCGGAAAACGCAGACAGTCTCCCCTTTTTTCGACCCCACAACATGGTTGCCGCACAAGACCAACTCCAGAAGGCGCTGATCGGCGTCGGACTGGCCTTCGCCCTCCTCATCTTCGCCGTCCTGCTCGGATCCGTGCAGGTGCTTGCCCTGCTCGGCTTCATGGCCATCGTCTGGGCTGTAACGCTCCCGCACCACGCCAAGCTCGCCCTCGTGCTCGGCTCGGTGATGATGAACGCCTCGCTCCTTGTGCCCTTCGTCTCGGGACGTCCCTTCTTCTGGGAGGCGAGCCTGCTGCTCTCCATCAGCGGCCTGCCCTTGATGTTCGCCATGCGCAAGGGAGCCGACGACCTCGGCGATCGCATCCGCTACTTCAAGTGGACCTTCATCGGGCTGCTCCTGTTCCTCGGCGTCGTCGTGCTGCTCATCAAGGTCCGCGGCTTCGGCCTCAACGTGCTCGGCCAAGGCCAGGTCGGCGGTCGCGCCTACATCTCGCAGTTCCTCGGCTCGCTCTTCCCGTTCCTCTACCTCGCCGTGCCCACCGACCGGAAGCTCCTCGTGAGGATCTACACCATCGGCTGCCTCATGAGCGTGACCTTCCTCGTTTCCGACCTCGCACTCGCCGCCGGCTCCGGTCCGCTCTGGTTCCTCCTCTCGTTCTTCGGTCTCTCCACGGACAGCCTCGCGTTCGAGATGCAGTCGCTGGAGGGCGGCATCCGCCGCTTCCAGTCCATCGCGTTCATCACCCGCGACATCAATTACATCCTCCTCTGCCTCACCCCGGCCGCGGCCTCGCTCAGCCTGAAGTCCTCGGCCCGGCTGATCCTGATCATAGGCCTCATGGCCCTCGGCGCCCTCGGGGGACACCGCATCACCCTGGTCATCCTCCCCCTCGTGATGTTCACCTCCGCCTACTTCCAACGGACCCTGTCCGTCGGCAAGATCCTGCTCGGCATCGCCGTCGCCGTCGTCGGCATCACCACCGCCTACCAGACTGCCCGCCACCTCCCGTTCGCCGCCCAGCGGATGCTCTCCATCCTGCCCGGCATCGAGATCGATCCCATCGCCCAGATGGACGCCGACAACACGGCCATCGGGCGCGATGTCATGCGGCGCGTGGCCAAGGACGTGATGCCCAAGTTCCTGATCCTGGGACGCGGACTCGGCTATGTCCCGGACCTTGGCGACCTCTACGTCCACGGGGAGATGGACACCTACGGCATCGTGGAAAACAACCTGGAGAACGGCGCGTTCTACTCCGGCGCCCCCAGCCTCATCGTCAACCTCGGCATCCCCGGGGCCCTGGGTGCCCTGATCTTCCTGGGCTCCATCTCCCGCCTGGCGATCCGGAACCTCTTCCACATCCGCCGTCACGGCTGCTCCACCAACTTCGAACGGACCGCCTGCCACATCAGCTCCCTCTGGCTGGTCCAGTTGGCGGTCTTCCTGACCACCACCGGCGACGCCGGATTCCTCATGACCACCTTCGGCCTGTGGTCCGGGCTGGTGCTCGCCTGCCATTGGCACCTGGTCGTGAAGCCCCGCTCGGAGGAGGCTTCCGAAACCGCCTGACGTGAGCGGGTCGCCCCAGACTCCCCCGCCCCGGATCCGCCCGGTCCGGATCCTCCACCTCCTCGGCTCCGTCGAGGACGACGGCGGCATCCTCAGTGTCGTCCGCCAGGCACGGGACTCGGATTCGTTCCTCCACTCGGTCCTCGTCCACGAACGCTTCCGGCAGCGTCGCTCCCCGGAGCTCCGGCTGGAACGCTCCCGTTGGCTCATCGCGGAATCCGACAGCCATCCGAAGCTGTTCCTCCGCGCGTTCCTCGCGGTCCCCGGGTTGCTCGGGATCCTCCGACGCGGCGGCTTCGACGTCGCCCACGCCCACAGCCGGGGTGGCTTCGCCCTGGCGCTGATCCTTTCCCGGCTGCCGATGCGCACGCCGCTGATCTTCACCAACCACACCTACGCACGACGCGTCGGTCTCTATCGCGACGCCGCCAACTCGGGCCGCATGACCACCGTGGTCCTCACTCCCGCCATGGCCCGCCACTACGGCCTGCAGGCGGCCCCGGGCCGGATCGAGGTGATCCCCGCCTGCTGCGATCCCGGCCTCTTCGAACGCCCGCTCCAGCCGCCACGCCGCTCTTCCCCGCGCATCCGCCTCGTCGGCGTCGGCAACCTCGTCCGCTGGAAGAAGTGGAACCTCGTTCTCGACGCCCTCGACCGCCTCCCCGTCCCGCTGCGCCAACGCCTCCACTTCACACTCTGGGGCCCCACGCCCCAGGACCCCGACTCGCAGACCTTCGCGGCCGGGTTGAAGGCCGACATCGGCCGCCGAGGCCTCGCCCCCTACGTCCGGCTCGCCGGACCGACCAACGACGTCCGCGGGGCCGTCGAGGACTCCGACGTCTTCGTGCTGCCGTCCACCAACGAGCCGTGCTCGGTGGCCCTCATGGAGGCCCTCGCCCTCGGCCGCCCGGCGGTGGTCAGCTCCAGCGGCGGCAACGTCGACATCGTCCAGGATGGCTCCACGGGACGCCTCTTCCATCCCGACGACCCCGAGGACCTCGCCCGTCAGCTGGCCGGCTTCGCGGAAGGCGATTGGCCGACGGCCTCTCCGGAGCAATGCCGCGAAAGCGTCCGGCACCATTCCGGGACCGCGGTCTGGGAACAATACGGTCGTCTCTACCGGCAATTGCCCCTGCGACCCCGCGGCCCGTAGGGTCCCGGCGGTGAGTTCCACGCTGTACGACTTCCTGCCGCGCCTCGAGACGCCGGATTCCGACTTCCTCCTCGGACGCTTCCTCGACTTCGCCCAGGCCCGCGGCATCGAGCTCTACCCGGCCCAGGAGGAGGCCATCCTCGAACTCTACGCGGGCAAGAACGTCGTCCTCAACACGCCCACCGGCTCGGGGAAGTCCCTCGTCGCCTCGGCGCTCCACTTCCAGGCCCTCGCCCAGGGACGACGCTCGGTCTACACCTGCCCGATCAAGGCGCTGGTGAACGAGAAGTGGCTCTCGCTCTGCCGCGAGTTCGGACCGCAGAACGTCGGCCTCAGCACCGGCGACGCCACCATCAACCACGGCGCGCCCATCCTCTGCTGCACCGCCGAGATCCTCGCCAACATCGCCCTCCGCAACGGTCCCGCGGCCGAGTTCCGCGACGTGGTCGTCGACGAGTTCCACTACTACTCCGACCGCGAACGCGGCGTCGCCTGGCAGGTCCCCCTGCTCACCCTCTCCCGCGCACGGTTCCTCCTCATGTCCGCCACCCTCGGCGAGACCGAGTTCTTCGAACGAGAGATGTCCCGCGTCACCGGTCGCGAATCCGTCTCCGTCAAGTCCGTCACCCGCCCCGTCCCGCTCGACTTCTCCTGGGCCGAGACGCCCCTCTCCCAGACCCTCGAGTCCCTCATCCAGGACGGAAAGGGCCCGGTGTACGTCGTCCACTTCACCCAGGCCGAGGCCGCCGAATCCGCCCAGGACTTCACCTCGATCAACGTCGCCACCCGCGAGGAGAAGGCCGCCATCGCCGCCGCCATCGAGGGCGTGAAGTTCTCCAGCCCCTACGGCGCCGACATCAAGCGCTGGCTCCGCGCCGGCATCGGCATCCACCACGCGGGCCTCCTCCCACGCTACCGCATCCTCGTCGAGCAGCTCGCCCAGAAGGGACTGCTCAAGGTCATCTGCGGCACCGACACCCTCGGCGTCGGCATCAACGTCCCCATCCGCACCGTCCTCTTCACCCGCCTCTTCAAGTACGGCGGCGAGAAGACCTCCATCCTCGCCGCACGCGACTTCCACCAGATCGCCGGCCGCGCCGGCCGCAAGGGCTACGACAACGTCGGCTGGGTCGTCGCACAGGCCCCCGAACACGTCGTCGAGAACCTCAAGCTCGAGGAGAAGTCCAAGCGCGACGGCAAGAAGTTCGTCCGCCGCCAGCCGCCCGAGAAGAACTTCGTCAACTGGGACCGCAACACCTTCCAACGCCTCATCCAGGCGCCGCCGGAACGCCTCACGTCCCGCTTCCAGGTCTCCCACGGGATGATCCTCAACGTGCTCTCGCGGGAAGGCGACGGCTGCGCGGCGCTCCGCCGGCTCATCCGCGACTGCCACGACTCCGCCGCCCAGAAGAAGTCCCACTTCCGCCGCGCCTGGCAGCTGTTCCGCGCCCTGGTCGACCGCGGCATCGTCAAGCTCGCGCCCAAGGGCGAACCGTTCCCCGGCGGCCGCAAGGTCCGCGTCGACGTCGACCTGCCCGACGACTTCTCGCTCAACCAGACGCTCTCCCTCTACCTGCTCGACACCCTGCCCCACCTCGACCGCGAGTCGCCCGACTACGCCCTCGACGTCGTCACCCTCGTCGAGTCGATCCTCGAGGATCCCGACATGATCCTCCGACGCCAGCTCGACAAGCTGAAGGGCGAGAAGGTCGCCGAGCTCAAGGCCCAGGGCATGGAGTAC
>CAMASJ010000038.1 GCA_945860685.1 Akkermansia muciniphila
CGTGGTCCCGCTGGTCCAGCAGCTCTACACCGAACGCTGGAAGACCAAGGACCCCGCCGACCCCGCCGACGCCCAGATCATCGCCGACCCCGCCAACGGCCGCCTGCTGGTGACCGGCCTGCCCGCCCACATCGCCGAGATCGAGTCGATCCTCGCCCTCGTCCGCAATCCGGCCGCCGACTCCGCCGCCCGCGACACCCGCGTGATCAACCTCGGCACCGCGCAGGCCGCGGACGTCGCCGCCACCGTCCGCTCCCTTTACCAGGAGCAGATCCGCTCCGAATCGCTGCCCCCCGCCGAACAGGCCGTCATCCGCCCCGACGCCGCCGGCAACCGCCTCGTCGTCACCGGCCGCACCAACGACCTCGACCGCATCGCCGCGCTCGTCCGCACGCTGGACTCCGCCAACGAACGCTCCGGCGGCTCCCGCGTCTTCCGCCTAACCAACGCCGAACCCCAGCAGATCGCCGCCGCGCTCTCCAACTCCCTCGCCCGCCTCGATCCCTTCGGACGTCTCGTCCCCCGCGTGACCATCGGCGTCGACGACCAGTCCCGCACCGTCGTCGTGTCCGGCGAGCCGAAGGACCTCCAGTCCGCGGAGCAGATCGTCCAGCAGCTCGACGCCACCGGCACCCGCGAGGCCCGCGACCTCCACCTCCTTCCCATCCGCACCGGCACCGCCTCCGAGGCCCTCACCCGCCTCCGCACCCTCGCCAACGACCGCCTCCGCGGCGCCGGCGGCGGCCAGGAGCCGGTGTTCATCGCCGACGACTCCAACGGCCGCATCCTCGTCACCGCCACGGATTCGCAGTGGAAGGCCGTCGAGGAGATCGCCGGGAAGCTGTTCGACGGCGACGGCTCCGCCGGACGCCAGGTCCGCCCGCTGCCCCTTTCGCACATCAACGCCGCAACCATCACGCCCCTGATCGCCCAGCTGTTCGCCCGCGAGATGGCCGCCACCGATCCCGCCCAACGCCTCATCCTCACACCGACCCCCGACGACCGCGCCCTCCTCGTGGACGCCAGCCCCGCCGTCTTCGAGAGGATCGGCGCCGTGGTTAAGACGGTCGACGTCGCCGAAACCGGCGGCTCGTCCGTGCTCCAGACCGTCCTGCTCAAGAAGACCGTCGCCGACACCGTCGCCGAGTCCGTGAACCGCGCCCTCGCCGCCAAGGGCACCGACAGCCGCCTCCGCCGCGTCACCATCACGCCGGTCACCGGCGCCAACGCGCTCCTCCTCAACGGCCCCGGCGAGTCGGTCCAGGAGATCCTCAAGCTGGTGAAGGAACTCGACGCCGAAAGCGCCACCGGCGAGGTCGAGGTCCGCATCTACAAGCTCTCCAGCGCCGACGCCAAGGAGGTCCAGCCCGTCCTCTCCCAGCTGCTCGCCAACGTGAGCGGACGCCTCGAGCGCCGCGGCCTCGGCGGCGGCCGCTTCCAGCCCACCATCGCCATCGACCCGCGCTCGAACAGCCTCCTCATCACCGCCTCGGCGATCCACTTCAAGCTCGTCGAGCAGCTGCTACCCACCCTCGACAAGGCCCCCGACCGCTCCGACCGCGACGTCCAGTTCGTCTGGCTCAAGAACGGCCGCGCCACCGACATCGCCGGCAAGGTCGAGGCGGTCTACGGGGAACGCCCCCGCAACGAACGCCCCGTCGTCGAGACCGACACCGAGGCCAACACCCTCACCGTCATCGCCCGGCGCGCCGACATGCCCCAGATCCAGGACCTCATCCAGCGCCTCGACGCCTCGGCCCAGGACAACACGATCCAGGTCCGCATGGTGACCGTCGACGACGTCCCGGTGGACCAGATGGTCGGCATGCTCACCAACATCTACCCGCAGATGCATGGCGGTGCGATGAAGCTGGTCGACCGCATCCCCGCCGGTTCCGCCGGTCGGACCAACGCCCCAGGAAACGTCCCCGAGGTGGTCGTCGCCCTCGACCGCGCCGCCAACGCCCTGATTCTCGCCGGTCCTTCCGCCGAGCTCGACCGCATCAACCGCATGGTGTTCGACCTCTCTTGGAACGCGATGACCGGCGAATCGGAACTCCGAATCGTCCCCCTCCGTGAAGCCGACCCGGTCGTGCTCGCCCGCACGCTCAACAACCTCTTCCGCCCCGAATCCGCCCGCGGCGAGGGCCCCCAGCCCCAGCCGAATCCCCAGCAGCAGGCCGCCCTGGCCGCCCGGACTCCCCGGCTCACCGTCGTGCCCGAGCCCCGCACCCGCAGCCTCGTCGTGCGCGCCTCGGTCAAGGACTTCGCGGTCGTCGAGGGCCTCGTGAAGCAGCTCGACAGCGCCGGCCCGACCTCGGCGCTCACCTCGCGCCTCGTCGCCCTCACCAACACCCCGGCCGCCAAGATCACACCGCTGGTCCAGCAGATGGTCCAGCAGCTCAACGCCCAGCACCCCGGCGATCCCCTCAGCGTCATCCCCTACGAACGCACCCGCAGCCTGCTCGTGATCGCCCGCGAACCCATGATCGCGCAGGTGGAGCAGATGATCCGCTCGCTCGACGGCCCGGCAGCCGACGCCGATGCCGAGGTCCGGGTCTTCACGCTCAAGAATTCCAGCGCCACCCAGATCACCGCCGTCCTCCAGGGACTGCTGCGGCCCGGCAACGCCGGCGAAACCACGCCCGAGGCCCGCGAACTCCAGGAACAGGTCCGCCGGCTGAGGATCCGCGGCGACAAGGGCGCGGCCGCCGACCTCGACCTCGACAAACCCATCAAGATCACCCCCGACCCCGCCGGCGGTAACCGCCTGCTCGTCACCTCGACCTCCCGCAACCTCGACGCCCTCGCCACGGTGGTCGAGCTGCTCGACCGCGCCGGCAGCGCCGAGGCGGCGGACGTCAACTTCGTCGTGCTGCTCCACGCAGACGCCAACACCGCCGCGCAGACGCTCAACACGATCTTCTCCCAGGGCATCCGCCTCGGCCTCCGCTCCGGCGGAATCGGCCAGCCCGAGTCCGGCACCGGCAAGGGACTCGTCTCCCCCCTCGCCGTCACCGCCGACACCCGGATGAACGCCCTCATCCTCTCCGGACGCCGCGACTCCATCGAACTCGCCCAACGCCTGCTCCGCGACATGGACAAGCCCTGGGACAACGCCGTCACCGAGGTGAAGCTCTTCCGCCTCAAGCACGCCACGCCCAGCAGGGTCCTGCCAATGCTCCAGGCCGTCTTCGCCGAAGGCCCCGCGGTCCCCGGTGCCGAGGGCCTCACCGCCTTCGTCACCCGCCTCCAGACCCGGCGCGACGGCGGCAAGCCGCTCTCCACCGAACAGGCCAAGATCCGCCAGGCCCTCACCCTCCAGGCCGACGACACCACGGGCACCCTCATCGCCGCCGCCCGCTCCGACGCACTGCCCCTGATCGAGGAGGTGCTCAACCAGCTCGACATCCCCGACGCCTCCGGACTCAGCACCGTCCGCATCTACCCCCTCAAGCACGCCGACGCCGCCACGATCCAGAAGATCGTCACCGACCTCCATTCCGGTCCGCGCAGCGCGAACACCCGTCCCACGGACCGCCCAACGCTCACCCTCGACGACCGTTCGAACTCGCTCATCGTCGCCGGCAACGACAAGGCCTTCGCCATCGTCGACAGCCTTCTCGCCCAACTCGACAAGGAGATGCCCCTGGAGATGCGCGACGTGCGCATCCTCCCGCTGGCCCACGCCGAGGCCACCCAGCTCTCCGCCACCCTCCAACGGCTCATGGACCAGCGCGTCGCCCGCCAGGGCAGCCTCGGCCGCGGACAGGCCGAGTCCCTCCGCGTGCTCATCCTTCCGGAGCCCCGCTCGAACAGCCTCCTCGTCGGCGGCGGCAAGGACGCCTTCGAACTCGTCCAGTCCATCGCCCAACGCCTCGACCAGGCCGAGCCCGGCCTCTCCGGCGGCGTCCGCATCGTCCCCTTGGAATACGCCGACTCCCGGATCCTGTCCGCCTCCCTCAACCAGCTCTTCACCCAGCGCTACCAGGCCGCCACCTCGCCCGAACTCCAGCGCCAGAAGCCCGTCATCCTCCCCGACGCCCGCGTCAACGCCCTGCTCGTCTCCGCCGGCAAGGCCGACAACGAAGTCATCGACGACCTGCTCAAGAAGCTCGACCGCAAGCTCGACAACCCCTCGCTCGTGCTCACGGTCATCCCGCTGAAGCACAACGACGCCGCCAAGGTCGCCGCCACGCTCGAAGGCGTCTTCACCGCGCGCCAACAGGCCCGCACCCTCCCCGGGCAGACCCCCTCCCCCACCGACCGCGTCGAGATCCAGACCGATTCGCTCAACAACTCGCTGATCGTCTCCTCCAACCGGGAGAACCTCGACCTCGTCAACGAGCTGCTCGCCCGGATCGACGTCGAGCCCACGGTCGCCGAGGGCGTGCTCGAGACCTTCGTGCTCAAGCACGCCGACGCCCAACGCGTCGCGACCATGCTCAAGTCGCTCGTCCAACAGGGCATGTACCGGCCTGGCCGCTCCGCGGTCCAGGTCCCCGGCCAGGCCAACCGCGACGCCATGGCCATCGCCGTCGACACCCGCAGCAACACACTCATGGTCTCCGCCAGCCCCGACAACCTCGGGCTCATCAAGGAGATCCTCGCCCGCGTCGACACCGTGGACTTCATGTCCGCCACCGACCTCAAGATCTACAAGCTCGACCACGCCCGCGCCTCCAACCTCGCCGGCGTCCTCAACCAGTACTTCCAGGCCCGGCGCACGGCCGACGCCGCCTCCCTGAACGCGCCCGAACGCAGCATGCCAGTGGCCGTAATCGCCGACACCCGCCTCAACGCCATCCTCGCCACCGGCTCCAAGGAGGCCATCGACACCCTCGACCGCATCGTGCCCCAGCTCGACGCCGAGGACCGCCTCGCCCAGCTCAACTTCCGCGTGTTCCCTCTCAAGCAGGCCACCGCCATCCGCATGCAGGACACCCTGCAGAAGCTCTTCGCCAACCGTCCGCCCCGCGCCCGTGGCGAACCCACCGACCCCATCACCGTCGTCGCCGACGCCTGGGTCAACGCCATCATCGTCGGCGCCGTGGTCGAGGACATGTCCATGGTCGACTCGCTCATCACCCGGCTCGACACCACCCAGGCCGAGCTCGGCCTCACCGTCGAGGTGATCGCCCTCGCCAAGGCGGACGCCCGGCGCGTCGCCCAGACCGTCCAAGGACTCTTCCGCGAGGGCACCCAGGGCGGCCCCATCCCCATCGTCGTCAGCGCCGATGAACGGGTGAACGCGCTCGTCGTCTCCGCCGGCGCCACCGACCTCAAGCGCATCCGCGACGTCGTCTCCAAGCTCGATACCGACCAGACCGCCCGCGTCAGCGAGATCCGTGTGATCCCACTCAAGTACGCCCGCGCCGAGATCATGGCCCAGGTGCTCAACACCTCCCTCAACACCAAGCCCGCCCCGCTTTCCGAGCTGAGCCCCAACGCCCAGTCCGTCCTCCAGTTCGTCACCCGCACCGACGACGGACGGGAACTCGTCACCGCCGCGCTCAAGGAGGCGATCCTCATCACGCCGGATTCCCGCATGAACGCCCTCGTGGTGTCGGGACCGGTCGACTACATGGGCCTGCTCGAGCAGATCGTCTCCCGCCTCGACAACAGCTCGCCGCGCGAGGCCCGCATCAAGGTGTTCTCCCTCCGCAACGCCGACGCCCAGCAGACCGCCCAGCTGCTCCTCTCCATGTTCCGCATGCAGGCCGGCGGGGCCTCCGGCCCGAACCAGCGCACCATCCAGTACACGCTGATGCGTCCCGCCCAGGACGGCACCGTCTCCGCCGGCGCCTCCGCCGTCATCGGATCCGAGGAACAGTCCGCCCTCACCGTCAGCGTCGATCCCCGCACCAACACGCTGCTCGTCGGCGGCACCGAACACTACGTCGGCCTCGTCGAGCAGATCATCGAGACGCTCGACTCCTCCGAGGCCCTCGAACGCCGCACCGAGGTCTACCGGCTCAAGAACGCCCAGGCGCCCGACGTCGGCAGCGCCATCCGGAACTTCCTCGACCAGGAACGCCAGCGCGTCACCCAGGTGCTCGGCACCGACGCCGTCGGCACCGCCCAACGCCTGCTCGAACGCGAGGTCGCCATCGTCCCCGAGCAGGTCAGCAACACCCTCCTCCTCTCCGCCAGCCCGAGGTACTTCGACCAGATCCACGAGATCATCGAGGAACTCGACCAGCCCCAGTCCCAGGTGCTGATCCAGGTCATGCTCGCCGAGGTCACCCTCGACTCCACCCGTGACCTCGGCTTCGAGTGGAGCTTCGCCAAGAACGTCGGAGGCGGATGGAACGTCGGCACCGGCACCGACTTCGCCCTCCCCACCGCCCTCAACAACTTCGGCGGCTACTCCGCCCTGGTCACCGGCAACAACGTCACCTTCCTCCTCCGCGCCCTCGAGAACGAAGGCCGCGTCGAGGTCCTCAGCCGCCCGCAGATCCTCACCTCCGACAACAAGGCGGCCTCGATCAACATCGGCCAGCGCGTCCCGCTCATCACCGGATCCCAGCTCACCCCGCAGGGCGGCACGGTCAACACCTTCGACTACCGCGACGTCGGCGTGAACCTCACCGTCACCCCGCGCATCACCGGCGACGGCTTCGTCAAGATCGACGTCGGCGCCACCAACAGCTCCCTCTCCAGCTCCTCGGTCGAGATCAACGAGCGCGCCACCGTCCCCATCATCAACGAACGCCGCGCCTCCACCACCGTCACCGTCCAGAGCGGCCAGACCGTCGTCATCGGCGGCCTCATCGGCACCGTCGACGACATCCGCAACAAGAAGACCCCCTTCCTCGGCGACATCCCCGGAATCGGCTTCTTCTTCCGCAGCACCTCCAAGAAGTCCGAACGCCGCGAACTGCTCATCATGCTCACCCCACAGGTGCTCACCTCCAACCACGACCAACCCGCGCGCATCGTCGACATCGGACGCCACTCGCGCGACCAGCTCGACCCCTCGATCCTGCGCGAGACCAAGCAGAACGACCCCATGAAGAACCGGCTTCTCGACCCCCTCTATCCGGACGGCCGCAAGTCCGGACGGACCAACGCGCCGGCAAAGCTCTGATGCGCCTTCTCCAGCATCCATCGTCTCCCCGCCGCTGCGGCTCGGGCCGTGCCTTCCGGCTCATCGGACTCATCGGCTTGGCTGGCCTCGTCGCCGGCCCGGTCGGCTGCGCGTCCAAGGGCGGCTCGACCGGCACGTCCCGGAACGCCTCCGGCATCACCGAGCTCAACCTCCTCACCCTGCCGGTCGCCCTCAACCTCGACTCCGCACCCGGCGCCGACGGCATCGCGGTGAAGATCTACGCCAGCGTCAACGCCTCGCCGAAGCCCGTTGCCATCCGTTCCGGCGAGATCGAGATCCTCCTGTTCGACGGACTGCTCGCCAAGGACACCACCCGCATGCCCGAGCCGTCGCGCAGCTGGAAGCTGACCGCCAAGGAACTCCGTCCGTGGGAGGTCACCGCCATGGTCGGCACCGGCTACCAGCTCACCCTCCGCTGGGATTCCTTCAAGCCGGCCCAGGACCGCGTCACCGTCGTCGCCCGCATGCCCCTCGGCGAAGGACGCTTCCTCTACAGCAGCCCGGGCGTGATCTCCTGCTCCTCCTCCAACTGAATCCGTGCCCGTAGCCGAGTTCGCCAGAACACGGATCCATTCTCGATTCAGGATTCAGGATTCCTGATTTCTCAGAATTCCCAAATCACTCATCACATCCTATCCTGAACCACCCAACGCCCAACATTCAACATTCAACTCACAACGTCCAACGATCAGACTTGAGCGTTGAAAGTCGAACGTTGAGCGTTATGTCATCCCCCCTTCAACCCTTCAACCCATAAACCGAGCCCTGAAGGGGCGAGACTTGAACGATCCTGTAGCCGAGTTCGCCAGAACACGGATCCCATTCTCGATTCATGAATTGAGATTCATGATTTTGAACCTGCAGTCACATCGATCCCTTTCCATCCGGACGCCCTGAACGCTCATCATTCAACATTCAACGCTCAACGATGAGAATTGAGCGTTGAATGTCGAACGTTGAGCGTTGTGGGTTTCCCCTGGCAACCCTTCAACCCTTCAACGAATTCCGCTCCGCGCTCCCTGCTCCGTGCTTCGGCCACCCGGCACCCGTTGCCCGACACCCATCCCAACCGTGATGTGCGCAACCCAGTATTGTGGCCAGTGATCCAAACCACTAGATTCAAGACACTTCGCCAGAATGGGATCAGACGGAGTTCCTGCGATAGGCGCGACTCGCGGAACTTCGGGGTTCTCAACCGGCCAACCGGCGCCCATTTGAGCCGTAATAGGCGCGACTCGTTTCTTGACGGAGACGCCCAACTAGCCACAGTGGAGCCAGTTCCGTAGAAACCGGTCTGACCCCCTTGCCGCGATATGCGCGACCCAGTCGTGCCGAATGCCTATTTGGCCGCAGGATGAATCGCATACTCCCAGTTTTGGTAGTGCTGCTCGTCGCCGGGTGCGCGAGGAATCCTTCAATGCAAGACATCCGTTTCTATGGTGAGCAGAAGTTCATTGATGATGTTCTCGCAGTTGCGGACGGGAAGCCGGCTCCTGAATCTCTTCTCACTGCGTTCCGCCCTTTGCGCGTAGAGCCACATTGTGGTGGCGCTTGGTTGGTTTACAAAGATTCAGACCGCTACCAAGCAGGAATCTATGTCGATAGAAAGTCACTCGACTGTTGGGGCGGCAGCGGGATGGAGGTTACGCAATGGTCAGATAAGATTGGTTGGAGTGAGGAGAAAGTCAGAAAATGAAGCGGCCTAACAATAAACGGTGTATTGCTGCGAAGCGAAGCGGAGCCAGCAACGACGCCGTTGGTTGAACAAGCCCGGGGATGAGCGATGGGGCCGTGGGAATTTGGATTCCCCATGGCGTTGGTGTTTTTCTGGAACCGGTGGTCCTGAGCGGGTCTTTGGCGGATTTCGCGGCTCCCGCCACCGATCCGGGCTCGAAGTTCACCGACCCGAGGCCGGGGTTCGGGCTTCCTGAGACGGGTCAGGTCGCTTCTCAGGGGAGATTCCACCATGACCACTAGGGACACGTCCACTCGCGGTACTCATGCACAGAGTTGCAGGCGTCTCATTATCAACGCTCTACAACATTCCCAAAACATCGCCAGCTTCACTCGCTGGCGGACGTGTCCCTTGTGTACGCTCCTCGGGGATTTGAGACTTGCAACCTCGTCTCCCAAAGGCGGAGGAAGCCGTTGAACTCGGAGACCTTGGCACCCTTGGTTGTGAAATCCTCGGGCGCTCAACAGGATGCGCACGCTTTCATTTAAAGCGCGTCAGCGTCGTGGAGTGCGCGAGTCTGCTCGCGCTTTTGTGGTGAGACACGGATTTCACCGAAGGGCCTTTGGACATGTCCTCAAGGGGGCCGGGGCGTAGTGTGACCGGGACGGTTTCCGCCGGCTGAAGCCGACCCGAGGCCGGGGTTCGGGCATGGGACGCCACCGACAAGAGACACGGCTACCCGTGGCGCTCAGGCGCTGCGTTGCAGGCGACTCATGATCAATGCTCTACAACATCCCCAAGACGTCGCCAGCTCCGCTCGCTGGCGGACGTGTCCCTTGTAGTTCCCCCTAAGCCCCAACGAGCCCCAGCTCGCGCCGCCGGGCGGTCGGCCGCCAAACAGCACTCCCAATCACCCACACAAAATCATCGGGAGCTGAAAACTTCCTAGGAGGATGGAAGTGAACTTCCGGACACCCCGGAAGAAACCTTCCACAGAGTAATACAGTGAGTAATCCAAAGAATATTCCGGCGGAACTTTGAAAGAAGGGAAGGGGACTGGGGATAACTCCCGCCGAGGCTCCCCGGAAGAATCGCTGGCTCACTCCGAAGCGGCAGGCGGCGGGAAGCGAGTTCGACGCAAGGGCAGGGGAAGGAACCGGATTGCGATCCCGACCTCGGATCCCGGAGCCGACCGCCTCAAAGCCCAGCTCCGCTCCCCAACTCGCTGCACCACGAGAACCGGGCTCCGTCAAGGGACGCGCTTTCCAGTCGACTCCGCGCCGGCGGCGATGGATGCAAACCACGAACCCAATCCTGAGGGCGAACTCAACTGCTGGCGCCATGAACTGCGATGGACAACCTCACGGATCCAGAACCATGGCCCCACGGGGCCGTTTCTGGGCGACCAGGTCGCAAAACCCAGATTGTCCGACACGGGCAATCCGGATCCTCAGGTCCTCGACTCCCGGACGGGATTCGCGGTCTCCAGATCAGGCATCCAAGGCCAGGAAGGCTTTCGGCGTGATGGCCGGCACTGCCGAGCGTCGATAGTCCGGCAGATTGCGGGTGATCACATGCCGGGCGCCGAAGGAGATCGCGGAAGCCACCTGCATGGCGTCCTCCAAATCCTTCATCGGCGCGTCCAACGCCAAGCGCAACTCATCGGTCCCGACGGGAGCGACCGAGACGAACTCCAGGATGTCGGTGATGAAGCCGCGGGCGTCCGACTTCAGTAGGTACGCGATGTTGGAGAAACTGTGCCAGGCGACCGCAGCCTGTCCGGGATGCGATTCCGCCCAATTCAAAACCGCCGCGGAATCCTCGAAGAATTCACCGCGGCGGAGGGCGACATCCAGGAGGAGGTCGGTGTCGATCAGTATCTTCACGGGAGGTTGTACTTGGACTTCAACGCCTTCAGGCGTGGGTCACTGGAATCGTCCTCCCGAACCGAAAACTTCCCGGCCCAACGTTCCACAAAGGAACCCGCCGGCTCCTTCTTGGCGACCAATGAAGCCTGCAGCGAGGACGCCACCAATCCGGAAAGACTGGTCCCCCGATGATGGGCCAGCCGCTTGGCCTTCAGGATCAGGTCCCGTTCCACCGTGACAGTGATTCGTTCCTTCATGTGCATACTCTACCGGAAAGTATGCGCCGGTGCAACAGCCGCCCTTGGCAAGGAGCGTCGTGTTGTCCGTAGCCGCGGCTGCCAAGCTGCGCCCCCACTGAAAGCTGAAAACGAGGAACTGAAAACGCTACCACGATGCCGATTCTCCGCCCCTCCATGTTCACGCTCCGGAGGGAGCCAATTAGACTGGCGAGGCCACCTCCGCCGAAGACAAGAGTGACGACGGCGGCGGTCAGGCCGTTTGCGCCGGTGGAGCCGCGGATCCGCTCTTCCCTCGGGCCAGGCCTGCGAGCCCCAAGAGGGCCGAAGTCGGAGTCATTGCCCGCCCGCTTTGCGGTTCGACCGGATCAGGATCCGGAGGGCGACCGCACAGCCCAGAAGCCAGACGCAGGCGAAGCCTAGGCCGCCCCACCCGTTTGGACGGCCCTGGTTCATGTGCCGGATTGAGAGACCCAGGATGCCCAGCCCTGCCAGCGTGAAAATGCCGAGGAGGTCGGAGAGCAAAATGGACTCGAAAGCCGACCTCCTCGACAGGGTAACGTTTGAGCTGGTTCTGAAGTTGGGCATGGGGCGGGGGATTGGAGTGGATCCGCTGGAAGAAGGAGTTGCGTTCTGGCGAGATCTTGTCGAATGGCGGCGATGCCGAACCGGGCTCGGAAAGCGTGGGCACCTCACCTACGACTGAGACCTGATTGCGGGTTGGCCGCGCGGAACGGGCGCACTGATCTCGGTGAAGAGCCAGGCCTTCGCATAGGTCCACCAGCGTTTGGCGGTGGCTTCGGAGATGCCGAGGACATCGGCGGCCTCCTCGATCGTGAGGCCGACGAAGTAGCGCAGCTTGACCAGCTCGGCTTGCTGCGGTTCGAGCGCCGCGAAGCGGTCGAGGGCGTCGTTGAGTGCGAGCAACTGATCATCCGGCGCAGGGCTTGCGATTTCGATTTCATCGGCGTCCAGATGCTCGGCCCCGGAGCCGCGTCGTTGTCGTCGTTTGCGGCGGGCACGGTCGATCAGGATGCGGCGCATGGCCTCGGCCGCGGCCCCGAAGAAGTGCGCGCGGTTCTGCCAGGATTGCGCGGGCGAATCCACGAGCTTGAGCCACGCTTCGTGGACGAGCGCGGTGGCCTGAAGCGTGTGTCCCGCGGGTTCACCGGCCATCTTGTGCGCGGCCAGTCGGCGGAGTTCCTGATAAACCAGAGGGAGCAGTTCGTCCGTGGCCCGGGCGTCGCCCTGCTCGATGGCGGTCAGGATTCGCGTAACGTCGCTCATGGCTTGGCGGTTGATGCATCCACGACTTGAACTTGCAGCGGTTCATTCCTCTTGGTGGGCGAGGTCCCGGCGGGCGGTGTGGGAAATTCCGGCCAGTCCCAATCGAGGTTCATTTCCTTCAGGCGGCTGCGAATGGCGCGCAGGTCCCAGCGATGGATCACGCCCGCGTATCGGGCAGCCACGACGAGCTGCGTGCCGTCGGCGGTGAAACCCATCCAGGTGGAAAGATCGCCCTGCGGATCCTCAAGCCTGGCCACGGCGCGGCCCGAAGCGGCTTCCTTGAGATGGATGATCCCCGGCGCCATTTCCAACGCCATCATTCTGCCGTCCGCCGTGAAGGCGACATGGCCGGGATGCAGGCCGATCTCGCGCGGCATTCGTCGGCTCACAGCGAGGGAATCCAGATCGTGGAAGGTGAACTCCTTGTCGCGGGCCACGATAATCTCGCGGTTGTCGGGAGTGAAATAGACCAGGGCGGACGATCCCGTTTCCAGCTCCTTGATCAGCTTGCCGCCCGCCGCCTCCCAGACTTTGACGCGGTCCGAATGCCAACCGCTCGTGGCCAGCCGCGCCGCGTCCGGGCTCATGGCGACATAACCCGCGAGCTCATGGGGCATGGACCCACCGCGCACCGATTCCGTGACGAGATCGAGCTGCACGCATCGGCCGTCCTCTTCCCCCACCACGGCCAGTGTCCGGTCATCGCGGCCCTTGGCCATCCGCATGGGGGCGAACGGCAGGGCGATCGGATGAAACGGACCCAGCTTCAATGCGCTCCCAGGTTCCGAATCGGAGGTGATCGGCCAGCGACGCAAGCCGTCGGTCGCCCCGCAGGTCAGCAGTTCACGGCCATCCGCCCGGAACAGGGCGCACGTCGGGTTGGCCATTCGCAGCCAGGCGACCTCGCGGCCTCGCGCCACATCCCAGAGACGCACTCCGTCCGAGGCGGCGAGAGCCAGCAGGGTGCCGTCGGGGCTGATGTCTCCTTCGCGCAATGTGCTCTCACCCTCGCGGAACAGGTTGAGGAACGTGTGGTATTCCGGGCTGGGAACGATGCCCCAAAGCTGGGCCTGATCGTTCTCCAGCCGAAGGACTCCCGCCCATCGGCCTTCCCGGCTGAACCCCGTCCAGCGTGACGGAAGCCGCAGCAACATCCGGCCCAGGGACGGTTGCCACAACCGCATGGTTCCGTCCCACGACATCGAGGCGAGCAAGCCGCTGCCACCATGGAACATCAGGAAGTTGATCTGCTGGGAGTGGCCTTCCAGCACCGCAATTCGGCGCCTCGACCGCACATCCCAGATCTGGATGCGCGGATCCGATCCTCCCGCCGCGAGCAGTTCTCCATCGGGATGCCACGCGACGGCCGTCTCGCTGCTCGTTCCCGTGGGAAGGCTGGCCACAAGCTCTCCGTCGTCCACGTTGTAGATCGAGATGGCGTTTGTGTCCTGATGACCCAGTGCGAGCCTTCGGTTGTCCGGATGGAAATCCATCGAGTGGACGCGGTCCGGCACCCGCCAGCGGCGGCCTGCCTCGCCGGTGCCCAGATCGAAACTGGTGATCCGGTCGTCGTGAGCGGCCGCAAGCCGACGGCTGTCCGGGCTGAAAGCCAGCAGAGTGCACTGTTCAGGAGGATGTTTGAAAATAGGTTCGGCGCCCTCCCAGCGCCAAAGGTCCAGGTGGCCCTGGTTGTCGAGACAGGCCAGAATGCGGCCATCGGGACTGAACTGGAATTGCAGGATGGCCGCGCCGGCAGCAATCAGGGCGACCGGTTTCAACCGCTGTAGCTCCCGGTTTTCCGGGATGCCGCGGATGCTGATGATGTTGTCAGGCCCCAGGCCGGCGTAATGCCGGTAGGACGAGTCGAAGGTTACGGCCTTGAAGTCCGCGTTCCAACCCCGCCAGACCGGCCCGTGCTCGACATCGGTCAGGGCCATGGCAGCAATGGCATTGTCCCTCACTTCTGCCGACCAGTGGATGCGCGCCGCCTCCGTCAGAGCGGCGAGGCTTTCTAGGCGTTGGCCCATCTGGCGGCTGCTGCGTCGTGCCTGCGCCTGGCTTTGGAGTGAAACGAAAAGCTGTTCGCGTGACCGCTCCTCGCTGCCGCGTGCAGCTTCCAATGCCGTGCCGCGTTCGCGCAGGGCTTCGTCCTTCTGGTTTCGTTCGCGGCGGATGCGGGCGTTGCTGGTGGCGAGACTCACCACGGCCACCAGTAATGCCGTCAGCACAACCGCCGTCGTGATCAGAGCCCCCCGGTTTCGCTGTGCCAGCTTCTGCAGCAGATACATCCCGCTGGGCGGCCGCGCCGCGATCGGCTCGTGGTCGAGGTGGCGCTGGATGTCCGCCGCGATGCCGTTGGCCGAGTCATAACGGCGCCCGCGGTCCTTCTCCAGGCACTTCATCACGATCCAATCGAGGTCGCCCTTGAGCTGGTGCAACTGCTCCTGTAGCCGCCTTGAAGTGGCGGCTTCCCCGGTGCCTCCAGAGGTCCGCCTCGTTGCCTCGGCGGCCAGCAGCGCCTGCGCCAACCGTGTGGAGGGCCTGGGCGGCTGCGTTTCGCGGATCGTCCGCCGCATCGCGTCCAACCCGGAGCGCAGCAGCTCCTCCCCGTCGAACGGCGTGCGTCCCGTCAGTAGTTCATAGAGCAGCACTCCGAGGCTGTAGATGTCGCTCCGGGTGTCCACGTCCACGCTGCTCATCTCCGCCTGCTCGGGACTGGTGTAGGCCGGCGTGCCGATGAACGAGTGGAACTGGGTGAAGAGGGTTTTGTCCGTCAACCGCTGGCCGGTCGCCTTGGCGATGCCGAAATCGATCACCTTGGGCACCGGCACGCCGTCGTTGACCGTGACGAGGATGTTCGAAGGCTTGAGGTCGCGGTGGATGATGCCCTTCTGGTGCGCGTGTTGGATGGCCTGGCACACCTCGATGAAGAGCCGGAGACGTTCCTCGGTTGATAGCACCGGTTCATCGCAGAACTCCGTGATGCGGACGCCACGCACCAGTTCCATCACGAAATAGGGACGCCCGGTCGGCGTCGCGCCGCCGTCGAAGACCTTGGCGATGTTCGGATGATCCATCAGCGCCAGCGCCTGCCGCTCGGCCTCGAAGCGGGCGATGACCGAACGCGTGTCCATGCCGGGTTTGATCACCTTGAGCGCCACGCGGCGGCGCACCGGCTCCTCCTGCTCCGCCATGTAGACCACGCCGCAGCCGCCTTCGCCGATCTTCTCCAGCAGCCGATAGCGGCCGATCCGGTCGCCGGCCTTCTCGCTGAGTTCACCGGCGAGCGGGGCGCAGTCCTCGTCTCCGAGCAACCCGGTGGGCGGCTGCTCCAGGAAATCTCCCGCGTTCTCCGCCCCACGAAGCAACGCCTCGATGCGACCGCGCAGGGTTGTGTCCGTCCCGCAGGCCCCGTCGAGATACGCCATGCGGGCCTCCGGCGAAGTGCGCTGAAGGGCCTCGGCGAAGACCGCCTGTTCCTGGGCCGAAGGCTTCATCGAGTCAGGCGCATCGCCCATACATGCGCCATAGGAGGGCAAATCGGCTCACGGCACACGGAAACAGCGAGAAAGAAAATCGTGTGAGCCTTTTCGACGGGATTCGGCGCATGACGGGGCGGAAGGCGCTTCACGCCGTCCCGGTGCGAAGACCCGATGAAGACAATTCCCGTTGCGGGTTTCAGCATGAGCCCTGCTCGAAGACGGAACCAGGCTGCGTCAAAAGCGGCCTTCCTGCTTGCCGCAATCCTGCTGCAAGCGCTGGTGGTTCCGGGCCGTGGGCAGTCCCTGGCCGACTTCGGCTTCAATGCGGTTCCTCTCGCGGGGTCGCGCCCCGTGCTCGTCCTCCTGCCCAATTACCCCGGTCTTTCCGTCATCGGCACTTCCCTGCAATGGCATCAGCTCACCTTCGACTCGGTCACTTCCAAGTCACCGCCCCGCTACTCGGTGGCCGGGTGGGTCTCGGAAACGTCCAACGGGCGGTTCTCGATCACTGCGGCAAGCCCGCTCCCGATCGCCTTGTCGATGACTGCAGACGACAGTGCCGACTCCATCCAAGCGGCCAACCCAGGATGGAGGGAGGACCAGATCAACTTTGTCTGGCTCGGACGAATCGTGAAGGCCGTGATCGACGGCGGGTTCGACTTCCGCGCCTTCGACAAGGACCACGACGGCAACGTCCACTGCCCTGACGAGCTGACGATCTTCGTGGTCAATCCGGCCTTGAACAACAACGGCGGCGTCAACCGCGACATGGCGACCCAGCAGGACGACGCAGGAACGTTCTCGGTGTCGGGCGCATCGATCATCACCGGGCACATGGCGGCCTTCGACACGATCATCCACGAGTTCGGGCATTCCTTCGGCATTCCCTATGAACTCTACACGTTTCCGCCCACGGGGAGCGCCATCAACCAAGGCATGACTGTGATGTCCTCGACGGGAGGGGGCAGTCCGGGCGCCATCTCGGTGTTCTCGTCGGACTGGCAGCCTGCCATTCTCCACTTCGACCCGTACCACAAGCTGCGGTTCGGCTGGTCGGAGCCTCGCATCGTCTCTCTTCGTGCCGGAGGTCGATTCGTCCTGCCGGTCGCCACCGCCCGCACCGTCAATGCGCCCGTCATCCTCCATGATCCGGCACGCGGAACCTTGGAGCATTTCATCCTCGAATACCGGTCCCGTTCCCAGTCTGCGGCGAACTACGACGGCGAGTTCGGCTCGGACAATCCATCGACCGGCGAGGGGCTGGTCGTCTGGCAGGTGGCGGCCCAGGCGGACCATTCCCCCTTTGTGGGCTGGTTTCCGACCGACCCGGCGTTGGGAATTGGCACCAACTATTCCTCTTCGATCGTCACCCGCTGCCCTCCCGACCTCAACGTCACTTCGAACAGACCGTGGACCAGCGGTTCGGAGACGCCGAGGTTGAAGTGGTTTGACGGCAGCCTGACCTCGACGCGCATCCGGGTCCTGCCCTTTTCCGCCGGGGCGACCAACATCACCGTCGAGATCCTTCCAGACTCGGAAATCTGGGTGGATTTCAGCTATGGCGGCCAGCCGTCCCAGGCGGAAACCGGCGCCTTTGCCACACCCTACAACTCATTGGCCGAGGGCATTGCCAATGTCGGCTACGGTGGGCGGCTTTGGATCCGGGCGGGCCGGACGGCGGCGACCGTCACGGACCTGGACAAAGCGATGAACCTCGAAGCCTTCGGGGGTGCCGTCACCATCGGTCAGGCTCGATGAAGCCGGGATGCCCGCGCACATCCGTTCCGCCTGAACCGGAAGCGGCGCGATGGGATTCCTGTCCGTTGAAAAACAACATGAGCCCTTCCGGCGGGATTTGGCGCATGACCGGACGGAATGCAATGACCGCGGTCCAGATGCGAAGCCTTTATGAACATTAAACTCAGACTTCACCTCCTTGTCCTCCTGACGCTGGTGAGATGCCGGATGCCTGTCGGCCTCACCCGCCCCCTCTCGCTTTCGCTGATGCTGGCCGCCAGCCCGGCTTTCGCCCAGAGCACGGCCTTCACCTACAACGGCCGGCTGAACAACAACGGCGTGCCGGAGAGCGGACCGCATGAGATGCGCTTCACCCTGTATGACGCGAACGCCGCCGGCCTCGTCGTCGCGGGACCGCTGGCCATCAGCCCGGTGGACGTCGCCAACGGCCTGTTCACCGCGAGGATCGATTTTGGGGCGAACATTTTCACCGGCCCGGCA
The DNA here is from genome assembly GCA_945860685.1 of Akkermansia muciniphila. Classification (GTDB taxonomy): domain Bacteria; phylum Verrucomicrobiota; class Verrucomicrobiia; order Limisphaerales; family UBA9464; genus SXXZ01. The sequence continues at coordinate 17,898 of CAMASJ010000038.1, forward strand.
CGCTGGCTCCATGTCGAGGTGCGCCCGGTGGGCGGGGCCGACTATGCGGTGCTCACGCCACGCCAGGAGGTCACGTCCTCGCCCTACGCGATCCGTGCGCAGACGGCGGGCAGTGTGGCAAGCGGTGCGGTGACGGCCGCGCAATTGAACACCGCCGGTGTGGCGCCGGCGCCGGGACAGTTCCTTTCCTACAATGGCGGCAACCTGACTTGGACGGCTCCCGGAGTGGCGGCGGGCAACATATGGTCGCTCCTGAACAACAACGCCTACTACAGCGCGGGCAATGTCGCCATCGGCACGAGCACGCCCACCGCAGGAATGCGGCTGGATGTGGTCGGAGGAACGCTGTTGAGACCCGGCAACGGGAACATCCAGTTCGGCTCGCCAAGCGGAGAGCTGGGCTTCTCGGTCATCCCGACCGCCAGCGGCAGCCGGGCCGATCTCCGCTTTGACGGATCGCTTCTCAAGCTCGTGGTCGGGACCGGCGTGACGCCGCCTTCAGCCGCCAACGGCATCGTCATCAGCACCGCAGGCAACGTCGGCATCGGCTCGACCACGCCGCAGTCCAAGCTGGAAGTGGCCGGCCAGGACGCCCTCCGTCTCGTCGGCTACCAGCCCTTCCTCACGCTGATGGACGCCAATGCCGGGTACGCCCGCAGCCGCATCCAGGGCGTGAACGGCGAGATCGTGCTGGAGCCGGAAAGCTTCGTGAACGGCAGCAATCCCAACGCGTCCGTCGTGATCGCGAACTCCGGCAATGTCAGCCTCCGCACCCTCACCATCCGCGGCGGGGCCGATGTGGCCGAACCGTTCGAGCTGTCCAGCCGCGACATCGCCAAAGGCGCCGTCGTGGTCATCGACGAAGACAACGCGGGCAAACTGAAACTCAGCACCCGCGCCTACGACACGCGGGTGGCCGGCATCGTCAGCGGAGCGAACGGCATCGAACCCGGCATCAGCCTCTACCAGCAGGGTGCGTTGGAGGGCGGGCACAATGTCGCCCTGAGCGGCCGCGTGTATGTGCTGGCCGATTCCTCCGGCGGCGCGATCAAACCGGGCGATCTCCTCACCACCTCCGGCACGCCGGGCCACGCCATGAAAGTGGCCGACCACGGCAAAGCCCAGGGCGCGATCCTCGGCAAGGCGATGACTCCCCTG
>CAMASJ010000039.1 GCA_945860685.1 Akkermansia muciniphila
CGATCCTCGATGAGCGTGACCTTGGTGACACCCTTCCGGCCGAGCAGGCGGACGTTGTAGTTCACGAACTTCTCCCCGCCGCTCTCGGCCTCGACGCTCCATTCCAGGTTCTTGGTGGCGTCGTCGTATCTCGGTGCGACGTGCCAGCCGAGGATGTGGATCTCGGGCACGCCCTCTCCCCGGCGTTCCTCGTTCATCGCCTCGGTGCCCTTTCGGTAGTTCTCGAGCAGCTTGTCGGCGTTGAGGTCGTTCTTCTCGTCGTCCTTCACGTAGCCGATGTCCTCGAACTGGAAGATCACCCACCAACGGTTGGTCTCCGAGCGGAGCAGTCCGGTTTCGTCGCCCTCGGGGTGGTTGCCGGTCATCCGGAGGAACTTCTCGGCCTCGCGCGAGGCGAGGAACCGGAAGCCGGAAGGGAAGTCGATGGTGGCGCGGTCGGCGAGCTTCCCGGTCGCGGGTCCGTTCAACCAGTTGAGGCGGTCGATCGGGCTCTTCTCCTTGTCCGGGGAATACTCCTCCGCCTTGTCGGCGGCATGGAGGGCGGGCAGCAGCAGGGCGAGCAGGAGCAGACGGAGCAGGTGCCGGGTCATCGTCACCGTCCTAGCCAAGCGGCAACGCCTTGGGATCGCAAGTCCGGCGGCGCAGACGGCGTGTCCCCGTCGCGGACCGCGATGCCGCACCGTGGATCAGACCGGGACGGCGAGCTTGCGGAGCTGGTCCCAGGGGCCGGTGATGGCCACGGTCACGCCGGGAACCTGGATGTTGACGAACAGAGTGGAACCGTCGGGCGAAAAGCAGGGGCCGCTGAACTCGGACAAGGTGGTCCGGCCGAGCTTGTAGATCTTGCCGTCGGGCGTGATCCCAACGATGTGGTGCGGCACGGTGCCGCCGTCCTCGCACACGATCATGTCGCCCCAGGGTGCGACGCAGCCGTTGTCGCAGTTGTCGACGAGGTTGCCGTCGTTGGGTTCGATGAAGAGTTCGAGGTGGCCCGGGTTCGCGGCTTCGCCGGGGCGTCCTTCCTCGGGGCCGGGAATGTAGCGGAGGATCTGGCCCTTCCGCTTCGCGCCGCCGTTGGTGCAGCAGAGGTACACGGCGTCGCGGCCCCACCAGCAGCCTTCGCCACGGGCGAACCGGGCCGCGCCCTTCTCGAAGAATCCCTGGTAACGGAGGTCGTCGTCGGGTGAGGTGACGTTCTCGAGGTCCACCCATTCGACCGGCATCCGGGTGCCGACGGAGACGCGCTGTTCCAACCAGTTCCGCGTGTCGCACCGGGGCAGGTCCCGCAGGCGCAGCGCCTGGAGACGTCCGCCGCGGTGGAGCTGGCCGGGGGTGGAGGGAATGAAGCGGTAGAACAGCCCGTCGAAACAGTCCTCGGTCTGGTAGACGATCCCGGTTCGGGGATCCACGGCCACGGCCTCATGCCGGAAACGGCCCATCGCCTTCAATGGAACCGGCGTCGTGAGCTGGATGTCGCTCCAGGCGGGCACCTCGAAGTTGTACCCGTGGGCCTGCTCGATGTCGGAGGGGACCTTCTCGTCGTCGCCCGGCTTCTCGACGGCCTCCTCACAGGTGATCCAGGTATCCCATGGGGTGATGCCGCCCGCGCAGTTCCGGTAGGTGCCTGCGAGGCTCAGGAAATGGCGCACCAGCTTCCGACGGGAAGTGTCGTAGACGAGGTTGGTGGTGCCGCCGAGACCGGGAACACGCCCCTTGCCGGTGTCGTACACCTGGGACAGGTCGACCTTGCGGAGCCCGTGGTTGCGGGGTCCGTAGGGGCTGTATTGGCCATGTTCGGGACCGAGTTCGTGGTTGCGGACGAGGACCGTGGTGCCGTCCGGGCCCTTGAAGGCGCCCATCCCGTCGTGCAGGCCGGGGACCATCAGGCCGTCCGACATCCGTTCACCCACCTCGGAGAGCAGTTCATATTGGAAGCCCGGCAGGAGGTCGATCACCCGGAAGAAGTCGGAACCCAGGGCCGCGTCGAGCTGCTGGTAGTTCCGGGTGTCGGTCCCGGCCTGCGCCACGTGACGCAGGCCGGCGAAGGCCATGGCAACGGCACCCGACCGACCGAAGAAGGAGCGCCGATTGAGTTTCATGGGGCCGGATGGGTGTCGGGACCTGGGGGAGATCTAAGGATGGCAGGCGCAGGAACCGCCGCACGGGGTGGGCGGCGGAGTGGGGCAGGCGCCGTCGCCGCACGCGGAGGCGGGCTCCGACTTCAGCATGAGGAAGCCGCCCGAGATGACCCGCCGGACCGGTTCACCGGTTTCCGGATGTTGGGTCAGGGCGCGGTCGTTCATGGACTGCTTCACTTCGAAGCGATGGACGGGCCCGTCGGGGACGGTGGGGATGGTTTCGTACTGATAGACCGGCATAGGACTTGGGAGAGAGTAGTGGCACGGCGCCGCGGGGGTGCAATCCCGCATTGGCGTCAGGCTTCGAGCCCGGAGAAGGACGGATCGCCCAATCCGGGGAGTTCCCCGCGGCTGTCGGCGAAGCGGTCCACGGTGAGACCCATCCGACGCATGAGGCCGAGGTGGAGTCCGGCCATGGGGGTGTCGCGTTCATAGACGAGGTGGCGGCCCGGGGCGAGGGAACCGCCGCCGCGTCCGGCGAGGACCAGCGGAAGGTTGTGGGGGTTGTGGGCGTTGCCGTCGCGCATTCCGGCGCCGAAGAGGATCATGGAGTTCTCCAGCACGTTGCCGTCGCCTTCCTTGAGCCCGCGGAGGCGTTCGAGGAGGTAGCCGTATTGTTCCACGTGCCAGCGGCCGATCCGCGTGTAGGCGGCGAGCTTCTCCGGCTTGCGTTCGTGGTGGCTGATCTCGTGGTGGCCGCCCTTGACGTCGTCGAGGAAGGAGAAGTTCCGGCCGGAGACCGCGTTCCCGAACATGAAGGAGCCCACGCGGGTGGAGTCGGTCCAGAAGGCGAGGGCCAGGATGTCCATCATGATCCGAACCTGTTCGGTGTGGTTGATGCCACGCTCGCTGGCCTTGGCGGGGTCGAGGTAGACGTCGATGCGGTGGCCGAGGCGTTCTATCTCGGCGCGGGCCGCGGGGTCGGCGAGGTATTCGCTCGAGGCGCGGCGGCGGTCCCACTCGATGCGTTTTTCAACGGCGCGCACGCTCTCGAAATACTCGCCCAGCTTCTGTTGGTCGTTCTTCCCGAGTTGGCGGCGCAGCCGGGAGGCGTCCTCGGAGACGAGGTCGAGCACGCTGGTGTTGTCGCCGAAGCGCGAGGGCTTCAGGCCGCCGGACGAGCGGAACAGGCGGTCGAAGGCCAGCTTCGGGTTGATCTCCTTGGCGGCCGGCGTGGTGGGCGTGGTCCAGCTGATGTGGGAACCGTAGAGGCGGGTGAAACCGACGTTGGTGTCGACGCCGGTGGTGATGGGTTCGATGCCGAGCTCGAGGGAAGGCAGCGGGGTGAGGTTGCCGATCCGGCGGGCGATCAGCTGGTCCATCGAGGTGTTGCCGGCACAGAGGTCGGCCCCGGTGGTGCGGGTGATGGTCGTGCTGGTCAGGAATCCGCCGGTCTTCACGTAGTGTCCGTCGCCGGTGTTGGTGGCGGCGTTCCAGAGCTGGGTGAGGACGAGGAGCTCGGACTTCAGCCCGGCGAGGGGAGAAAGGAGTTCGGAGAGTTCGAAGGCGGCGCCGGTGCCCTTGGGAGTCCAGGCGTCCGGGTTGACGCCGTTGGGCATGTAGAGGCAGCCGAAGCGGACCGGACGGGCGGCCTTGGCGGATTCCGAGGCGAAGCCACGGGGCAGCATGGCGTCGAGGAGCGGCAGGGCCATCGACACGCCGGCACCCTGGAGCAGGGTCCTTCGGGAGAGACGTCCGGGAATCATGATCGGATAGTTAGCATGGGAGGGCCGGGCCTCCAAGAGCCGAGGGAGACGCGGCGGTGCGGGCCGCCATTCGGTCGAATTGGGGTGGCCCGCGGGGGTGGTCGGACGCCCCTTGAAAGACGGACGCCGTCCCCGGTGGGGGACGGCGTCGGCGAGAGGCGGAAACGGGTTGGCCCCGTCCGCCAGGGGTCAGAAGGTGTAACCGAGACCGGCCAGCAGGCGCAGGTCGTTTTCCTTGCGGCCCGGGGCCGGGGTGGAGCGGTAGAAGTCCTGGAAGGTGACGTTGACCGAGAGCTTCTCCGTGATCTTCGAGGAGAGGGTGAGGTCGAAGTTCATCACGTAGTTGTCGAATTCGTCGACCTTGGGCAGGATCTCGAACTTCTGGCTCAGCGAGGCGCGGTCGTTGATCTTCCAACGGAAGTTCTCGGCAACGCGCAGCGACAGGTAGTTGTCGGTGCCGGCGCCCTTGAGATTTTCCATGATGAAGCCGGGACCGACTTCGAAGGCGAGGGTGTAGGTGTCGTTCTTGATCGCGTAGTAACCGGCCGAGGGAACGAGGCTGACGCGGTAGTTGATGCCGGCGATGCGGTCCTGGCGCCCGTCGACGAGGGCGGCGAAGTACCAGCGTTCGGTGATGAGGCGGTTGTACTGGCCGAAGGCTCCGTAGTTCTGCGCGCTGGTGGTCTGGTTACCCGAGTTGAGGTCGCGGTTGCTGCCGTAGGTGGCGTCGGAGCCGAGAGCGACTTCGTTCTTGTCCCATTTCTTCAGGGTCTTGATGGCGGCGCCGACCAGGAGCGTGTCGGAATTGCCCTTGGCGACGGAGGCGTTGACGTTGGCCGTCGTTTGCCAGCCCTTGGGTTCCTCGGCGATGGCGAGGGTGGTGCTGGCGACGAGACCGGCGAAGGCGGTGTGAAGGAATGTGTGCTGCTTCATGACAGGATGGCCGGCGGTTCTAGGAGCCGGTCGTCGGGATGGCAACCGGATTCCGAGTCTTGACCGCGGGGCGGCGCGGGCTCCCGGCCTGGTTTCGCGGCTTGTCATTCGGCCCGGTTCGGGGCATTGGCCTGCGGCATCCGATGGACCTGAAGCTCATCCTAGAGGCCTTGTTGTTCACCTCCCAGAAACCGCTGTCACCCGCGGAGCTGCGCGACGTGCTCAACCGGGCGGCCGGGGAGGAGGGGGCTGCCGAGCCGGTCCGAGCGCTCAGCCGGCTCGATCCGGATCGGATCCTGACGACCCTGCGGGAGTTGGCCGCGGAACACGAGGCGGCGTGCCGTTCCTACCGGTTGGTTTGTGTCGCAGGGGCTTGGCAGTTCGTCACGGAACCCCCTTTTGCACCATGGCTCAGAGCCCTGCTCGGGGTAAAGGCCCGGCCTTCCCGGCTGAGCCAACCGGCCCTGGAAACCCTTGCCATCATCGCCTATCGGCAGCCGATCACCCGTGCCGAGATGGAGCAGATTCGCGGTGTCGCCGTGGACGGCGTCCTATCCAGCCTGATCGAGCGTGGGCTGATCTTCCAGGCGGGCCGGGCCGAGGTCATCGGACGCCCGATGCAGTTCGCGACGACGCCCGCCTTCCTCGAGTATTTCGGGCTCGGTTCCCTTGAGGAACTGCCGGACGCTTCGGAGCTCCGGCGCATACCGGTGCACCGTCCGGAGAGACTCCTGACGGTGGATCCACATCTGGCGACGGCCCCCAACGAGGCGCCTGCGACGGTGGCCGCGGATTCCCTGGCGCTGGGTTTGCCCCTGGAGGATGCCGCTGCCCCGGTTGGGGAACCGGTTTCCGCAGGGACCGCGGTCATGCCGCCCAAACCGGATGCGCCGGCCGGGGAGCCGTCGCCGGGCTGATCCGCCCGTGCGATCTCCGTCATGCCTTCTCCCACCGAGTTCCGGCTCCCGGACTGGTTCCATCTCGCCGCCGTGTTCTTCGCCGGGGGCGCTGGCGCGCTCGCCGCGATCCGGCGCCGCTACGATGTCGTGGGGGTCGCCTTCCTGTCGCTCGTCTCCGGGCTTGGTGGCGCATTGGTGCGCGACGTGGTCCTGCAACGTGGTGTGCCGTCCATCTTCCTCGACGGTCGCTACATCCTTGCTGTGGTCTTCGCCGGACTCGTGGCCTATGCCTTTGGCCACAAGGCCCCGCGGATCGCATCGGTGCTCTCCGTCTCCGACGCGATCGGCCTCGCCGCCTATGCGGTGATCGGCGCGCAGATGTCGGTCCAGGCCGGCCTCAGCCTTTCGGCATCGGTGGTGGTGGGCACGGTCAACGCTGTCGGCGGCGGTCTCATCCGGGACATCCTCGTCCGAGAGGAACCGATCATGTTCCGTCCCGGTCATTTCTATGCCCTCGCGGCGGCGGCAGGTTCGACCTGCTTCGTCCTGCTGCATCGACGTGCGGAGCTCGAAGGTGGTTTTTCGGGGGCGGTGGCCGTCGCGGTGGCCTTCCTCATCCGGATCCTCGCCGTCCGCTACGACTGGAAGACCCGTCCCATGGAGCCATCCAAAGACGGGGACCGCGGTTCGCTCGGCGACTGAGGTCCGGTCTGCGGGCGAAGAATGGATTAGCGCTGAAATCGATTGATCGCGTGTCGCCGGGCGCGAAAGCTCCGCGGCCCTATGTCGAAGCCCGCCTTGGGTCGAGGACTCGGTAGCCTCATGAACAACGGTGACCCGTCACCCGCCAGTCCTGCGGCGACGCTGTCCGCGGACGCAATGAAGTCCGATTCTAAGGAGACTGGTACCTTGCCTGGTGGCGTCACACTGCTATTGCGGGGTAGCGACCGGCTTGCCGGCGGCACGACGGTCGCTGCCGCAATTCCCGCTGCCGGCTCGACCCCCGATAACACAGAGGCCCCCGGTTCCTTCGGCCGTTTGCCTCCGTCCACTCCCGGGAACCGTCCCGAACAACTGGGCTGGATACCTCAGGCCTTGGTCTTCAGCGACTTGGTCATGGTCGCCGTCGCAGCGCTCTGGACGTTCGCCGGCGAAGGGGATTGGAGATGGATCGGCATCGGTGCCCTGTTGGCCGTGGGTTGTGTTCAGGCGCTGGTCGCCTGGACCTTGGTGCGTCCTGCCGACTCCGGGAAAAACGCCCAACGCGGGGGATCGGAGTCTGCGTTGACTCCCCGGATCCGGGTTCATTTCGTCGACGAGACGCCTCGTCACCGTCGCTGAGCGAACGGACCTCCGTCGGGTGGCTGGACTCAGTCCTCCAACGTGGCAGCGGTTCTGGAACGATCAGGGTGCGGGTCCGGCTACCTTGGCCGGACGGGCGTTGGTGAGGTGGTCGCCGACGACCTGATTCCAGAGGGCATAGCCGGCAGGGCCAAGGTGCAGTCGATCGACTACGAAGAGCTTCCCATTCGGCTCGCCTCGCGGGTCCAGGAGCGGGGAGAAGACGTCGATCACAGAGACGTCCGGATAGCGTTGGGCGGCCTCGGATACCAAGTGGTTGGCCCTCTTCTGTTCCGGCAGCAGTGAGAAGCGTTTCGGGCTTGGCTTGATGGCGAGGAAATCGATGGGGATGGGCCCGGCCTTGTCCCGCACCGTGAACACGAAGGTCTCGAAGTCGGCGGCGATGGTCTCCGGCGACTTGCCCTCTGCGAGGTCGTTGTCGCCTGCATACAGCACCACGCGGGAAGGACGATAGCGCAGGACCGTCCGATCCAGGTGGAACAGGACGTCGCTGAGCTGGGAGCCGCCAAACCCCCGGTTCAACACCGGCAGGTTGGGAAACGAACCGGACAGGTCGGGCCAGAGGCGGATGCTGGAACTTCCGACGAAGACGATCGGCCGCTTCGGCGGAGGGTTGGTGGCGTCGTGGCGGTCGAAGGCGGCGATCTCTTTGTCGAAGCGGCGGGGGTCGACGGGAAGTGCGGCCACCAGCGCTCCACAAGATCCGAGGGAGAAGAAGGCGGCCAGGAGCGGACGGATCACGGAACGAGTCAAACAGAAGCCGCCTGTCCCGGAAAACCCGAACAGGCGGCCCAACCCAGAACCGACCAACAGACGCGGCGCAAACGGGCGCCGACGTGAGAACAGTGGCAATTCGGATGCCACTGTCGGTTTTCTCAAAAATGAGGGGAGATCAGTTGAGCGAGTTGGTCCGCCATTGAGGGGTGAGAGCCCATAGATTGATGGGTTCCAGGGATTTGCGATAACGGAGATACCGGGTCGATCCGTCGGCGAAGGAGAAGTCGGAACCACCGGATTTGGACGCGCCAGCGGTGCCGCGGGGACCACCGTTGTGGACGGAGTGGTTGAGGACCTCGTTGTCGTTCCCGAGGCGACCTTCCATCAGGTCCATGAAGTAGTGGCCCACCGGGTAGAGTTTCTCCCCGAAAACCACGGTTTCACCCGGTTCGGACATCTGGTTCTCGTTCATCGATTTGCCGACGATCGTCTCCATGCTGAAGGGCTCCCCGGCTCCGACCATTTGCTGCTCATGCCAGTCGTTCCAGCCGTTGATGATGTAAGTCCGGGGGGCGGAGTCGGCGACGAGGTTGGTTCGCGTCTCCGCGGTCTCCGGCTTGTTCTTCCCCCCGTCCGCGATGTCACTTGGGCAGACGAGTACCTTTACGGTCTGGTACATGGGAAGCAGGCGGTCCGGCCAACGAGGCCCCGAATTCCGTTCCGGGTACAGCCCGTTGTTTTCCCCGGTGTACAGGGTCGATGCGAGGCCGACCTGGCGCAGGTTGTTGACGCAGGAGATGCGTTTCGCGCTCTCCTTAGCCTTGCCCAAGGTCGGCAGAAGCATGCCCGCGAGGATCGCGATGATGGCGATCACCACGAGGAGCTCGATGAGGGTGAACGCGTGGTGGCGCGCGAAGGGGTCCGGGTTCTTCGGGTTCATGGTCTTTGACGTGCGTTTCCAAGCGACGTGATCCCGACCTTTCCAAGGAGTCGTGTCGAATGCCCAACGTTCCACCGCCGTCCGCCATCGGGTCAGAACTATGGAACGCAAGACTCTCGGCCTCTGCCTTTTCCTCACCTTCCTGGGTGGGATCTACGTCTACCGGTTCACCGACTGGTTCGAGAAAAAGGCTATTCAAGTGAGTGTCTCTTTTCGACCGCTGCGCCAAGCGGCGTCCGGGGAGGCTCTGCCTGTCGTCATCGGGCTTGATCAAGACCACGCATTGAAGACCGTGGTCGTCTCTGAGTTGGACCCGGCCGACACCAACAAGGTGGTCCGGCCGGTTTGGAAACTGGAGTCCACGCCGAAGACCCCTCCGACCCGTGGATTCCTCTACGGCGATCTTCCTGAGGGGATGAAGGAGAGTGCGGTTCCCGGTGTCGCGCAGCCATTGAAAGCCGGCACATCGTACCGCGTCGACCTCGTCTCCAAGGCGGCCAAGGGAAGCGCCGTGTTCCAGGCGAGAGGAAGCGAATGATCCTGTCGGCTTCAGGTTCCTTCTGGCACCTCCGTCCGGTCATTGCGTGTCGGCCCGGCTTCTGATTCGTTCGTCGCCGAGGCCCGAGTTTCCGGGTCGCCTGAACCCCGTTCCATCCCGAGAAAATGAATCCGCTGAAGTCCATCGCTTTCCGTCTGTCCGTGGTTTCCACCCTCGCAGCGCTGTTGGTCACGGCTCAGGTGCCGGCGTCCGATCCCGGTGCCTCGCCGAGTGGTGGACTTGGATCCACCAACATCCCGGTGACGCCTGCTTTGCCCCTGGTGGCACCCCCGTTGTCCGCCGAGGGCTCGACCTCCGCACCAACCGGGGAACTGTTTCTTCCCTCAGGGGAAGCCAACGCGCCGAAGCCCGCCGCGCCGGCGAAACCTGCCGCCCCGAAGCTCCCGGGAATCGGGGTCCGCGGCACGGTGACGGCGGTCGATTCCAAGGCGATGACCGTAACGGTGACCGTGAAGGGAAAGGGCAAGTCGACAGAACACGTCGTCCAGATCTCCAGCACCAGCCGCTACAGCCGTGACGCCAAGGCCGCCGTCGTCTCCGACATCGTCGTCGGCGACTCTTTCAACGGCCGCGTGAAGAAGAAGTCGGAGGAGGTTCTGATCACTGGCGCGTTCAAGTCCGCTGGCGCCGGGTCGAAAGCGACGTCCAAGATGAAGGCGAAGGACGGTTCCGCAGAGGTCACGCCTTCGGCGCCGAAGCAGCCCTGAACCTCCGGGGCACTTTGGAAATGGAGCCTGGGTTTCCTGTTCTTGGATTCCGTGGCCCGGACAGAGTGGCCAGGCAATTCTCTCACCACTTGCGAAAGGACCGATATGGGACTGATGGACTACATCAAGACGCAGTTGCTGGAGATCATCCAATGGGAGGATGACTCGCGGGACACCCTGAGCTGGCGTTTTCCGGACCAGGACAAGGAGATCAAGAACGGGGCCCAGCTGATCGTACGCGAGTCGCAGGTGGCCCAGTTCGTCCACCTGGGCCAGTTCGTCGACACGTTCGGACCCGGCAAGCACACGCTCAAGACCGAGAACATCCCGGTCCTGAGCACGCTCATGGGCTGGAAGTTCGGCTTCGAGTCCCCGTTCAAGTGCGACGTCTACTACGTCAACACCCGGCTGTTCACCGGCAACAAGTGGGGAACCAGCAACCCCATCATGCTGCGGGACCCGGATTTCGGGATCGTCCGCGTCCGCGCGTTCGGCACCTACGACTTCAAGGTCGCCGACGTGAAGGTTTTCCTGAAAGAGGTCGCCGGCACGGACCACCATTTCCGGATCGACGAGTTCCAGGACTCGATGCGTTCCCGGTTCGTGAGCGTCTTCAGCGACGCCTTGGCGAGCGCGAAGGTGCCGGTCCTGGATGTCGCCTCGCGCTATTCGGAACTGGGTGAGGCGCTCCTGCCGGTGCTGAACCCGGTGCTCCGGGAGAAGTATGGCATCGAGCTGGGAAGCTTCATCGTCGAGAATGTATCGGTTCCCGCCGAGGTGGAGACGGCCATCGACAAGCGCTCAAGCATGGCGGCGATTGGCAACCTGAACGACTACGTGAAGCTTCAGTTGGCGGAGTCGTTGGGCCGTGGAGACGCGGGTGGAGGCGGAGTCGCCGGACTGGCCGCCCAGTTCGCTCTCGGCACCCAGATTGCGCGAGACCTCGGGAACCCGTCGCCTGCGTTGCCGCCGCCGTTGCCGGGAGCCGCCCTCCCGGCCGGTTCCCATGGGACGGCCACGGGTCTACCCGAACTGCTGGGTCCCGGTGAGGTGGCCACGGTCCTGGGCGTCTCCGAGGCCGATGTGCTGGCGGCGTTGTCCGACGGATCGCTCAAGGGCAAGAAGATCGGCAGCGCTTGGAGGGTCACCCGTACGGCCCTTGAGGAGTTCCTTCGCCACTGAGGCAGGATCTTCTCCGGGCAGTTCAGGGGCCTTTCGATGCAGCGTCGGTCGCCGGGGCCGGGGACTTCGCTTCAGCGGCCACAGACTTGGACTTTTGCTTCTCGGTGTAGGTGATGACACCGGCGCCGAGGACGATCAGGCAGACCCCGAACCAGCGGAGCAGGCTGACCTCCTCGCGGAGGACCAGCTTCGCTGCCAGCGTCGTCAGGACGAAGCCCAGGGAGGTGAGCGGCCAGACAAAGCTGACGTCCCCTCGGCTCATCAGGTGGAGCAGGCATCCGAAGAACGCGGCCTCGAAGGCGATGCCGAGCAGGAGGTGCCTATTGGTGATGCCGGCGCGAACCATCCTGACCACCTCCGCAACGCCGAGGCGTTCCAGTTCGCCGATCTCCTTGAGTCCGCGGCTGAGGAACACGACGCCGACCGCCTCGAGGACGAGACCTGTGGCGAGCACGATGAGCAGTCGGGTCATTCCAGGTCCGAGTAACGGCAGAGGACGATCCCGCGCTGGCGGATGATCTCCTTCACCTTGGGGCTGGTGAGGGCCTCGAGTTCGTGCAGGTGGCTGCCGAAGTCCGGGTGGCAGTAGAGCTCCCAGGTTCCGGGCTTCAGGTTCTCGAGGAGACGCAGGACATAGGCCTCGTTGATCCGGTCGTTTTGGAGCAATCCGAAGGTGGCGTCTGCGAAGCGCACCCGTCGGCGTTGGAGCGAAGCCTCGGACCGTTTCGACAGCCAGTTGAAGATCAGGGCGTGGGTCGTCCGATAGAAGTAGCGTCCATAGGCGAGACGCAGGTTCATCCAGTAAGGGTCCCGCGTCAGCCGCATAGCACCGATCCCCAGATCCGCCTTATCCTTCTTTAGGAAGTTGAAGACGGTGGGATGCAGGTGGAAGTTCAGGTGTCCGTTGACATGGTCGAGGGGCAGTCCCGACATCCGGAACTCACGGAACTGGGCGTGGATCTCCTGGCGCAGATAGTGGTGGAGGGAACTCCTGAAGAAGTAGCGAATCCCGGCTGAGACCGGGCTCGGGCTGAACTGGAACTTCTGGTCGACGACTCCGATGATCTCGCTCGGCTTGAGGGTGGATTTGCCGCAGACGAGGACGAGGTGGAGTCCGACTGCGAGCAGCGGGTTCTGGCGTGCGATGTCGACCGCCTCGTTGGCGCGGTTGCCGTTCACCATGAGGCTCGCAGAGGTGAGGATGCCCTCCTGATGTGCCTTTTCGATCGCCGTATTGGCGCTTTCCGAACTGCCGAAGTCATCGGCATTCACGATGAGCCGGATGGTCTGTTCAGCATCCATAGTTGGCGAAGGGGATTCCAAGACGGGCCTTGATCAGAGCTGGGACCACGAGGGAAAGCTTCCTGAAGCGGGACAGGCGCACCGGAGTCTCGTCGAGCACTTGGAACCGCGAAGCTTCAAGCCTCTGGAGCAGGTGCCAATAGACGTTGCCCATGAGGTCCGCCGTCCTCATGTTGTTCCCCTCGGATTTGGGTAGGACCTCACGGGCGAGGCGGTAATGGATCTTGGCCCTTCCGGCCACCTCCGTTGCCAGATGGTGGAAACGCTCCGACCACTCACGACGGAGGACCTCATCCGGATCGACGCGGAAACGTGCCAGGTCGGAGAGGGGCAGATAGATCCGGCCACGGACGGCGTCGTTCCCGACGTCCCTGAGGATGTTGGTGAGCTGGAGGGCCTTTCCAAGGTGGTCCGCATACTGGCGGCAGAGGGGATCCTGGTAGCCGAAGACCTCGATGCTGAGCAGGCCGACCACGCTGGCCACCCGGTAGCAGTAGAGTTCGAGGGACTCGGGCGTTTCGTGCCGCGTCTGGTCGAGATCCATCTCGACGCCTCGGATCAATTCGTCGAAGAGCCCGAAGGGCAATCCGTAGGTGCTGATGTGGGGCGCCAGTTCCCGGTTGACCTCCATCCGTGGTGATCCTCCGGCACAGGCGGCCGCGATGTCGGTCCGCCATGCCGCCAGTTGGCGCCGGCGTTCGTCCACCGGGAGGGAATCCTCATCGGCCACGTCGTCGACCTGCCGGCAGAACGCGTAAAGGGCCGACATGGCGACACGGCGTTCCGGCGGAAGCAGGATGAAGGCTAGGGCGAGATTGGACGCGCTCTTGCGCGTGATCTGGGCGGAAACGCCTTCCGGTTCTCCTTGGATCACGGGGATTGGACGTTGGTATCTCCGGCGCCCCGCGGCGGGAGGCCCCCGGTCTCGGACAAGGTCGGATTCCGCGGCCGTTCCTTGCTGCTGCGCCTCCGGCGACGCCCACCGCTTTTGCCCGGTTCAGGGGAGGCGGGTCCCTCGCGGAGCGCGCCCCGCTTCCGGGAGGTGTCCGGCTTGCGGATGAAGACCGCCCATATGAGGCACAGGCCAATGACCGCGAACACCGCGGCGAAGACCGCCCCCATCCCGCTCATCATCTGACGGGTGCCGGTCGGAAGGGCGCTGCTGGGCAGGGCCGGGGCCGGGGTCTCGACCACGGCCAGATGGATGGGGAGTTTGTCCGTCATCGGGCGGCAGAGCCTGTTCCGGCATCGGTGTCCTCGTCAACGGTGCCGTCCACCCCGAGGCTGAGTCTTCCCATCCGGTAACGGAGGGCGTGTCGGCTCAATCCCAAGGCCGCGGCAGCCTTCCCAAGGCTCCCTTCGCTCGTCTCCAGCGCCCGGAGGATCATCTCCTTCTCGAAGCGGAGGAGGGCGTCCGTCAGGTTCTCGTCCCGCGGGTGCTGCGGCGGTACCTGGATTCCTTCCCGGAGGCGCGACTCGACCTCGAAATCAGGCAAGCTGGACGGCTGGACTTCCTCAGCGGCCTCAAGGATCACCGCCCGTTCGATCACGTTCCGGAGTTCGCGGATGTTGCCGGGCCAGACATGGGCCTGAAGGGCCTGAAGGGCCAAGGGCGAGATGTCCTTGATCGAGCGCCCGAGCTTCGCGGCAAAGCCCTTCAGGAAGTGGCGTGCGAGCAGCGGGATGTCTTGGCCGCGTTCGCGCAGCGGCGGCGGCCGGAACTGCATCACGTTCAAACGGTGGAAGAGATCCTCGCGGAATTCCCCCTTCTTGATGGCGTCGACGATATTGCGGTTGGTCGCTGCGATCAGCCGGACATTGACCTTCATCTCCTGCGTGCCACCAACCCGGGTGAAGGAGCCGTCCTCCAGGAAGCGCAGCAGCTTCGCCTGCAGCGGTCGGCTCATGTCGCCGATCTCGTCCAGGAACAGCGTGCCGCCGTCGGCTTCCTCGACGTAGCCGCGCTTGGTCCGGTGTGCGCCGGTGAAAGCGCCGCGTTCGTAGCCGAAGAGCTCGGACTCAAGCAGTGTCTCCGGGATGGCGGCGCAGTTGAGGCGTACGTAGGTGGCGTTCGCCCGTCGGCTCAGCGAATGGATGGCCCCGGCGATGAGCTCCTTTCCTGTGCCGCTTTCGCCGAGGATCAGCACCGTGGCGTCGGTCGGTGCCACCGTCTGGATGAGTTGGCGTAGTTCCCGGATCTTGGGTGACTCGCCGATGATCTGTTCGATCCGGATGCCATCGCCCGCCCTGGCTTTCAGGGCGGCATTCTCCGCCAACAGCCGGTGGCGCTCCCCGCAGCGTCCGACCGCGTGGAGCAGCTCATCGGGCTCGAAGGGCTTGGCCAGGTAGTCGATGGCGCCAGCCTTGATCGCTTCCACCGCCAGCTTGGGTGTGGCGTAGGCGGTGATCATCAGGATCGGCAGACCGGGCCGCTTCTCGCCTGCGGCGCGGAGGAACTCGTAGCCGCTCATGCCTCCAAGGCGGGCGTCGGTGATGACCATGAAGAACTCCTCCTGTTGGAGCAGTTTCAGGGCGTTCTCGGCCGATTCCGCGAGGCGAACCTCGTAGTTCTCGCCCTCAAGGACGGTCTGGAGGGAGAGGCGCATGTTCTTCTCGTCATCCACGACGAGCAGCGGTGGGAGTTTCATTGGAGTCGCATCAGCGTGCGGGCCGGAAGGTTGATGGTGAAGGTGGCGCCCTTGCCAACCTCCGAATCCACCCGAACCCGGCCGCCGTACATCTCGGCGTTGTGTTTGACGATCGCCAGCCCCAGTCCGGTTCCCCGGTCCTTCGTGGTGAAGTAGGCCTCCCAGACACGCCCCAGCTGATCGGAGGGGATCCCGGGACCGGAGTCATGGATGGTCACCTGCACCGAATAGTCGGGGGTCGCCTTGGCGCCGATCCAGACGTGACCGACCCCGTTCATCGCCTCCCGGGCGTTGACCAGGAGATTGGTGAAGATCTCCAGGAAGTGGACCCTTTGCCCGAGCAGGCTGGGAAGGGGATCGACGTAGTCCCGGTGGACCTGGACCTGGAATCCCGAGCCCGGTGGAAAGGCGACCTCGAGCGACTGCTCCAGGATCTCCGCGAGTCCGATCCGTTCAACCCGCCCCTCGGCCAGCCGGGCATAGCCCATCAGATCCGTGATGATCCGGTCCGAACGGGCCACCTCCTCCCGGATGATGGCGATCTGCTGGGTGATCGTCTTCCCTTCCTTGACCGTCTTGTGGAGCGTGTAGGCGGCGTTGTTGATGATCCCCAGCGGATTCTTCAACTGGTGGGCGATCTCCGCGGCCAGTCTACCTGCCGCCTCAAGCTGCTCCTGCTTCAGGGCGAACTCCCGGGATTCCGCCTCGCGTTGGCGCTGGCGGTCGAGGAGCACCTGCAGACCGAGGCAGACCGCGGTCATGAGGAGAAGGAGAAGCACCCTCAGGACCAGCGACTCGAACGGTTCCGATGCGCCCTCCTGCATCATCTCCGTCGACGGACCTCCGCTGTAGCTGTCGAGGACTACGTTCTCGATCCTCGTGAGGGCGATGTCGAGGACTCCGGCGAGAACGTAGCAGGCGCAGCCGGTCAGGTTCACCAGCACCTGGACCTCGGCGTTGGGGATCACTGCGGCGTTCCGGATGACGAGGCCCAGGAAAACCCAATAGAGGATGCTGTCGAATCCACCGCAGAACAGGGTGATCGCCGCAAGGAAGGCCAAGTCGAGGATGGCGACAATGTAGACCACCCGTTCCAGGAATCGGGTGGTCAACTCGTCCATACCCCAGAGGACGATGCCATAGCCGACCGTGACCGCGGTCATGATCAGGGTGTAATTCCGCAGATAGTGCAGGACGTCCTCCCGCGGGGCGGTGAGGCTGGTGAAGGTGTTCGGATTGAAGAGGAACCAGAACAGGGCTGGCGCGATCACCGCCTTAACCCAGATGCCGATGTTCCGCTCCATGAAGCGGACCCGCTGCCGGATGATGCCGGGGTCGATGGGTGGCCCGGCGAAGACGCCGACCACGGAAGCCCATCGGCGCCGAAGCAGATCGGAGAGGTTTTCCTCGGCCATCGCGGCCCCACTGGCAGGTTCCATGCCGGTGGTGTCTCAAGTGACGCCGGCGAGGACGGCGGCGACGATGCGTTCCGGAGTCTCCAGTCGTCCGATGCCCTCGTAACCGCACGAAAGCAGGCCTTCTTCGGGACCGACGAAAGCGGCGCCCCGGGAGCGGAGGATTTCCACATTCGATCGGGTCGCTGGATGCTGCCACATCTTGCCGTTCATTGCCGGCGCGAGGATCACGCGTGCCTCAGGACGGATAGCCAACCCGATGCAGGTCAGGGCGTCGTCGGCCAAGCCATGGGCCAGGCGTGCCAGGAAGTGGGCCGTGGCCGGAGCCACCAGCAGGACGTCCGCCTCGTCCGCGAGGCGGATGTGCGCCGGCTTCCAGCCTTCCTCCTCGTCGTAGAGGTCGGTGATGACCGGGTTCCGGCTGAGGGTCTTGAAGGGCAGCGGGGTGACGAAGCGTTGTGCGTCCGCGGTCAGGACCACGTTCACCTGATGTCCCGCCTTCGTCAGCAGGCTGGCGACGTCGATGGCCTTGTGGGCCGCGATGGAACCGGTGACGCCGAGGACGATGCGCAGGCTCATGGCTGGTTTTTCCATTCGAACCGTTGACGCGGCGAACGGGAACGTTCCGCCAAGTAGATCGACTGGATCCGCGCCAAGTCCTCCTCCCGTGTCCCGCTGACCACAAGGTAGTCGAACTCCGGCCAGCGGCGGACTTCCTCCGCGGCCGTGTCGAGCCTTCTGGCCAACGCCTCGGGGGAGTCTGCATCTCGGCCTCGAAGACGGGACTCCAGCTCGGACCGGGTGCCTGGGGTGAGGAACACGCTTACCAGACGCCCTGCGAGCCTGTGATCCCCGGCCATCACCGCCCTGACCGTCGCCGCTCCTTGTACGTCCACGTTCAGCAGCACGTCCGAGCCGGATTCCAAAAGTTCGCCTACGGAACTGCGGAGGATGCCCTTGAGGTCCCCGTAGACGTCGGCGTGTTCAAGGAACTCACCGGCCTCTATCCTCCGTTCAAATTCGGCCCGGGTGAGGAAGTGGTAGTCCACGCCGTCCCGTTCGCCTGGACGTGGCGCCCGGCTGGTGCAGGTCGTGACCCGGCGCAGCCGCGGGTTCGCGCCGAGCAGGCCTTGGCTGACCGTGGTCTTGCCGGCCCCGGAGGGAGCGGAGATTAGGAGCAGCAGGCTGTCGGTCGGGTGCATGTTCGGGTTCACTCGATGTTCTGGGCCTGTTCCCGGAAGCGTTCCAGTTCGGTCTTCATCGCCACCACGTCGGCGGCTATCCGGGCGTCGTTGGCCTTCGATCCAATGGTGTTGATCTCGCGGTTCATCTCCTGCGCCAGGAAATCGAGCTTCCTGCCGACCGCCTCCGTCGAACGGGCGCAATCCTCGAACTGGCGGAAGTGGCTCCGGAGACGGGCGATCTCTTCGGCAATATCGCATCGGTCGGCGAAGAGCACCATCTCCTTCAGTAGGCGTTCGTCGTCCAGGGTGATGCTCTCCAGTCCAGCGGACTTGACCTTCTGCAGCAGGGACTCGCGGTGCCGGACCAGGACCTCTGGAGCCGCAGCCGAGACGCGCTCCAACGCCTCGCGGAGCAGTTCCACTCGACGCCGGAGGTCCGACTCCAGCGCTTCACCTTCCCGGCGTCGCATCGCATCGAATCCCTCGAGGGCGCGTCCCAACGCGGCCTTGGCCCAGGGGCCGACCCGTTCGGGGTCAGCAGGAGTTGAATCCGCCTGGATCACCCCGGGGCAGCGAGCCAAAAGATCCAAGGTTGGGATGGCGGCGTTGCCGGTGAGTCCGATCTCCTTGGCGAGCTCACTCCATTCGGCGGCGAACGCGGCAGCGAGCGGGCGGTTGATCCGGTTCGATGCCTGTCCCAGCGGCGGCTCGAATGTCACCCGGACGTCGCAGCGTCCCCGCGCGACAACCCGGTTGACCGTGTCGCGCAAACGGGCCTCAAGGGCCTCCAGTTCGCGCGGCAGGGAGATGGCAACCTCGGCCTGCTTGCGGTTCACCGAGCGGACCTCAATCGTGATCCTCGCCCCGTCGGCGGCGTGTTCACCGTGGCCGTAGCCGGTCATCGATTTCATGGGCGGACTAGCCTGCGGCATACGACCCGGCTGGCGAAACGGTTTTCTGGGGGACTAGACGTCCTAGGGCTTGCTCAGGCGGTAGAACCGCGTCGCGTTGGTTGTGGGTACGATGGTGAAGTTCACGCCCGACTCGGTGCCGACGGACTCCTCGGAAGTCCTCCATCCACCATCAGGCGACGCGGATTCCTGAAGCTGAAATCCGACCGAGGTCTGAGGCCAGGCGAGGCGGATCCGGTCGGGACCGCTCCCCAGCGCCAGCTTGGGTGGAGCGACCGTGGGCTGAAGCAACGCGGCCAATTGCAGGCTGAATCTCAGGTCCGAACTGTCCGGGGCGGACTGGTGGACTTCC
>CAMASJ010000040.1 GCA_945860685.1 Akkermansia muciniphila
CCTGAAGGGCCGTCTTCCCAGCCTTGCGGCGGGAAACAACGAGGTCCGGTTCGACTGCGAGTTCCGTGGCGACAATCCGCCGACGGTGCAGGCGACCTTCAAGACCCGCAGCACTGCGATCCGGATTGCGAAGTGAGCCCGGGCACCCGGATGGAACCGGGGCGGCCATCCTAGGTCCGCCAGCGGCCAAACCCGGTTGCAAGACAGCCAAGCCATGGCGCGTGACCCAGCCGTTTCGGTCCGAGTCTCCGCGGGACACGTCCCATGGGAAACCCGCCGACTCCCCGTTGGTTGCCGGTCGTCGCCGCCTTCCTGGTGTGCGTGACGATCGGTTCGATGCTCGTCGTGCTGGACCGAGTGCCCGGCCGTTCGCGAAGGCCGGAGGCCTCCGGCCCGACACCGATTGCCGGGTCCGACCTCCATCTCCGTGGCCGATACGTGTTCCAACGCCACTGCGCCGTGTGCCACGGGAGGTGGGGCGATGGACGCGGGGAGATGTCGGTCGGGATGCGTCCGCGTCCGCGAGACTTCACCACCGGCGTCTTCAAGTTCCGAAGCACCCCGTCCGGATTCCTTCCGACGGACGAGGACCTTCGACGAACCCTCCGACGCGGCATCGCCAACAGTTCCATGCCGGCGTTTGGAAGCCTCGCCGAGAACGAGGTCGAGGCGGTGATCGCGTACATCAAGACCCTCTCCCCAAGATGGATGGACGGGACCGCTTCCGTTGCCGTCCAGCACTTGGGAACGGACCCTCCCTGGCTCGGCGATCCGGTCGCATCCGCGGGACATCGCGCTGCAGGAAAGGTGACATTTGTCACCCACTGCGCGCCCTGTCATGGAATCGCCGGCGATGGGGCTTCCGCCGTGGCGAATTCATTGGAAGATATCTGGGGCCAACCTTGTCCACCGTCGGATCTGAGGTCCACATCACTCAAATCCGGTCCCGAGCCGATCAACATTTTCCGGACCCTCTCCACGGGTTTGGATGGCTCACCCATGCCTTCCTTCGCCGAGAGCCTCAACACCGTACAACGCTGGGATCTGGTGGCTTATCTGCTTGGACTCCGCAGTTCCAATGAACCGCCAAGCGCGCCTGAAACCCGTTGAATCCGGTAATGATATCTACTCCCGAGACAAGGCGAAACGCTCCGGTGATAGCCCTAGGGTTGAATTGGGGAGTCATCAGTCCGACTGTTGGGAGAAATGCTCTTTCCGAATGTTGGGCAACTCAGGGAACTTTAGCGGAGTCGTTTACTGCCTTAAACAGGGCGAAGAATGCCATGGAAGTCCAAGCGGGAAGAGTGCTGTTGGAGGGAAGGACGCCGATCTTTTGCTTCAGATCACCTGGAACCTGGCCTGGTTTGGATTTCCAAGCTAGGATCCTGAATGGCTTGGCTGGGGTCCCGTGTTGGTGATGCTGTCGAATAAAGCTCAACAATGAATTCATAAATGTCTTCCAATCAGCACTTAAGGATCGAGTTGATTCAGAGTGTTTGTCCTTGAGCAGCGCCGCAATGAGCCAATCGAGTTGATGGCAGAATGCGCCCTGATGAACCCTCGCCGAAGACTCTTAGAGAGCGCCGGATCACTATTTCAAAAGATTCTTCTTTGACATTGGCTCTGTGTGTGTTGTTTTGGAGCCCTATGGATTTAACCAAGATCATCGAACAGCAGAAGCAGGAACTCACCCGTCGCCTCCAGTTGCTCCAGAGCAACGATCTCAGCACCCTGATCGTCGAGAAGGCCTCCTATCAGAAGAAGATCGACGAGATCGACGCCAAGATTGAGCACATCTGCTCTGAGCTCGGTATTGGTAGCGACTCCGTTGCCTCCAAGCCTGCCGCCTCGAAGAAGGAACGCGCTCCCCGCATGAACGGCGGTGAGATCACCCGTCGTATCCTCGAGTTGCTCTCCAAGCACCCCCATGGTCTCAGCCAGAAGGAAATCAGCGACCAGACCGGTGTCTCCTATCCTTCTGTCATCAACTTCGTGAAGGACAACGCCGACAAGCTCACCTCGACCGGCGAGCGCAAGTCCAAGCGTATCTTCCTGAAGGCCTGATCCAGGTCTGGGAAGCTGCTTTTCCATTTAACGATGGAAGACCCGTGGGACATTCCTCACGGGCCTTTTCGTTTCCAGTGGATGAGGTTCCTCACCCTCCGGATGACCACCATTCGACCACGGCCGGGTCGTCACCCATTCCGTGCTCACCGGATCCCGTCGGTCGGATCTCCGGGAGCCTCCATCGGTTCACAACGAAGGGTGCAAAGGTTGCGAAGCTCTACCGCGAACCGGACATCCAACTTCCGAAGCAGGCAAACCCGACTTGCCGCGTTTGCGTGAGGTCCGTCCTGACCCGTCTCAGCGGCTTGGAACGCAGTCGGGCTTGCCGGGTTCCGTCGGCTTGGGAGCGGGCTTCCGCCAAACGTCGAGTTGCCTGAGGAACTCCGCAGGATCCTCGAGCAGGCTGTCGTGTCTTCCCAACACCCCACCGTCGGCGTCGACCAACACGAACGCCGGATAGCCGTTCACCTTGTAACGTTTCTCCAGTTCCGCGTTCTGGCGCTTCAACGCCTCGTCCTGCGGCTTCCGTTCGGGGAAATCGACCTCCACCAGGACCAGGTGCTTCGCCGCGTAGGCGAGGAATTCGGGCTTCTCCAGCACCTTGGTCCGGGATCGCCTGCAGCCGGCACACCAGTCGGACCCGGTGAAGTCGAGCAACACGGTCTTCCCCTCGGACCTCGCCCGACGCAGCGCGGCCGGGAAGTCCGACGTCCAGGCTTCCGCCGCGTGCCCCGCGACGGCCAGCACGCAGGACAGCAGCACGGGGATGAAAGGCGGGTTCCTCATGGACGATGCCGAGGGAGGGACCTTCGCCCACCCGCGGCTCACTCTCAACTCTCCCCGCGGCCCAATGACCCGAAGGATGGGGTCACCACCCAACGTCTTGTCGTGGAAAGGTCCGACGCTACGGTGTCCGCGAAATGTCCGTGCCGTCCCCGCGTCCGCTCTCCCTTCTCCTCGCCTTGGTCCTCGGCGTTCCGACCGGCGTGGCGGTGACCCATCAGGACTGGGATCAGCCTCCCCACCGCTATTTCGAACGGACGCCGACCGACCGCTTCTCGCGCTGGAAGACCCGGTTCGAGGCGGGCGAGGTGCCCCTGGACCGTTCTTCGGAACGCGCCTTCCTGCTCGGGCTTCTCGACGCGCTTGGGATTCCCGTTTCCTCCCAGCTCTGGGTCTATTCCACCACCAGCCTCCAGCTCAGCCGGATCGGTCCCTCCAGCCCGCGGGCGATCTATTTCACCGACGACCTCTCGGTCGGGTTCATCCCCGGCGGAAGGATCGAGATCCTCGCCCTCGACCCGGACCTCGGCGGGGTGTTCTACATCTTCGACATCCCGCGTCCGGGCGGGCCGGTGTTGGTCGAGCGGGCCAACCGCTGCATGAACTGCCATGCGGGCGAGGACACGGGATTCGTCCCCGGCTGGTCCGTGCGATCGGTGGTGCCGGCGGTCGGCGGCGGCAGCCTCGACGCCTTCCGTGGCGGGCGCACCGGCCATGACATCCCGTTCGCGGAACGGTTCGGCGGCTGGCACGTCACCGGTGCGGACGGGTTCACCAACCACTGGGGCAACCGCCTGGGAAGCATGGAGGGCGGCGTGGTGGTCCCGAGTCCCTTGCCACCGCGAAGCCGATTCGAACCGGGGCGCTATGCCACCGACACCAGCGACCTGGTGGCGCACCTGGTCTTCGAGCATCAGGCCGGTTTCGTGAACCGGGCCGTCGAGGCCCAATACCGCGTGCGGACCCATCTGTACACCGACGTCGGCGGACTCACCGCCGCCCACCGCGCCGAAGTGGAGGCCCAGGCGCTGGGGCTGGTGCGTTACCTCCTCTTCGCCGACGAGGTGCCGTGGCCTTCCGGACTCCGGCTGGGGAAATCGCCGTACCGCAAGGCGTTCGAGGCGGCCGTCTCCGTCCCGGCGTTGGGTCGGCTGCGCGAACTGGACCTGGAGCGGCGCCTCTTCCGGCTCCGATGCAGCTTCATGATCGGCACGCCCGTCTTCACCGGCCTGATGGAACCGCTGCGCGCCTCGGTGATGCGGGAGCTAGCGTCCGCCTTGGACCCGTCGCGGGAGCACCCGGCCTCGCGGCATCTGCCGGCGTCGGAGAAGTCCGAGATCCGCAAGGTCCTGGAAGGGGCCGGCGTGTTGGCCGGGCCCGGAGCCGGAAAATGAAGAACCCGCCCACCGTGAGGTGGACGGGTTGGTGACGGGTGATGGACGGACGAAAGGGGTCCCGGGAACGGCGGGCTTACTTGGCCTTCTCGACCTTCTCACCGGCCTTGTTCCATCCGGCGATTCCGGCGGACATGTGCTTCACGTTCTTGTAGCCGAGCTTGTGGGCGGCGTCGGCCGCGGCCTGGTAGGCCTTGCAGCGGGGATTGCCACAGTAGGCGATCACCAGCGCGTTCTTGTCCTCGGGCAGGACGGACGCGAGCTTGGACTCGACGGCGTCGAAATCCAAGGCGCCCGGCACATGGCCTTCCTTGTAGGACTCGGTGCCGTTGACGTCGATGATGGTGGCCTTCTTGGTGCCGATCAGGGCCTTCACCTCGGCGATGCTGACGTCGGGATATTCGCCGGCGAAGGCGGTCACGGTCAGCACGGAGGCGGCGAGCAGGGCGACAAGTTTCTTCATGGATTCGGTTGGATTCGGATTGGACATCCACCGTGGACCGACGTCGGTTTCAGACGGTCATCGTCGCGGCGGAACCTCGGGAAGTAAGTTCATGAAGGAGCGGTCGGCAACCGGAAATCTGGGTGGAAACCGGGTTGTCCAGTCCAGTGTCCGATGTCTGTGGTTTGTCGCCCGTCGCCCGTCGCCTTTCCTCCGCGCCTTTGCGCACGGCTCCCTCTCCGCAGGGCTCAGGCGCCGCGGTAGGCTTCGGCGAGGAGCGAGACCGGATGGACCACGCGGACGGTCAGGCCCGCTTCCCGGCAGCCGTTGACCACCTGCAGCAGGCAGCCGGGATTGCCGGTGGCCACGATCTCCGCGCCGGTCCCCGCGATGTGCGCCACCTTCCGGCGGAGCAGTTCGGCCGACATCGCCGGCTGGGTGAGGTTGTAGACGCCGGCGCTGCCGCAGCACCAGGTGGCCTCGGGAAGTTCGACGAGCTTCAGTCCCGGTATCGCCCGGAGCAGCTTCCTCGGCTGTGCGGAGACCTTCTGTCCATGGCACAGGTGGCAGGACTCGTGGTAGGTGACCGTGCGGTCCCGCCCGCCGGGCGATGCCGGTATCGGCGGACGGATGCCGGTCTGGACGAGCCATTCGTGGATGTCCCGCACCCTGGAATCCCAGAGACGCGCCCGATCGCGGTAGGCGGGATCCTTCGCCAGCAGATGGGTGTAGTGGCGCAGGTGCGATCCGCAGCCGCCGGCGTTGGAGATGATCGCGTCGTACTGCTCGGGCGGGAACTGGTCGATGTTCC
Source organism: Akkermansia muciniphila (assembly GCA_945860685.1). Classification (GTDB taxonomy): domain Bacteria; phylum Verrucomicrobiota; class Verrucomicrobiia; order Limisphaerales; family UBA9464; genus SXXZ01. Next base: position 5,498 of record CAMASJ010000040.1, read on the forward strand.
GCCTGGCCTGTTCCGCGGCGAGTCCCACCTCGCCATTGTGGGCGTGGAGCGAACCGCAGCAGTGCTGGTCCGACGGAGTGACCACCTCGCATCCGTTGTGGGCCAACACCTCGACGGTGTCCCGGTTCACGTCGCTGAACAGGAGGTCCTGCGCGCAGCCCGCCAGCATCGCCACGCGGAACCGCCGCTCCCCGACGGCCCGGGTCACCGGCGGCACCAGGTCCTCGGTCCACGCGTCGCAGACCGCCGGGGTCATTGCCTCGAGCTCCCTGAGCCGTGCGGGAAGCAGGCGGGTCAACCCGGTCGCGCGGACGGCCGCCTGGAGTCCGAGCCGTTGCCACAATCGGAGGGCGAGCCCGACCAGCTTGAGGCGGTTGAGGTCGGTGAAGAGCCATCCGAGGGTGATCCCACGGATGGCGGTGCGTTGCGGAGTGGCCAGGGCCCCGGAGGATTCGACCTCGGCGCGGGCGTTTTCGAAAAGACGCGCGTAGTCCACGCCGGCCGGGCAGGCCGAGGTGCAGGCGAGGCAGCCCAGGCAGAAGTACATCTCCTCGCCGAAGGTCTTCGTCGCCTCCAATTGCCCGTCCGCGATCGCGCGCATCAGGGCGATGCGTCCGCGGGGGGAGTTCCGTTCCAGCTTGGTGGCGTCGTAGGTGGGACAGGACGGCAGGCACAGGCCGCAGTGCATGCATTGCTGCACCACCGAGTAGTCGAGGTCCTGGAGATGGGAGAAGGGTTTGGCCACGGTCGATTGGAGGTCGGGCCGTTCAGAGCACCGTGGACCATTCCTTTGGATCGCGCAGCAGGATCTCGCGGAGCACGCGGATGGGCGGCGCGCCGTGGGAGAGGATCGCGTCGTGGAAGCGCTTCAGGTCGAAACGCTCGCCTTCCTGCCGGCGGAGGTCGTCGCGCAGCTTCAGGATCTGGAGCTTGCCGAGGGTGTAGAAGCAGTAGCCGGGATCGAAGGTGCCGCGGATGGCCTCGCTGCGGGCGGGGCGCTCCTCGTAGTAGGCGTTCTCGACGAAAAACCGGGTGGCCGCGTCCACGCCCATTCCCTGGCAGTGCATCTGGACGGAGCAGCAGAGACGGCAGAGACGGAGGAGCGCCTCGCTGGACTGCGCCATGCGGCAGCTCGCCCAGCGGCGCCGTCCCTCCGGGGTCGGATTGGCGGGATCCGCGGGCGCCCCGAAACCGGCCTCGATCAGGAGCTGCTCCGTGTAGTGCGCCCAGCCCTCGACGAAGGCGTAGCTCGTGAAGACCTTGCCGACCGGCCCGACCGGCGAGGCGTTCAGCACGAGGAACTGCACGTAGTGCCCGGGATACGCCTCGTGGATGCTCACCACGTCGGTGGTGTAGTAGTTGAAGGCGGTGAGCCACTCGTCCTTCTGCGCCTGGGGCCATTCCGGCTCCGGCGGCGTGACGTAGTAGTAGGCCTCCGTCGCCTTGCGCTCGAACGGCCCCGGGGTGTCCATGGAGGCGAAGGAGGTGGCGCGGAACGGCGGCAGGGTGTGTTCCACCCGCGCACGCACCTCGCTGGGGATGGTGAGCAGGTCCTTCGCGACCACGAACGCCCGGATCGCCTCGAGGTTCCGGCGCGTGTCGGGCAGGAGGGACTGCTCGGTCGGATGATCCCCCTGGATCTCGCGGAACACCTCCGCCGGCGGACGGGTCGGATCGATCTCCCGGGCCGCCGCGGCGAACCGCGCCTGCTCGGCCCGCAGCTCGCGCATCCCGGCCTCGAGCACCGCCTCCGGCGTCAGGTCGACCATCTCCGCCCGAAGCATCTCCATGTGGCCCGCCCGGCCGATCGCGAAGCGGTCGTGCGCCCCGGGCAGACGCGTCTCGCGCAGCCACGCGGCGTAGGACCGCAGCTCGGCCACCGCACGGGCCGAGGTCGCGGCGAAGGAGGCGTTCAACCCGGGATCGCCGCTCTGCGCCGCCACCGCGGCGACGTCCTTCTCGAGGAATGCCGCGGTGCCCTCGGCGATCTCGACCGCGGTCTCGACCAGCGGACGCGCCAGCGAGGCGTCCAGGTTCGCACGCGCCGCGGCGAAGAGCGCCGGGGCCGATTCCAGCACCGATGCCATCATGCGCACCCGGTCGCGCAGCGGCGCGAAGTCGCGCTTCAGGTACACGCTCACGTCGAGCGCGCCGGCGTAGAACATCGGGTTGCGCCATGGCGCCTGCACCGTCGCCAAGCCCCACCGCGCGTTGGCGACGGCAGACTGGAGCACCGCGAGTTCCCGACGCTGCCCGGCGTCCAGCTTCGAGGGCTTCACCGCGGACAACGCCAGGTCCGCCGCCTTCAGGCGCCGGATCTCGTTCTCCACCGCGGCCCGATCGGGGACGACGAAGCGTCCGTCATGCTCGTGCAGCCCCATGGCCACGGCCTCGAGCGGACGCGCCGCCTCGTGCGATGCGATGTAGGCCGCGGAGAACCGGTCGAAGTCCGCCGAATGGGGCCCACCCCTGCGTGCGGTGTCGCCGGTGTGGCAGCCGCCGACCAGCGCCAACGTCGCGAGGAGAACGCGTTTCATCGGCCAAGCATGAAACCGGTCGCCGTCGAGGCAAGACAGGATCCGACGTCGACCCGGTCACGACGCCGAACCGGCCGCGTCCAGCAGTCCCCGCGCGGCCCGGGCCAGCTCCACCGATCCGGGGGTGTCCGCATGGACGCACCAGGTCGCCACCGGCAGGCGAAGCTCCGAACCGTCGGTCGCCTTCACCGAACCCGTGGACAGCCAACCGCCGAACCGCTCCAGCGCCGCCGTCGGTTCCAGCAGCGCGCCTTCCGCACCGCGCGGCACCAGCCTTCCGTCGGACACGTAGCCGCGGTCCAGGAAGCCCTCCGGGAGGAACCCGATCCCCGCCTGTCGCGCCGCCTGCTCCGCTGCCCGGCCCGGTTGTCCCACCCACACGGTGCCCGGATGTTGCCGGGCCAGGACGGAAGCCGTCACGGCGGCCAGCGCCGGGTCCTGTTCCACCGCATGGTAGAGCGCGCCATGCAGCTTGACGTGGTGCAGACGGATCCGATGGCGTCGCGCCGCCGCGTCCACCCGTGGAATCTGCCCGAGCAGGAGCGCCTCCAGTTCCGCGGCCGACGGGGCCGCTCCGGCCCGTCCGAATTCGCCGGGAAGACCCGGATGCGCCCCGATCCCGACCCGCAGTTCCAACGCCGTGGCCACGCAGAATCCGATGGAGTCCTCGTCGCCAGCATGGCCGCCGCACGCGATGTTCGCGAGGTGGACCGCCCGAAGCAGCCCGTGCGTCCGTTCCCGCGGCTCCCCCTCGCCGAGGTCGCAGTTGAGGAGCGGCTTCACGTGAGTGCCTCCCATCCCATGGGTCGCCACACCACGCTTCCGCCGGGAGGCGTCTGGGCCACCTTCCACAGGTCGCGCGGATCCACCCAGCCGATCTTCGGATAGCCGCCCAACGTCGGGCCGTCGGGAAGGGTCACGATGGGCCTGCCGTCCGGCGGGACCTGGATGGAACCGGGAAGGACCGGTTCGGATTCCAGGTTGCCTGAAGGAACCGGGATGCCGGATCCGGCCAGCCGGTAGCCGATCCGGTCGGATCGGGGATCGACCGTCCACGGGCCGCGGAGGAACCGCTCCACGGCCTCCGCACCGAAGGCCCCGGCCTGCGGACCCGGCCAGACGCGCACCGTGCGTTCACGGCGGCCCGGGATCCGCACCGGATCGATCCAACGTCCCGCGCCGGCAAGGCCCGGGGGGAACGGATCCGACTGTCCGCGGAAACCCTGTCCGGCCTTGGGCGACGCCCCGAGCCCGGCGCGGGCATGGTGCGCGGCGGCGCCCAGCACCCGGGTGGCCTCGACGCCTCCGCGGATCGCAAGGCAGCTCCAAACCCCGTCCGACGCGCCCCGGAAACGCAGGCGTTCGCCGGCGGCGAGCGCGGTGTTGGACCACGGCCGCACCGGGCGCACCTCCCCGCGTCGTCCGACGACCTCCCCCCGCGGATCGGCTCCGGTGATGGCGACCACCGTGGCGATGAGCGCCTCGAACACCTGTCCACCGCCGGCGAACTCGACCAGCGGCAGGTCCTCTGCCTGGCCCAGCAGCCGGTGTGCGGCCCGGGCGGCGTCCGGATCGAGCCAACCGCCGGGCGGCACCCCGAACCGGCGCCAGCCCGGCCTTCCCGGATCCTGGATCCCGAGCGCCGCCCCGGTCGCGAGCACGCGCATCCAGGGCGACTCCGGTTCCATCCACACGGGCGGCACGAACGGATCCGGCGTCGCCGACGGGTCGTCGATGAAGCGGACCGTGTCGCCCGTCCGGAAGAGGAACCGGTCGTCCTCGTCTTTGGCCGAAGGATCGAACGGCCGCACCGGGGTGGTGCCGAGCAGGTTCCAGCCTCCGGGGCTGGGCACCGGATAGACCCCGGCGTGGTCGCCGCCGATCGCCACCGAGCCTGCTGCGACGCGGGGCCGCGGCGTGGACCTCCGCGGCAGACGCAGGGCCGGGTCCAATCCGTCGAGATAGGCGAACCCCGGACTGAATCCGAGGCATCGCACGCGGAACGCCGAACCGATGTGACGTCGCACCACCTCCGCGCGATCCATCCCCGCCGCCCGCGCGACGGACTCGAGATCCTCGCCGTCGAACCGCACGGGAATCTCGATCCGGCGATCGGGATCCGGCTCTACGGAGCCTTCCGACGTCTCCCGAAGCCAACGGGTCAACCGGTCCGCCTCGGGTGCCTCGCCGTGGAACTCCAGCAGCAACGTCGAGAAGGCCGTCACCGCCTCGGCCAGACCGGGCGGAGGCGAATTCCGAAGTCGGGCCGTCAACAAGGCGGGTGCGCCGTCGGGATAACGCAACAGCCACGCGGAACGGCCCCAGCGCCAGAGCATCGGAGCCGCTTCGGGAGAAGCGTTGCGGCTTTTCGTAGGACCTTCCGTGTCTGGGATGAATTCCGTCATCCTGCTCTCCTTCCCGCGCAACCCGCGGAACGTGTGGGCAGCAAATCGTTTTCACACGCCAAGCCCAACCGGAATCCTTCGGTCAGCCTCCGACAGTTCCGGTGTGAGCGGTGTCCTGCTATTCCAGCGAAGTCTCGACAGGATTCCCGAGCCATTTCTAATGTTGTCTCAATGTGGACCCTAAAGCGCAGTGGCCGCGATGGAGAATTGGATTGGGGACCTGCAACCGTGGTCGCCGTCTTGATCCTGCTGGTCCACTGGATGTTCCGGCCTGAACCGGTCGTCCTGATCTACGATGGCGCCCACTATCTCTCCGGTGCCAAGGCCTTGGCCTCGGGGAAGGGCTATGTCCTCGGGGACTGGGTTGGGCAACCCAAGATCGGCGTCTATCCCCCAGGTTGGCCTGCGATCCTTTCTGTGATCTGGTGGCTGGCTCCGGATTTCCCAGGCAATCTCGTTTATCATCAGGCCTTGATCGCCGCGCTGTTCGGGATCACCGCCGGCGCCGCCTTCCTGGTGATGCGTCGCCTTGGAGTGGACAGGGTGGCGGCATTCGCCGCAGCAGCGATCTGGGGAACCGCCCTGAGGACCCATGAGACGGCGACCTATGTGATGTCGGACCCGGCCTATTCCTTCCTGGCCTACGGGTTCTTGCTCATGTGGCTGTCCGCCAAGGACCGGACGGCAGCGAAGTGGTGGTGGACGGCCGGGGTGTTCGTCACCGTAGGGATGACGATCCGAGCCGCTGGTCTTGGCGTCGCGATGGGGCTGGGTCTCGCCGGGGTCATGGCTGCATGGCAAGTCCGGAGCGAACCGCGGAGGGCGCTGGGAATCATCGCCGCGGTCACGATTTTCCCTCTGTCGTGGCTGGTCGGATGGAAGCTTTGGTCCCGGGGATCCTACGGACTCGAAGATGCCGTCAGGTACTTCCATCCCGAGGGCCAGTTCATGGAATGGTATCTGGAACAGCGGTGGCAGGACTTCATCAACCTCGTCGTTGGCCGGATGTGGGGCGAGATGTTCTGCGCGGTGTTCGGCCGCCTGTCCGCGGTGGCCGAGAGATACGGAGTCATTCCATTCATCGCCGTACGCGCTGTGGTGATCCCGCTCAACGCCTTGGCTACCGCGTGGATTCTGCGTGGCTTCTGGAGGCTCCGGACGCGGGATTGGGCCAAGCCCGTGTTCCTCATTGCAGGAACTTATACCTTGTTTGTTGTGGCGGCGCCGATCGGCGAGGCATTCCTTTACCGCTATCTCATGCCGGTATGGCCTCTCTTCGGAGTTGCCGCCTGGGAGGGCCGGCCCCGCATTCGACATCTCCGCCCCATCGGGTTGGGGATCTTCACCCTCGCCTTGGCCGCCAACCTCGCCTGGCTACCGCGGGCCCAACGGCATTGGCAAACCATCATCGCAATGGAAGAGCTCGAGACGACAGCACGCTGGATCCGGGACAACACCCCGCCCGGGAGCCCGATCGCGGTCGACTACGCCCTCCCTTTTGTCCACATCGCAGCCGCAATCGATCGGCCGCTCGTGGCCGACTACCACCATCCACGTTGGGCCCAGAGCTATGTCGGATTCCGCCAACAGGGCTATCCTCAGGCGGCGTACAGCATTTCTTCCGACCAGGGCTACCAACCCTCCCCCTCCGAACCTCCTGCGGGTTCCACCGAAGTGTACCGCTCCAAGAACGGCCATTTCGCGGTTCACCGACTGGACCCGGTCAAGGACGCCGCGCTGGTGAAGAAAATCCAGGAAAGCGATCTGAGGTGGATCGGCGGAAAATGATTCGGACCGATGTCGCGGACCGCTAGGGTCGGGACTCCATCCAGCCGTACCCAGGGAACAAGTGGGTATTTCCACGGCAGCACCGTACAGAAACCCGGTTGCCCAAAAACGGTGGACACCTCGAACGAGTCGGAACGCGACTCGGCCGTGAAGGATGGGCACCACGGCGTCTTCGTGTCCTACTTTCCCACTACCGCGTCGACGCCAGCATCCTCCTCAGGCTGGAGCGCACCACAAGGCCTCCCGTTTCCCTCGGTTCCGTTCCTATCCCTCCTATCCCTCCGAGGTTGGGAGGCTTTGGATGACGGTTTCCATGGGGACTAACCCGGTTCAGCAGCACGGTTTCCACTCATCCCGGAGCAGGCCGAAGATGCGCGTGTCGTAGATGCGGTCCCTCGCACACCAACGTTTCCTGAGCCGGCCTTCCTCGACGAATCCCAGGCTCCGGACAACCCGGTCGGAACGGCTGTTGTCGGGATCCACTTCGGCCTCGAGACGGCGGAGTCCCCATACTCCAAAGGCGTGGGCCACGACCGCCTCCAACGCCTCGCGCATCAGTCCGTACCCCCAATGGGGCCGTCCCAGCACGTAGCCGATCTCCGCCCGGGCGCTTTCTTCATCATAACGGAAGACCACGCAGGCGCCGATCACCCGTCCCGTGGCCCGCTCCTCCAACACGAACTGGACGCCCGTGCCCGCGGTCAGCATGACCCGGATCCGGTCATGCCACCTCCTGCGGTCCTCCTCCGTCCGCCAGGTCCCGCAGGGCAGATGGAACGTGGTCTCGTCGTCGCTGTGCACGACCTGGATGTCGTCGAGATCCGCCTCTCGGAAGGTGCGGACGCGAAGCCGTTGGGTTTCGAGGACCGGGGGTTCGGGGAGTGGCATTGGAATGTGGGGGACCGCCGTGTGGATGCCGATCCAGTCCCAATGCAGCGCAACCCATGCACGTCTGCAATACCGCTCTGGCGATGGCGACGACGGAGGTGGGGACATCCGCAGAGGACGCGGATGCCTTGGTTGGGAACGAGGTCCTGCGGGGATGCGCCGGTGGAACCCGTGGCCGGGATGAAGGCCCAATCCGGATTCCATCCCTTCCGGAGGGGGGGCTTCGTCGACCGACACCCGCCTCTTGCCCGGAATGCCGCCGCCACGCACGGTAGCGTCCTGTGACGCTCGAAGACTCGATCGGTGACATCCTCCGCAAGGCCCGCAACTCGAACGGTGTGGCCTCCGAGGCCGCCGCGGCCGCCGCCGGACTGTCCGTGGACGCCTATGCGGCCATGGAATCCAGCGGGAAACCCGCCGCCGGAACGCGATTCGGTCCGCTCGGCAGCGCCCTGGGACTCGACGGCGCGCGCCTGGAGCGGCTCGCCTCGGGGTGGATGCCGGCGCCCGTCGACCTGGGCATCTGGCGCGAACTGCGGGTGATCACCACCGCCGGACCCGACTTCACGGTCAACGCCTACCTGGTCTGGGACGAGGTCACCCGGGAGGCGGCGCTCTTCGACACCGGCTTCGACGCGGCCCCCATCCTGGCGTGGGTGGATGCCGAGAACCTCCAGCTGAAGCACATCTTCATCACCCATTCGCACCACGACCACGTCGAGGCTTTGCCCGCGCTGCGGCAGCGCTTCCCGAAGGCGCGCATCCACAGCGGCTCGAAGAACGCCCCGGTCGAGCACCGGATCCGCTCGAACGACTTCATCATGCTCGGCAGCCTGCGCATCACCAACCGCGAGACCCCGGGCCATGCGGAGGACGGCGTGACCTACGTCGTCGGCACCTGGCCGGAGGATGGTCCCCACGTCGCGGTGGTCGGGGACGCGCTCTTCGCCGGTTCCATGGGCGGCGCGGGCAACCAGCTCGAGCTGGCCCGGACCAAGGTCCGGGAACAGATCTTCTCGCTCCCGTCCGCCACCCTGATCTGTCCAGGCCACGGTCCCCTGACCACGGTGGAGCAGGAAAAGGCCAACAACCCCTGGTTCCCATGAACATTTCCGTCCGTCGCGCATCCCGCCTTCTCGTCGCCCTGCTGCTGGTCCAGGTCCCGCTGGCGGCCGAAGAGAAGCCGACCTCGGAAACCGGATCCGCCGCGGTTCCGAAGCCCGCCGCGACGGAGCCGGCTTCCGCCACCAACACCCCGGTGCGCCCGCTGTTGCTGGTGCGTGCCTCGGAGACGCCGCTGGGGGAGAACTCGGTGATCGCCGTCTCGCCGTCCGAGGCCCGTCGCGAGCTCGAGGGGCTGAGGCAGGGTTTGATCCAGGACCGCCTTCGCGATCCGTTGCCGAAGTCGGTCATGGAGGAAGGCGGACTGGCGAAGGCGGTGATGAAGAATCCCAAGCCGCGCCGGATCCTGGGGCTGTTCAATCCCGTCGCGCCCGAGGATTCACAGTCGCATTTCCACCGGACCCACAAGGTGAACACCCTCCGCGGCACCGCTCCGCTGCCGCAGAACCAGCAGGACCCGATCTGGATCGAGCCGGTCGGCATCGACTTCCTGAATTGGGGTTGGTGATCCCGGGATCCGTCCCCTCCGGCCGCCGCGCCGACATCCGCCAAGTACCCGTGTCCACCTCCACCCGCTTCGGCCCCGCGTTTCTCGCGGTGGCGCTCCTGGCCTTAGCGCCGAAGCTCCGGGCCCAGATCGATCCCGAGCCGCGTCGGCTGTTCCAGGGCGGTTACAACCAGCCGATCGAGGGGCGCGGACCGCTCGCGGCCTACGGCTACTACTACCACAACGAACCCGGGTTCTTCCGCACCAACCTCACGCTCCGGGCGGTGGTCGCGCCGACCTGGCTGGATTCCGAGTTGGGGTTCCGGTCGCTCCTGGGACCGGACACGGACCTCGGGTTGGGCCTCGCCGGCGGCGGTTTCGGCGACAGCTACTGGGAAGTCCGACGCGGACAACTGATCCGTGAGGAATCCTTCTACGGCCATGGCGCCGACGGCAGCGTCTCGATCTACCACCTCTTCAATCCCGTGGCGGGAGGCGGCACGCCCAAAACCCTCGCCGAAGCGCCGCTTCAGGGAATCCTGCGGAGCAGCACCCACTTCACGCGGTTTGACGACGAGTCCCGCACCTCGCCGATTTTCGCGATCCCGGGCCAAAGGCTCGAGTACACGTTGCGCACCGGACTCCGCTGGGGCGGACGCGAGCCGATCATCACGCCGGCGGTGGCCTTCGAGCTGAGCGGCTGGTACGAGGGACATTTCCGCACCGACTCGCAGGTCTACGGCTTCGGAGCGGACCGCGGGATCAACGCCCAGACCCACCTCTTCTGGGCCCGGGGCCTGATCGCGTACACCGTCCCGGAGAGCGGCCACCGGTTCGAGTTCAACCTGACGCTCGGCGGCAGCTGGAACGCCGACCGCTTCACCGCCTACCGGCTCGGCGGGACGCTTCCGCTGTCGGCGGAGTTCCCCCTGATGCTGCCCGGCTACTACTTCCAGGAACTGAGCGCCCGCCGCTTCGCCCTCGCCACCTTCCAATACTCCGTACCGCTGAACCTCAACGGATCGTGGGAGGTGCTCGGCCTCGGCGCCACTGGGGCGGTCGACTACCTCCCGGGACTCGGCCAGCCGGGCAACTGGCACTCCGGCCTCGGCGGCGGCGTGGCCCACCACAGCCCCAGCGGACGCTGGCACGCGCTGGCCATCTACGGACACGGCTTCGATGCCATGCGCGGCGACACCCGGGGTGCGAACTCGGTCGCGATCCTCGTCCAATACGACCTCGGCGAAGGGGTTCCCGGCATTCCGGGCGGCGACCGCTTCCGACGTTTCGTCTCGCGCATGAACCAGAACGCCTGGCGCGGCATGGAACGCCTGCTCGGCCGCTGACCACGCCCCATTCCGCGCCCTGTTCCTTCTCCGGCGCGGGCTCGTGCATTGCGTTCCCGTCGCGGGGTCGCATCCTCGGTCCATGCTGCGTCTCCGATCCGCCCTCTCCGCGCTGCTGACGTCCATGACCCTCTCCGCCCAGGTCCCCGACAACCTCGTCGTCGAAGGCGTGCCCGGCCATCCCGCCGAACTGCTCCAGGATGTCGGCCGCTACCTCGAGTTCCGCACCGCGTCGTTCGCGTCGTGGCATCCGGTCCGCCGCGAGATGCTCGTCGGGACGCGCTTCGCCGACACCCTGCAGCTCCACGTGGTCGCCCAGCCCGGCGGCGCCCGGCGCCAGATGACCTTCTCCGCCGAACCCGTCGCGGGCGGTGTCTTCGAGCCGGTCCAGGGACGCTTCATCGTCTTCAGCCAGGACTCGGGCGGCGGCGAGTTCTACCAGCTCAAGCGCCTCGACCTCGCAGACGGACGCGTCACGTTGCTCACCGACGGACGTTCGCGGAACAGCAACCCGCACTTCTCGCGCGACGGTCGCTGGCTGTACTTCAACTCCACCCGACGCAACGGCCGCGACACCGACCTCTGGCGCATGAACCCGCTTCGGGCGGACTCCGCCGAGATGCTGCTCGAGGTCACCGGCGGCGGATGGGGCGTGCTGGACGTCGACGCCGACGGCTCCCGTGTCCTGATGCAGAGCCGCCGCTCGATCAACGACAGCGACCTGCACGTGGTGGACGCCATCACCGGCCGGATCCGCCAGGTCTCACCCGCCGGCGGCAACGGCGTCTCCTACGGGGCCGCACGCTTCGCCCGCGACGGCGCCTCCGTCTTCTGCACCACCGACCGGGACTCCGAGTTCCAGCGGCTCGCCCGCATCGACCTCGCGTCCGGCGCCGTCACCGTCCTCACCCCGGACCTCAAGTGGGACGTCGAATCCTTCGAGCCGTCGCCCGACGGACGCCAGCTGGCCTTCTCCACCAACGAGGACGGCATCAGCCGTCTGCACCTGCTCAACCTCAAGCCCCTCAAGGTGAAGCCCGTCGCCGGCCTGCCCGCCGGCGTGCTCGGCGGACTGGAATGGCACGAGAACGGACGCGACCTCGGCTTCAGCCTCGCCCACGCCCAGTCGCCCACCGACGCCTACTCCCTCGAGTTGAAGTCGGGTCGGATCACCCGCTGGACGGAGAGCGAGACGGGCGGACTCAACCCGTCGGACTTCCGGCCGCCGGAGCTGATCCGCACGAAGAGCTTCGACACCCTTTCGGTGAGCGCCTTCGTCCACCGGCCGGATCCGTCGAAGTTCCCCGGCCGCCGGCCGGTGCTGGTGTTGATCCACGGCGGCCCCGAGTCGCAGGCCCGTCCCGGCTTCCAGGCCCGCTACAACTACCTCCTCAACGAGCTCGGCATCGCGATGGTCATCCCGAACGTCCGCGGCTCCGCCGGCTACGGGAAGACCTTCCTCACCCTCGACGACGGCTTCAAACGCGAGGACTCGGTCAAGGACATCGGCGCCATCCTGGACTGGGTCGCCAAGGACGCCGGGCTCGACACGTCTCGAATCGCCGTCATGGGCGGCAGCTACGGCGGCTACATGACGCTCGCCTCGCTGGTGCACTACAGCGACCGCCTGAAGTGCGGTGTGGACGTCGTGGGCATCTCCAACTTCGTCACCTTCCTGACCAACACCCAGGACTACCGCCGCGACCTGCGTCGGGTGGAGTACGGCGACGAACGGGATCCGAGAATGCGCGAGCACCTGGAGCGGATCTCCCCGTTGAACAACGTGGCGCGGATGCGCGTGCCGCTGTTCGTGGTGCAGGGGAAGAACGACCCGCGCGTGCCGCTGACCGAGGCCGAGCAGATGGTGGCCGCGCTGCGGAAGCAGGGCGGGACCTGCTGGTACCTGATGGCCCGCGACGAAGGCCACGGCTTCGCCAAGAAGCGGAATGCCGACTTCCAGTTCGTGAGCACGATCCTCTTCCTCAAGGAGCACCTGCTCCGTTGAAGCCGGAACGGAACACCGTGGCCGGGGTTCAACACCCTTGCCGCTTCCGGAGTCGGCGGGCAGATTATGGACGATGAAGCTGAGGCTGGACCTGCTGGAGCACCTGACAGAACAGGATCTCCTCGAGGGAGTGGTGGCGAACAATCACCGCTACATGCCCGAACCTCGTTTCTCGGGAACTGGGGTTGGGAGTCTGTCACCAACCTCAACCGAGGAGCGTGCGACCGAGGCGGAGCGAGGCATGGAGCTAATCCGGCGACTGGAGCAGCGTGCGCAGCAGAATGGGAGCGCATCAGGACCTCTGAGCTGAGCCTGGGTGAAACGGTGGATCACCTCAGGAGTTTCCATCGTTTGGCTCCGTTCCTCTTCTTCAATGGGAACACGTTTGCGGAGATTGGCCGCAGGATCACCTAAACGCTCTTCGCCGACCTGCCTGAACCGCGTCGCCGTGAGGCCGCCTCATTCGTCGCCCACTACGTCGCCGGCGTCCTCGACCGCGAGTCCATGGTCTCGGCGATCGACGCCCTCTGGGTTTCGGCCCAGTTCCGGGTCGGCGACCGCGTCCGTTCGTTCCGCGGTTCCTTGCGCGGCGTGATCGTCCGGATTCTCGACGACGGCCAGGTGGTCGTCCGCTCCGACGCCTCTGGCGCGGAACGGAACTGCCTGCCCGAGGGTCTTCTTCCGGAGTAGTTCCCCGGGATCGGCGGACGGGGAACCGCCGTCTTGCCCCGCCGCGGTTCGTGCGCTTCCTTTCCCGTCGGTTCGGCC
>CAMASJ010000041.1 GCA_945860685.1 Akkermansia muciniphila
AGGCCCAACCGGTCGCGTTGGGAAGCGTCCCGGTTTCGAATCCGCCGTTGCTGAGCAGAGCGGTGCCGGTCGGACCGTTCACCGCGAGGTCGTCCACGAGGCACTCGCCAGCCCCGAGCATGCCGAGGTGGATGCGGTCGGGCGTCACGACGCCGAACGCCAGGGGGCGGGTCACGGTGAACTCCTGCCACGTCGCCTTCGCGGTCTCGTTGGAGTCGGCCCAACTGGAAGCGAGACGCGTGTCGGCCCGGGGATCGACCAACTCGAGCGACGACCCGCCGCCGTCGGCCCATTTGCCCCAGCGGCCGCCGTCGAGGTAGGACACCTCGGAGACGGCGATGTGGATGGTGTCGGAGGTGACCTGGCCGAGTTCGTTGGTGGAGAGCACGACGTCGGACTTGGTGAGGGCGATGCGTTCGCCGCCGTTGGAGAGGTTGCCCGACCAGTCGCCGTGGACGGCGGTCGGCGACAGCGTCGGATGGTTGGCCAGCAACCGGGCACGGTCCGAGGCCACGACCACGTAGCCGCCCGCGGGGATCGTCGCGCCCGACGGGAACCGGAAGTCCACACCGTCGGAGATCCGCCAGCCTCCGAGGTCCACGGGTGCGCCGGAGCGGTTGTGCAGCTCAATGAATTCGTCGGCGGCGTCCTGCGAGATCGGGTTGTAGAAGATCTCGTTGATCACGACGTCCTCGACGCGACGCGGGGCGTTGGCGGCGCCGGGAGTGGTGGCGGCGAGGCGGCTGAAGCGGGGCGAACCGTCCGGGGAACGGCCGAAGGCCACGCCGTTCTCCTGGGCCCCGAAGCGCACCGCATCCAGGACGCGAAGCCCATTCGAGCTGACCAGGAAGACGGTCTCGCCCGCGGAGCTGAGGCGGAATCCGAGCTGGGTCTCCGTGAGCGCAAGGAAGCCATAGCCCGGGATGGTGGTCCCGGCGGGGAACCGGAAGCGGTTGGTGGAGGCATCGTCGGTCACCACCACGCCGGAGAGGTCCACCGCCTGGGACTGGGCATTGTGGAGCTCCACGTAATCCACCTGGGGCAGGTCGGTGTGGGCGAGCAGTTCGTTGATGACGACGCCGTCGCCGACGACGGCGACCACGGGATCCATCTCGCCCGGGTTGCCGCAGACCCATGCGCTGGCAGCCCAGGCGCGCGGATCGTTCTCGCCGTAGCTGGGATTCACGAGGACCAGCGAGTGGCCGGCCCCGTCGGCCGACACCGGCCAGGCGCCGGCGGTGTCGTATTCCACGAAGAGCTTCCGGGCTCCCATCTCATCCCGGAGTTCCAGGGCCTCGCCCTGGTTCGAGAGGTTTCCGTTGAACGGACCGAGGACGGCGTCGAGGCCGTGCCGTGCGCGCAGGGCGGCCGGGTCGGCGGCCACCACCGCGAAGCCGCCCGCACCGAGGCGGAATCCGGCTGGGAAGGTGTAGGAGACGGCGCCGTGGAGACTCCACCCCGAGAGGTCCTCGGGAACGTCGCCGGCGTTGTGGACCTCCACGAACTCGACGCCATTCGTGCCCCAGGAATCGGGCGGGTGATAGAAGATCTCGCTGAAGACGATCTTGGTCTTGCGGCTGGAATAGCCCAGGCCCTCACGGGTCGGAACGTAGGACTCGGCCAGGGCCCCGGTCGTGGTCCCGAAGTCGCGGAAGCGCGCGGAGGCGATCGCGGTTTCGCTGCGACCGGCGACCACCAGGCCGACGGCCAGTTCCGACGGGAGCACCGACGTGATCGTGCCCAACTGGGTCCAGCGGATGCCGTCGCGGGAGCCGAAGCCGGTCAGGACGTTCCCGACGCGTCGGAGGCGGAGCCAGGTCTGGGGATAGTTGACCGGGTAGCCGCCGCGCGGCGCCTGGTAGGCGGCGACGCCGGCGGCGGTGCCGCGCGAGACGAAGAAGCTACCCGCCTCGGCCGTGGAGGCGAAGGCGCCTGCGAACACGGCGTTGGAGGCGTAACCAACCCGGGCCACGAGACCGGCGGTCTGGAACGGGTCGGTGAGGCGCTGTCCTTCGACGCGGATCCGGAGGTCGAAGTCGCCGGTCCTCGGTTGGGCCGCGAAACCGCCGGAGTCGGCCCCGGCCCCGACCACGCCACCGCGCGCGGAGACATCGTAGGCGTTGGCCGAGACCTGGATCACCGAGGCCGAGGTGGCCGCGTCGCCACCGAGGTTGAAGGGGGAGAGGTCCGAGACGATGAACGACGCACGGCTGTTGGAGGCGGCCCGGTTGCCGGCGGCGGAACGGTCCCGCACCTGGTTCAAGGTGAGCGTGTGGGTACGGCCGAAGGTCAGGCCGCTCACGGTGAACCGGATCTGGGTGGAGAGAGTGCCCGGTTCGACGGCGAGGAGCGTAGCGCCGCCATCGATCGAGAAGCTGGAGCCGATCGGACCGGAGGGCAGGAAAACCGGTTCGCTGAACTCCACGAGGAGGTTGGTAAGGCCGGTGTTGAAGGCGCGGAGGACGACCGGCGGTTGCGTATCGGGAACCACCGTGAGGGCCACGGGCGTGCTGAGGCTGGTTCCGACCTCGTTGGCGATGGCCACCCGGATCCGGGCGCCGTCGGCGGACACCGGGACCGAGCGCATCACCAGGGTCGCGTTGGTGGCCCCGAGGATCGGGACGGCATTGCTGGTCCACTGGGTCCCCGAGACGGCGGCATCGCCGGTGTTGACGGTGAAGACCGCGTCGCGGCCTTCGAGGACGGTCTGGGGCTGGGGGGCGACCACGATGCGCGGAGGGGCCGCCGGCATGAAGAGCAGGTAGTCGTAGTCACCGCTCGCGGGGTTCATCCGGAAGGTCGTCACGCCGCCGAGGCCGAGGGTGCGGATCGCACCGGACGCGTCGCGGAGGGGCACCAGGGCGTTGACGCCCCAGCCACCGGTGCCGGCCGCCACGAACGATCCCAGGTTCTCCAGCGTCTGGGTCGCGGTGGTGGCGGTTCCGGTCACCCGTTGCAGGGAGCCGCGGATGGCGCCCTCGGCGGTGTCGCCGTGGCTCATGGCTGCGAAGACCTGATAGCGTCCCGGTGGGACGGTGCGGGTGTAGTTGTACCACTGGCCATCGCCGATCCATCCGAGCTTGAAGTTCACCGACATTGACCAAGCCCCGTCGGCCCGGCTCGGGTCGGGGTTGTCGTTGATCGGGATCCGGGTGTCGTTGCGGTAGACGGGACTGGAGGAATCGGCCGGACGTTCGTAGTCGACGCCCTGGACGGCCAAGCGGCCGGAGTAGGCTCCGCCGGTGTAGGGCATGACGCTCGCGACCGGCAGGGTCTGTCCGCTGCCGAAGTTGAAATCCTCGGCCTCGACCAGGAACGGCGACGCGGCCTGCGCGGCGAACTGCGCCGTGGTTCCCGCGGCGACCAGGTTCGGGGTCTGCGCGCGGTCGGGGACGTTGGAAACGGAGACCGTATAGGTCAGGCCGACGGTGCGCGGCCCGGTGGTGAGGAACAGCCGACGCGGATCGACGGGATCCTGGGACACGCCGAGCACGGGGACCGACGGCGTGATGGAGAAGGAGGCCGACGCGTTGCCCGAGGGCGGGCGGACCGGCTCGTCGAACTGCAGCTGGACCTCGGAATCCGAGGCGGCGATGGCGGAGACGAGGACCGGCCGAACGGAGTCCCGTGTGACCGTGAGACGGACCTCGGTGGAGTTGGTTCCCCCGAGCGAATTGGTCAGGAAAGCCCTGAAGAGCGCACCGTCGTCGGACAAGGCGACCACCGGAAGGGTCAGAACGATGCCGGTTGCGTCCGGGATCGGAGTCCTGTTGCGCAGCCAGAAGACCTCCACGAAACCGGCGTTGTCGTAGTTCACGGAGAAGGTCGCTGAGCGCCCTTCCTGGACGGTGACGGGAACCGGTTGCTGGGAGATGCGCGGCGGCTCCGGGTTCAGACCCCAGGCAAGGAAGTGTTCCAAGGGGATCGGACCTTCGTCACGGCCGTCCGGACGCAGCCAGCGGACCGCGAGGTTGTCGCCGCCGCCGCCCTCCTTCATCAGGGCCTCGATGTAGTACCTCCGGCCCGCCACCAGCGCGATGGCTTCGCTTTCCTGCGAAGGGAACTTCGCCCACTCCCGGGAGCCGGTCCATTCCGAGACGAAGGCGATCAGGCGGCGGTTGGCCGGATTGGCGTCGGTGCTGAGGTACAACGACCCAGCGTCGTCGCTCGCGATCCAGAACTTGTAGTTGCCGGTCACCGGCGCGGTGAAGGTGCCGCGCAGACGCTGGCCGTAGTTCTCCAGGACATCCGTCGGCGCCTCGAACAGCGACGTCAGGGTCTCGGTGAAGGTCGGCGATGCCGGGAAGGACGGGCTGTTGGTCAGGTCGGCGATCCCGACGCCGCCCAATTCCGCGAACACCTCCCGCAGGAGGCTGCCGGCACGCACCGGAGCCACGACGAGAAGCAGGGACAACAGCATCCGTTGCCAACGGAGCCGGAACGATGTGGAGGTCATGGAGAAATCAATCCTGGAAGAAGCGGCCCCGAAGCAGGCCAGTACCCGCGCAAGCCGCATGCGGCCCCGATCGTCCGTCAAACTCCCGGATCCCCACCACATGGGCGCCGGTTGCCCAGTTTTGGGCGAAACGGGTCCTATTGGGGCTCTGTCGGGAGACATCCAGCATCGGGGGTCGCGGAAAGCAGCAGTTTCCGTGCATTTCCAAAGGGCGAGTCCAGAAACTGTGACATTCCCGGAACAAAAGTCACATGGGAACCGGGGATTTGCAGGATTCGAGGAGGCGCTCAAACCCGCTGGAAACGACGCAACCGATTGGAAATCAACCAGGAAGGTTTTCCAACTCGGCCCGGAGGGCGCCGCTCAGGACAAGGCTACGTTCGAGGAACACCACCCCTTCGATCGAGCGAAGCAAACGGAACGCGTCGGAGATCACGGACTTGGGAAACTGGGCCTCGAGGTCGACGTAGTCGGTTTTCCCCGGGGAAAGACGCAAGGCGACCAGGATTTCCGCGGCAGGTCCGGGATCGGCGGTTCGGAGCCGGTACCACTCCCGAAGATGCTCCCATCCACGGATGACCCATCCCGGGGCGAACAGCAAGAGATCGGTGAGCAGGCGGGCGCTCATCCCGGAGTGCAGGAGCAGGGGAGTGGCCCTGCCCGCCGATCCAACACCCAGTCGGGCGATCGTCTGTCCCAAGGCCGACGGATCCTCGTCCCATTCGGAAAGGTCGGTCATCGGGCGTCCGGATCGCCAAGCGGACCAGACGAGCAGCCCGGTGAACGCACGGGTCGCCCACATCAGGAAGTTTGCCGACGGCTTCCAATGGAAACCGAACAGCAGCTCGGGAATGGCGAGGACCACTTCGGAGGTCAAATAGATGGCCGCATAGGAAATCCAGAAGGTGGCCAAGAGGAGAAGCCCACCGCCGACCAGGGCACCGAGACCGAGGAGGATCCGGGCATTGGATTCCCCCCGGAGGCGCTGACGGAGCCAGGATTCGACCGGATGGAAGTCCATGAGGATCGGAACCGAATCGGAGCCAACCGCCGGATCGCCGCGATGGAGAAGACGAATGGCGCGCCCGGTGTGAGTCGAACACACGACCGTCCGCTTAGAAGGCGGATGCTCTATCCAACTGAGCTACGGGCGCACAGCCCCTAAGGGCTGACACCATTGGGCACCGGACGCGGGTCGGTTGGCAACCGCGTTTCCGTTGCCCGACCTTCCCCAAATGGCCGGCTGGTACGGTCGATCGGGCTGTGCCCTGCATTGCGCCGGCCAGCCGGATGTCCGTAGGCTTGCCTGGCACATGACTGACTTCCTCCGCGGGGATGGCCGCCGGCCCGATGAGCTGCGTCCCCTTCGATTCCAGAACCACATCGCCCCCCATGCGGCGGGCTCCACCCTCGTCGAATGGGGCAACACCCGCGTGATCTGCGCCGTGACCGTCGACGAGTCGGTCCCCAAGTGGATGAAGGACCAGAAGGTCACCGGCGGCTGGATCTCGGCGGAGTATTCGATGCTCCCCTATTCGACCCTCGACCGGAAGGCGCGCGACATCTCCAAGCTGAAGCTCGACGGACGTTCCCAGGAGATCCAACGCCTGATCGGCCGCTCGTTGCGGGCGGTGATCGACCTCGAGAAGCTCGGTTCCCGGACGCTTTGGATCGACTGCGACGTCCTCCAGGCCGACGGCGGCACCCGCACCGCCTCGATCACCGGCGCCTACGTTGCGCTCGGCCTCGCCTTCCGGAAGCTCCAGGCCGAGGGGAAGATCTCCGAATCCCCACTCACCGCCGGCGTCGCCGCAGTGAGCGTCGGGGTGTTTGAAGGACGTCCTCTCCTCGACCTCAACTACGTCGAGGACAAGGACGCGGCCGTGGACATGAACCTGGTGATGAACAGCCGCGGCGAGTTCATCGAGCTGCAGGCGGCGGGCGAGGAGGCGACTTTCTCCGACACAGAACTGGCCGCGCTGCTCGCCTTGGGACGCTCCGGGATCCAGCGGCTCCTCGTGGCCCAGACACAGGCCCTCGCGTCATGACCCGCCTCTTTCTCTGCCGGCACGCCGAGGTCGAGGAGCGGTACCACCGCGTCTTCGGCGGTCGCATCGACATGGGGCTTTCCCCGAAGGGCCGGACGCAGGCCCAGTCGCTCGCCGCCTGGCTGCTGCGGCACCGCTTCGACGCCGTCTATGCGAGCCCGATGCAACGGGTCCAGCTGACCCTCGACCCGTTCCGCCCCCAGTTCCAAGGCACCCCGATCCTGCTCGACGGTCTGCGCGAGGTGGATTTCGGCGGTTGGACCGGCTGCGGTTGGGACGAGGTGCAGGAGCGGTTCGGGCACTCCGCCTTCGACTGGCTCCAGCTCATGGAGCGCAATGCGATCCCCGAAGGCGAACGCGTGGAGGACTTCCGCGGCCGGATCGCGGCGAGCCTGCAACGCATCCTTTCCGATTCCCCCGGACAGACCGTCGCCGTCTTCGCCCATGGCGGCGTGATCCGGATGGCGTTGGCCGTCCTGCTCGATCTGCCGCTGTCCAAGTTCGAGCATGTCGAGATCGGCTACGCGTCCACGACCTGGCTGGATGTTGGCGAGATCAAGGCCGGCAGGGCCCGTACGGAGATCCAACTTCTGAACTTCACCCCATGGCGCGACCATTGAACCCGCTGCTGCGACACGTTTCGGTGACCGTCCCGCCCTCGGTGGAGGACGCCGTGCACGCCTGGCTCGAGGTCCGCTTCGGACAGGTGCCGTCGATCTACACCGACGCCGCCACCGGGATTTCGACGGTCAGCGTCTATCCGGAGATCCCCCCTGCCCGGCTGGCCTCGACGCGGCGTGAGATCCGGGCATCGCTGGCGGAACTGGCGGCTGCGGGCATGGACGTGGGTCCGTCCCGCATCGGGATCCGTTCGGTGCCGGCCAAGGACTGGAGCGAATCCTGGAAGCGGCACTTCCGACCGATCGAGTTGGGGCCGTCGTTGCTGGTGAAACCCACGTGGAGCCGCCGTCGGGCCCGCAAGGGACAGGCGGTGGTCGTGCTCGATCCCGGATTGAGCTTCGGCACCGGCCAGCATGCGACGACACGGTTCTGCCTCGAACAGGTGGCCGCGAACCGTCCGCAAGGAACCGTCCGCTCGTTCCTCGACATCGGAACCGGCTCCGGGATCCTCGCCATCGCCGCCGCCCGTCTGGGCTACACGCCGGTTGCCGCCTTCGACTTCGATCCCGACTGCGTCCGCACCGCGATCGAGAACGCGGCGCTCAACGGCGTCTCGGAAGCCGTCCAACCGGCTCTCGCGGACATCACGAAAGCCCCTCGCCGCCCGGCCGTGCGCCACGACGTCGTCTGCGCCAACCTCATCCACGACCTGCTCGTCTCCGAGCGCGACCGCATCCTGGCGCGGGTGACCGAGGACGGCTCGCTGGTGCTGGCGGGCATCCTGAAGACCCAGTTCGCCGCGGTGGAGAAGGCCTATGTGGCCGCCGGATGGAAATGCGTCCGGTCGAAGGGGGAACGGGAGTGGCGTTCCGGGCTGTTCCGTCGGACCGGTTCGCGCTGATTCCGACCGGAGCGGGCCCGGGCTTGGAAAGCGACCGGCAAGGGCCGATTGCCAGCGGAGCCCGGAAGCCCTATGTCGTCCGGCCTCATGTCGCGATTTCTCCGATTCCTGGCCGTCCTGTCGCTGGGCGCCCTGCTGGTCCGCGGGGAGGGTGCGGATGACGCCTACATCCGGATCTACAACCTGCTCCAGCAGGCCGACGCGAACAGCGGGGCCGGTCGCCTGAACGAGGCCCGCGAAGGCTACAACGAAGCGAGGCGCGGGCTCTTGGCGCTGCAGCAGAACTTCCCGAGGTGGAACGACCGCGTCGTGAACTTCCGTCTGCGCTACGTCACCGAGAAACTCGCCACCCTCAAGGACCTCCCGAACACGGCCGCGTCCGCATCCGCCCCAACCAACGCCCCCGCGCCGGCCACGGCCGAGTTGGCCCCGAACGGCGAGGTCCTGGCGCAGTTCGAGCAATTGAACGGGCAGATCCGGCGGTTGGCGGACGAGAAGCAGCGGTTGGAGGCGAAGCTGCGGGAGGCCCTGACCGCCCAACCGGCCCCGGTCGATCCCCGGGAATTCCAGGCGGCGATCGAGAAGATCACCTCGCTCCAGTCGACGAACAAGGTGCTGGTCCAGCAGCTGGAGACCCAGGAAGCCGAGCGCCGCAACCTGGTGGAGAAGGTCCTGGTCGACGAAGCCCGCGAAGCCCTGAACGAGGCCAACCGCAAGTTGCTGGAACAGCAGGGTTCGGTCGGCCGGATCGAGCGGGAAAAGAAGGAGATCGAAGACCGCCTGAAGAAGCTCCAGGACGTGACGGTGAAGTCGCTGCAGACCGAGAACTCGGCCTTGAAGCAGCAGGTGGGCGAATTGAAGACCGACACCGACCGGGGACGCCAGGTCGCCGAGCTGGCCGGGAAGCTGTCCAAGCTGCAGACGGAACTGGAGGAAACGAAGCGTCGCAACGAGCAGATCGCCGCCGAGAAATCCGCCTTGGAACGGCAGGTGGAGGACCTCAAGGCCCGCTCCGCCGAGGAGGGGATCCTGAACATCAAGAAGCTGGAGGCGGATCTCGCGGCGGCGAGGCTCAGCGCCAGCCGCAGCTCGGCCGAGGCGGAGTTGATCGCGGTGGCGTTGAACAAGGAGAAGCAGGCCCGCAGCGACCTCGAGATGGCCAACAAGTCCCTCCAAGGACGTGTTGAGGAACTGACCCGTGGCTTGGCCTCCGACGCCGAGTCGTTGAAGACGCTCCAGTCCACCCTCGCCGCCGAACGCGCGGAGAAGGAGTCCATGCAGGCCGAGTTGAAGGCGGCCGAGGAGAAGCTCCTGGCCTTGGGCCGGGCAGACGGTTCCGCCCAGGCCCCGGGTGGCGCTTCGGCGGCGAACCTCGCGACGGCGAAGACGGAGATCAGCCGCCTCCGCACGGCGATGAAGGAAGGCGCGGAACGGGAAGCTGCGTTGACCGTGGCGGTCCGACAGGCCGAGGAGTGGCGGGGACGCTTCCTGCGGGAGAAGTCCGACCTGGAAAAGCGACTGGCCGCGGCCCTGGCGGCGAACCCGCCCGCCGCGGCAGCGCCCTCCGCGAGCCCGCCTCCCCCGGCCGTCACGAAGAACCTCGCGCGACTGGAGACAAGGGTTCGCGACCTGGAGAAGGAACGGGCCTCCTTGGCCAAGAAGGTCGAAGAACTGACGAAAGCCTCGCAGCAGGGACTCGCGGTCACGCGCGGATGGCGCATGGTGTCGCCACGGGAACGCACGGAGGAATTCAACCGCCTCCGCCGCTGAACCGACAGAAACCGATGTCCAGCAAGTATTTCCAACCCGGCGAGGAACGTGCGGACAAAGTCGTGGACCTCTTCGCCGCGGTGGCCCCGCGGTACGACCTCATCAACGACCTTCAGAGCTTCGGCCTGCATCGGCTGTGGAAGGCGCGGTTGATCCGACTGGCGGGTGTCCGGCCGGGCGAGGCCGCTTTGGACGTCTGCTGCGGCACCGGAGACGTCACCTTCCGCCTGGCCGAAGCCGGGGCCGAAGCCACCGGGATCGACTTCAGCCAGCCGATGCTGGATGTCGCCGCCAGGCGGGCCGAACGGCTTCCGGGGAACCAGCCCCGGCCCCGGTTCCTCCAAGGAGACGCCTTGAAGTTGCCCTTCCCGGATCACCGATTCGATGTGGTCACCATCAGCTACGGACTCAGGAACCTCGCGGACTTCGGAGGAGGCCTGCGCGAGCTCACCCGCGTCCTGCGACCCGGCGGGAGGTTGCTGGTGCTCGACTTCGGCAAGCCGTCTTGGGCTCCGTGGCGATGGGTCTACTTCCAGTACCTGCGTTGGATTTGTCCGGTGTTCGGACGCTGGTTCTGCGGCGACGGCGACACCCACGGGTACATCCTCGACTCGCTGCTCGCCTATCCGGCCCAGGAGGGTGTGGACCGGGAGCTCAAGAACCTGGGCTATGCCGAGCGGCGACGGGTCGAGCTGCTCGGCGGCATGATGAGCATCAATGTGGGCCGGCGCCCGGGCGCCTGAAGGTCGCCGCTGGGGCCTGGAAACGCATCTGGCCGTCCGGGGGCGACCCGGGTAGAGTTTCCTCGTCGCTGATGAAGATCCTGTTCCTCAACGGACCGAACCTGAACCTGCTGGGCACGCGCCAGCCGGAGATCTACGGGCGTACCACCTTGGTCGACATCGAGGCGCAGGTGCGGATCCGGGCTGCGATCCTCGGGGTCGAAGTCGAGTTCCGGCAGGACAACCACGAAGGTCAGTTGGTGGACTGGGTCCAGGAGGCGCGCGGCTGTTTCGACGCGATCGCCCTGAACGCCGCCGCCTACACCCACACCAGCGTCGCGCTGCGGGACGCCATCTCTTCCGTCGGGCTGCCGGTCGTGGAACTGCACCTGTCCAACATCCATGCGCGCGAGGAGTTCCGGCACCGTTCCCTCATTGCCCCGGTCTGCATCGGGCAGGTCAGCGGCTTCGGCGCTTTCTCCTACATTCTGGCCCTGGAAGCGGCCGTGAACGTTAAACGATCGGCGTAAACCCGTCATTTTGCCCTGTTTGACGCCAAACTGGGTCAGAAGTGGTTCTTGACGCGTTTCCCGACACATCCCTAGTTTCCGCCCAACGAAGGCCTTTGGTTCCGGCGCCACTTCCGAACCGCCCGAAGGCCGATTTCCCCAACGAATCCGAAAGCGCCCGCCTGTGGGGGTGCTTGCTGAAAGAAACCGAACCGTGGACCTGAAAGAGATCAAGGCGATCATCGACCTGATGAAGTAGAACTCCCTCTCGGAGTTCGAACTCGAGGAGAAGGAATTCAAGATCAAGCTCAAGCGCCCGATCGGGCACGTGATCGGGCCGGCGGTGACGCCGGTGGACGATCCCGAGCTGACCGCCTTCGCCGCCTTGTCCCGCCAGGCCCCCGCTTCGAACTCGGGCCCGACTTCCGCTCCCGCCTTGGCTCCCGGATCCGGCGACGCCGAGATCAAGAGCCCGATGATCGGCACGTTCTACCGCACCCCTTCCCCGGATGCCGCCCCCTATGCCGACGTCGGCAGCGAGGTCGGCCCCGACACGGTCGTCTGCATCATCGAGGCGATGAAGGTGATGAACGAGATCAAGGCCGAGACCCGTGGCGTGATCACGGCGACCGTGGCCGAGAACGGCAAACCGGTGGAGTTCGGCCAGACTTTGTTTAAGATCCGTCCCCTCTGACCGGTCTTCCGGCCGGAGATCCGTCCGAAGCGGCCTTACGGAAGACACCCGTGTCGCCGTCCGGACGTCCGACCCTTTCCCACACATGTTCGAAAAAATCCTGATCGCGAACCGCGGCGAGATCGCCATGCGGATCATCCGTGCGTGCCGGGAGCTCAACATCAAGACGGTGGCCGTCTATTCCAAGGCGGACGCCAACTCGATGCACGTGCAGGTGGCCGACGAGGCCGTCTGCATCGGCGACGGACCGTCGACCGACAGCTACCTGCGGATCGACCGGCTGATCTCCGCGGCGGAGATCACCGACGTCGACGCGATCCACCCGGGCTACGGGTTCCTGAGCGAGAACGCGCACTTCGCGGACGTCTGTGAGAGCTGCAACATCCGGTTCATCGGGCCGCGTTCGGCGGCCATGAACGCGCTGCACGACAAGTCCAGCTCGCGCAACCTGGCCAAGAAGGCCGGTGTCCCGACGCCGCCCGGCTCCGAGGGGCTGGTCGAGTCCGAACAGGAGGCCTTGGCCGTGGCCAAGCGCATCGGATATCCGGTGATGATCAAGGCGATCGCCGGCGGTGGCGGCCGCGGCATGCGCGCCGCCCACAACGACATCTCCCTGATCAAGGGCTACCACACCGCCCGTTCCGAGGCGGAGAAGGCCTTCGGCAACTCCGGGGTCTACATCGAGAAGTTCATCGAGAACCCCCACCACATCGAGTTCCAGATCCTCGGCGACAACCGGGGGAACATCATCCACCTCGGTGAGCGCGACTGCTCGATCCAGCGTCGCAACCAGAAGCTGATCGAGGAGACCCCGTCCCCGCTGCTCGACCGCAAGGACCTCAAGGACCTGCGCAAGAAGATGGGCAAGGCCACGCTGCGCATCGCCGAGATGGCCGGATACACCAACGCCGGAACCGTCGAGTTCATCGTCGACGACACGGGCAACTTCTACTTCCTCGAGGTCAACAAGCGCATCCAGGTCGAGCACCCGATCACCGAGGAGGTGACCGGCGTGGACCTGGTGAAGCAGCAGATCCTCATCGCCTCCGGCGAGAAGCTGACCCTGAGCCAGAGCGACGTGACCTTCCGCGGGCACGCCATCGAGTGCCGGATCAACGCCGAGGATCCGTTCAACGACTTCCGTCCCAGCCCCGGCCGGATCGAGATCTACTACCCGCCCGGGGGCGGTGGCATCCGCCTGGATTCCCACGCCTACGGCGGTTACACGATCCCGCCCTACTACGACTCCATGGTCGGCAAGCTGATCGCGATCGGCCGCGACCGGACCGACGCCCTGAACAAGATGACCCGCGCCCTCGGCGAGTTCATGATCACGGGCATCAAGACCACCATCCCGTTCGAGATGGCGATCCTCCAGGATCCCGATTTCCGCCGCGGCAACTACACCACGAACTTCGTGGAACGCCTGTTGGGCGGCGCCCGGCGCGAGCTGATCCAGGACAAGGCCTGACCGATCCGGTCGATTTGCCGGATGCAAGCCGGCGGCGAAGTGCTACGGATGAACCCGTGAACCGCCGCCGGCTTCTTCTTTCCATCCCCGCCCTGCTGGCGGTGTGCCTCGGCATCGCCTCCTGCATGAGCTCCCCAGCCACCTCCGGTCCCGTCGGCAATCGCCTTCCAGCCTGCCCGACCTCACCCAACTGCGTCTGCAGCCAGGACACCGCACCGCAGGCCGCCATCGACCCATTTCCGTTTGTCGGCCCAGCCGAGCCCGCCCTCGAACGGCTTCGGCAACTCGTGCTCGCCCAACCCCGCACGGTCCTTGTCGATCAACGGCCTGACTACCTCCGGTTCGAGTTCCGCTCGCGGATCTTCCGGTTCGTCGACGACGTCGAGTTCCTCGCCGATCCCGCCTCCGGGGTGATCCATGTCCGATCGGCCTCGCGGACGGGCCATTCCGACCTCGGCGTCAATCGCCGCCGCATCGAGCTCCTCCGAACCCTCTGGACCGGTCAACCCGCCGCCACGCCGTCCGCCACTCGCTGAGTTCCACCGCTTGACTCAGCGGTAATCTTTTGTTTCTGTCCGTACAGAAATGAGCGCCTTAAGCCAGTTGACCGCGGCGGAGAAGCGGTTTGTGCTGCACTGGGGGGAGATGGGAACCCGGTGGGGCATCAACCGCACGGTCGCCCAGGTGCATGCGCTCCTGTTCCTGGCGCCGGAACCGCTGCATGCCGAGCAGATCCAGGAGACCCTGGGTGTGGCGCGCTCAAACGTGAGCACCAGCCTCAAGGAACTGCAGGGTTGGGGCATCGTCCGCATGGTCCACCTGCCGGGCGATCGGCGGGACCACTTCGAGAGCCTCAAGGACGTCTGGGAGATGTTCCGGATCGTGATCGAGGAACGGAAACGCCGGGAGGTGGATCCGACCCTCTCCGTGATCCGGGAATGCATCGCCGAGGCCGACAAGGATCCCGCCACCAGCACCTACACCCGCGACCGGTTGCGCGAGATGCAAGGCTTCCTCGCCACCACCACCGGTTGGTACGCCACCTTCCGCGGCTGGCCCACTTCCGTGCTCACCCGGTTCTTCGGCCTCGCGGAAAAGGCCCGCAAACTCCTCGGACTCACCGGGGACTAATCCCCGCCCCTTCCCAAACCCCTTTTTTGAAAGGATGTTTCAGCCATGACAGAAAATACGGATACTACAAACGAAACGCCCCTGGCGGAGGTCTACTACGACGATCGCTGTCCCTTGTGTTGTGCGGCGGTGGGCCGCTGGACACCGGTTTTCGGACCGCGCGGGATCCGCTTCCACGGGATGCGCGAGGTTCGGGTCCGCCAGCTTCTCCGCATCGATGAGGACGGGTTCCCCAAGGAGATGCGCCTGCGCCGACGGGACGGTTCCTTCCTCGGCGGGATCGACGCGATCGCCTGGATGTGCCGGCAGGTTCCCTGGCTCTGGATCGCGGGTGTTCTGATTTCGGCTCCGGGCATCCATTGGGTGTCGAACCGGATCTACCGCTGGGTCGCCCGCAATCGTTTCTGTCTTGGCGATCTGTGCGAAGTGGCCCCGCGGAATGTGAACCGCCGCCATACGGTGACCATCCCCTTCCTGGAGATGCCGTGAATCCCTCTGTTCCCAGGCTCGAAGGCCACGTCGCCCGGAGGGTCCTGGTGAACTGCCGAACCCGCCCCGGGAACCTCGCACACCTTCTGCCGACGCCCTTGCGGCCGCAGATCGTGGAAGGGCAGGCGATCTTCGGGCTGTGTTGGATTCGACTGGAATCGGTCCGCCTGGCGGGTTGGCCACGTTGGACAGGGCTTGCGATGGACAACCTCGCCCATCGGATCGCCGTCGAGTGGACCGAAGGCGGACAGGTCCGCACCGGCGTCCATATCTTCCGACGCGAAACCAGCTTGGGGTTGGCCGCCTGGACGAGCGGCCGGGTCGTCCCTGGGCCGATGAACCTCGGCCTTTTCGACGCCCGGGAAACCGGCGAAGCGTGGAACCTGGATCTGCGCACACCGGACTCGGAAGCCGACGTGGATCTCGCGACCCGCACCGCCGACCGGGTGCCAACCGATTCCGTCTTCCACTCCATGGAAGGCCTCCGAAGCTTCCTTGAGGCCGGGGCCGTCGGCTGGTCCGCCAACCGGACCGGTGACCGCATCGAGGCGATGCACATGGCCGTTGAGCGCTTCCAAGTGCAACCTCTGGAGGTTCGCCATCTCCGATGCCGATGGTTCGAGCGACAACTCGGCGACGCCGAGTGGTGCGTGGACAGCGCCGTCCGGATGGAACCCACCGGAGTCCGGTGGATGCACGCCGGAGCGTTCGCCACCGCTGGCCGGGATCGGGCAAACGTCACCATCCAATGAAGTTCGTCATCGCCGGCGGCACCGGGCAGGTCGGAACGGCCACGGCCCGGCACTTCCTCGCCTTGGGCCACGAGGTGGTCGTCCTGTCGAGGACGCCCCGCCAGGCGCCTTGGAGGACGGTTCCGTGGGACGCTCGGTCGGTTGGCGGATGGGCGTCCGAGCTGGAAGGCGCGGACGTCGTGCTCAACCTCGCCGGACGCAGTGTCAACTGCCGCTACGGAAACCGGAACCGCGACGAGATCCTGCGCTCGCGGGTCGAATCCGTCCGGGCGGTGGCCGCCGCCATCGCAGCCGCACGGCGACCGCCGCCGCTGTGGCTGCAGATGGGTACCGCGACGATCTACGCCCACCGCTTCGACGCCTCCAACGACGAGGCCCACGGGCTCCTCGGGGGCGGGGAAGTCGGGGCTCCGGACACCTGGCGGTTCAGCCATTCGGTCGCCGAACGCTGGGAGAAAGCCGCCCTCGAATCGTCCACGCCGGGCACTCGCCAGGTCATCCTGCGCACTGCGATGGTGATGACCCCGGATCGTGGAGGCGTCTTCGATGCGCTCCTGCGGCTGGTCCGTTGGGGTCTGGGTGGGCCGGTGGACGGAGGACGCCAATACGTTTCCTGGATCCACGAGGCCGACTTCCTCGCCGCGCTGGAATTCCTGATGGTCCATCCGGAGATCGAGGGGCCGGTGAACCTCGCGGCCCCGGAACCCCTTCCCTATCGCGACTTCATGGGATCCCTCCGGAATGCATGGGGTCGGTCGGTCGGCCTGCCGGCCACGCGCTGGATGCTGGAGATCGGGGCCTTTTTCCTACGAACGGAAAGCGAGCTGGTGCTGAAGAGCCGGCGTGTGGTCCCCGGCCGTCTTCTTGAAGCCGGCTTCCAATTCCGGTTTCCGGAATGGCCCGGAGCCGCCGCCGATCTCTGCCGGCGTGTCCGCGATCGCCGGACGGCGGCACCGTGAGCCCCGTCGGTTCCCCGCCCCTTTCCCCGCGGCGTTGGGGCCCTTCGCGCGGGCCTCTTCTCCCAGGTTCCGACCCAAGCCGGTCTTGATTGCCGGCGTCCGTTGTGGGGGACTGGCATCCAGCCTCTCATGGTCACCGTCCATGTCACCCAACACCTGCGGCGCGAAGGCTTCGAAGGCCCCTGGCAGGTGGCTCCCGGATCGCTGCGGCAGGTGCTGGACGCCCTGTTCCAAAGCGAACCGAGGCTCCGGTCCTACGTCGTCGACGACCAAGGCCGCATCCGGAAACACGTCGCGGTGTTCCTCGACGGCGAGGCCCTGACCGACCGCGAGCACCAGCAGGTCCCGGTTCCGGGCGGTTCCGAAGTCCACCTGCTCCAGGCCCTTTCCGGCGGCTGATCCAAACCCAGGAAACCCATGCAACACCGCTTCCTCCTCGGCACCCGCAAGGGGCTCTTCGTCGTCGAACGCACCGTCCACGGCTGGCGGTCGCTCCCGCCGCACTTCCCCGGACTCCAGATCCCGGCGGTGCTCACCGATCCCCGCGACGGCGCGTGGTACGCCGTGGTCCACCACGGCCATTTCGGAACGAAGCTGCATCGGAGCGCCGACTCCGGCCGCACCTGGAAGGAGATCGCCGCCCCGGCGTTCCCGCCGAAGCCGGCGGACGCACCGGAGATCCGCTGCCCGATGCGGGGTGTGACGATCCCGTGGTCCGTGGAACTGGCCTGGTGCCTGGAAGCGGGCGGCGACGACCAACCCGGAAGGCTCTGGTGCGGGACGGTCCCGGGAGGCCTCTTCAAGTCGGACAACCACGGCGACAGCTGGTCGCTGGTCACCGGTCTCTGGAACCGGCCGGAGCGCGCGAAGTGGTTCGGCGGCGGATATGACTACCCCGGCATCCACAGCATCCTCGTGGATCCACGGGATCCGACCCGCTTGGGCGTGGGAGTGTCCTGCGGCGGATATTGGGTCAGCGAGGACGACGGAGCGACCTGGGCCAACCGCTCGGACGGGATGCGCGCCGCCTATCTTCCGCCGGATCAGGCCGACGATCCCGACACCCAGGATCCGCATCGGATCTCCCGCTGCCTCGCCGAGCCGGACGTCCTTTGGTGCCAACACCACAACGGGATCTTCCGTTCGACCGACGACGGACGGTCCTGGAAGGCCGTCCCACCGCCCGAGCCTTCCGGATTCGGCTTCGCCGTGGCGGCGCATCCGATCGATCCCCAGACCGCGCTTTTCGCGCCGGCGGAGGCGGATGTCTGCCGCATCCCGAAGGCCGGCCGCTTCGTCCTCACGCGGACCCGGGACGGCGGCAAGGGATTCGAGACGTTGACCCGCGGCCTTCCGTTGGACGAGGCGTACGATCTCGTCTACCGGCACGGGATCGACACCGACGCCACGGGCAACCGCGTGGCGGTCGGATCGACGAGCGGAGGCGTGTGGGTCTCCGAGGACGGCGGCGACGGATGGATGCCGCTGCCGGTGCGGTTTCCGCCGGTGTTGACGGTGCGTTTCGTCTGACGGGCCGGCCACGCCGCGAATTGCTTTGCGTTCCGCGCGGACGCACGCATAACGCGCGTCCGACGAGATGAAACAACTGGTCCCCACGCCACCCCCGATCCTCCAGAACCGGCACGCCGAGGTCCGTGAGCTGTTCCAGCGCCATGTGGTGCCGAGCTACGGACGCTTCGACCTCGCCCTGAGCCACGGCGCGGGCAGCCAGGTCTGGGACGTCAGCGGCAAGCGCTACCTCGACCTCGGCGGCGGCATCGCCGTCTGCAGCCTCGGACACGCGCATCCCGAGATCACGGAGACACTGGTGGAGCAGTCACGCCGCCTCGTGCACGTGTCCAACCTCTACTACAACGAGCCCCAAGGGCGGTTGGCCTACGAACTCAGCCGCCGCATCGCGCCCGGCAAGGTCTTCTTCTGCAACTCCGGCGCGGAGGCGAACGAGGGACTCTACAAGGTCGCGCGCAAGTTCGGCCACGACGAAGGACGCTTCGAAATCCTCACCGCGGTGAATTCCTTCCACGGACGCACGCTCGGCGGCATCTCCGCAACGGGGCAGGACAAGGTGAAGAAGGGCTTCGAACCGATGGTGCCCGGATTCCGGCACATCCCGTTCAACGACCTCGACGCCGCCCGCGAGGCCCTTTCGCCGGCCACCGTGGCCATCCTCATCGAAGGCATCCAAGGCGAGGGCGGCATCACGCCCGCCAGCGCGGAATACCTCCTGGGCCTGCGCCGGCTCTGCGACGAGAAGCGCCTCCTGCTGCTCGTCGACGCC
>CAMASJ010000042.1 GCA_945860685.1 Akkermansia muciniphila
ACAGCATCTACTCCTACGAGTTCACCGACTGACGGTTCGCCACGGAGACACAAAGCACACGGAGGAAGAGTTTTTGGTCCGTCGTCAGTGGTCCGTTGCCCGTAGCCGCAGCTGCCAAGCTGCGGTCCCCGCTCCTTGCTCCCTGCTGCCTACGCCCGAAGCCCTCCGCCTCCCCATAGCCTCAGGCGCCACGCCTGAGGACTCCCCGCTGAAAACTGAAAACCAGAAACTGAAAACTCGAAGCTCTCAGAGCTTCGCCCCTTTTCTCCCCAACAGGATCTCGGCGACGATCGCGTTGGGCACCCAGCAGAGCCATGCGACGGTCTGGTAGGCCTCGACGAAGTTGCCCGTGGCCGCCGCAAGCGCCGGCAACCACAGCCGCAGCGTCACCGCGGCGAAGGTCAGGGCGAAGTTCCGCACCATCCACCGGCGGTGCGCCGCGATGTCCCCACGCCGCGCCGCTGACAACGCGATCCAGGCGCTCGTCAGCCAGCACACGCCGAGCAGGAAGAAGCCGGTGCGGGCCGTCAGTCCGCCTTCGGCGCCCACGGCCGAGACCAGCCCAACACCGCCTCCGACGAACACGCCGGCGAAATACACGTAGCCGACCCGCCGGTGCATCCGTGGAGAGCGGTTCCGGAGTCGGCTGGAGAACTGGAACGGCCCCACCGCCAGCGCCACCAGCGCCGCCCCGGCATGAACGAGCAGGAGCGTGCGGAAGAGGCCGGCCTTCACCTGGAGCAGCGGCGCGAATTGCGGGGCGACGAAGTAGCGCATCGAGACCACCGCCACCGCCACCGAAGACAGCGCCACGAGGGCGAGGAGGAACCGTCGCATTCCAAGAGTGGGAACCGAACGGGCCGTCCGGAGCAAGTCCGGGACTGTCCTCCCCCACACCGGTGTGTGGACAAAAATCCCGTCGATGACGCCCAATACTCTTGGTCCGTCGATCGTTGTCCGTTGTCCCTGCTCTTTATCGTAATCGTAATCGTAATCGTAATCGTAATCCCGCCCGCCTCCCGCCAGGCCGCGCTCCCCGCTGAAAACTGAAAACTAGAAACTGAAAACTCGGATCCCCATCTCAATACCGGCACCGGATCACCTCATGGATGTCCTCCACCGTCACCTCCACCCGGTTGCCCCGCCGCTTCAGGCGCGTGACCGGGTTCCAGGCCTTGGCGCCCTTCAGGCCGTCCCGGACCTCGATGACGGCCCGGAACATCGGACGATCCTCGATCAGGCCCGGCAGCACATAGGGACGCTCCTTCAACGGAGTGGTCTGCGGGGTGGCGTTGTAGGCGATGAAGTGGACGCGCAACGTCCGCGTCGCCGGGTCGTCCGTCACCACCGCCTCGACGTTGGACGGCGCCTCGATCCGGACCCGCGGCGCCGGATGCAGGAGGCGGATGGCGTTGGCGAGGAGGCGCCGGGCCTCGACGACATGGTGTTCGCCCGCAGTGGCGACGTCGGGTGAGGCGGCGATCGTGACCACCGTGCCCTTGCCGACGGCGTTCACCAGGACCGCCGGTCCGACCGCCTGACGCGCGCTCAACGGCCAGTCCGCGTTGTAGCCGTCCGGATTCGCCAGCGAGCCCCGGTGCGAATCCATCAGGTCGCCGAACGCCCGCGCCGTGGTGGGCTCGTACACCGTCGCCGGCCCCCGCACCAGGAACGGCCACTCGGCACGGATCCCCGCGGACAACGCCGCCGCCGTTTCGCCGCCCTCGGGGAGCCGAACCCAGTTGTCCGACGTCCCCATCCGGCGGACCGCTTTGGCCCCGATCAGCGGTTCCAGGCTCCCGTTTGTCAGCGGCTTTCCCAACGGATCGAACTGTCCGCCGTGTCCGGTCACGACGAGGTGGCCGCCGTCCTCCACGTACCGCCGCACCAGCCCCAGCTCGCGTTCCGTAAGGACCCCCACGTTCGGCAGGCACACCACCGGGAACCGCCCCAGCGCCTCCGCCGTCAGGTTCTCGTCGAACAGGAAGCCGAAGCCGAGGTGCTCGTACACGCAGGCCTTGTGCGCACCCTGGACGGCCTGGAACCACGGCGCCGGCGTGGCGCGTCCGATCGCGTCGCGGGAACGCACGCTGAAGAGCAGGCCGACGTCGCTGACCGGCCCATGGCCGAACTCGCTCCGCTTGGCGCGCGCCTCGCCGAGCACCGCGCCCATGCGCTCGTAGGCCACCGGATCCAGCCGGCCGTCGTAGGCCGTCTTGTCGATCATGGTCACGAAGGCCCCGTGGGCCAGCAACGTCGACATCTCCCACCGCATGTCGTGCAGCGGCCGGGTCGTCTGGTCGTGGTACATCCGCACGCCCCGCTGGATCGCCACCTGGAACGGTTTGTCCGGAGTCGCCGCCCGGTACCATTCGGCGTTGAAGCTCGCCGACAGCGCCCCGAAGGCCCACAGCCCCGCTTCGCCCGTCACGAAGTCCCCGTTCCCCGCATGCGCCACCGGGGTCTGGCCCACCTCCCACGAGAAGGGCGGGTTGCCGTGGTAGTTGAAGTCCACCGTCGCCCGCGGATCGAGGCCGCGGACGTGCTCGGTCAGCATCTTCTCGAAGCGATCACTCGTGTCGTAGCGGAAGCGCAGCATCCGGTCCCAATCCTCGCTGCCCCATTCGATCGACTTCGGCATCGGACGCCCGTGCTCGTCGTGGAACCGCTCCTCGCAATGCCGACACCAGCAGCCGTGCGGCGCCCCGAATCCCTGGTCGACCATGTCCAGGTGGAAGCCGGCCAACCCATGGGCGGTCATCTCGGCCAACAGCGACTTCACCGCGTTCGTGTACTGGGAATTGAAGCAGACCAGATGGTCGATCGGCTTGCCGTCGGCCTGTCGCATCTTCCACTCCGGATGTTCCCGCAGCTCGTGCGCCGGGTACTGGAGCTGGCAGTACGCGATCAACGGCAGGTGGTGCCGACGGGCCTCGTCCACCGCCTCCCGCAACACTTCGCGGTTCCCCAGCCCGACCGGCCGCGGCACCCGCTTCGAGTCGTGGAAGGTGAAGTCGCCGTCCCGCACCCAGATCACCAGGTACTCGGCCTTCGCCGCCACGCTCCGGCGCACGATCTCCGCGCCGTCGAACTCGCGCGCGTAGTCCGGCGCATGCCGACCGCCGCCGAACTGCGCCCCGGTCGGCCCCACCTCCATGCCCACCAGCACCCGCCGGTACCACGGCGGCTCATTGGTGGCCGCGGCGGTGACGGCGGCGGTTCCCGCCAGGACGGCGAGCAGAAGGGCTTGGATCATTCGAAACAGGGTTCGGTTCATGATGGGATCTTGGTCGTTTACCGTTCAGGGCTTCCGCACCAGTCGCCGGAGGACCGCCAGGTCCTCCGGCTTGCGGCCCGGATCGAAGCCAAGTCCGTCCTCCTCGGCGACAAGCGTCCGCCGGCGGGCCTCGATGCGTTCCCGCTCCCCATCGTCCGCCGCCGCCACATAGACCGCCACACGGCTGACGCGGTCCCGGACGACGACGCGTCCGCCTTCGATCCGGTGCTCGACCGGTGTAGTCCCGTCGGCATCCACGCGAAACACTTCGACGGGATTCCCCACGAACGCGGGCAGGGGAAAGGAGAATGTCGTCTCCCGGGGCGGGCCGAACCGGAACTCCCGTTCCCGTGGATCCGGGACGTAGGCGAGGTCCAACGCCACCATCAGCGCGCCTCGCGGACCCGCCACGACGTCGAGGTCCCAGTCCGGCGCCCCGTCCCGCATCACCCGCCGATGGTACGTCGCGTCCCCCTCGAGGAAATGCTCTTCCAACATCCGGATCTCCCGGCCCACCCGGGTCATCGGCTCGATCAGGTCGGGGAAGGCCACCAGGGAACGCACGCTCAGGTTGAACCAGTAGAGCGAGGTGATCCGGCTCGCGAGCGCGTGCCAGGCCTGGAGCCGCAGTTCGTCCGGGGTAGGGGAGCCGCGCTTGCGGCCGCCGTACCCGTTCCAGTCGTGATGCGGTCCCTGCGACCAGTAGGCGATCGGTCGGGGACGGTTCAGGTCCCGCAGCGACCGCGTCATCTCGCCGATGGTCTCCAGCGGCGCGCCCCAGCGGATCCGCTCGCCTCCCCAACGGTCGTACTGGGCCCACGCGTCGGGCGACGGCGCCGTGACCCGGTAGGCGTCGTAGTGAGGGAAGTCCGTCAGGCCCGCGTAGAACCGCCAGACCCGTTCCTCGCTGTGGGTCAGCGACGTCGGCAGCCGCGTGGACGCATAGGGCGCCATCGCCTTCCAGCAGTCCTGAGGAGGCACCGGCTTCCCGCCGCCATACTGGGGTTCGCCCAGGAACTCCACCGCATGGACCCGCGGCAGCATGGCGTCCGTGTCGTAGTGCCCCACCGGCGTCAACGCGGAGAAGTACTTCAGCGGGTACCGCGAATACAGGCCGTCGGGTCCGGTCCGGTCGGTGTACCCGGGTTGTTCCTGGATCTGCGCCGTGTTCACGTGGATGCGGCGGAGGGTCTTGTGGAACGCCTCGGATTCCAGCGGCTTCCCCTCGCCGCCTCCCGCCTCCTGGACCCAGCCGCCGCTGATGTCGAAGGCCTCCCGCTTGACCCGTTGATGCGACCAGAGCGTGGACGGCTTGCCGCCGGCGTCCACCAGCCGCAGCTCGATCGCCGCATAGGTCAGTGGCAACGGCCCAGTCGCCACGAGGGCCACCCCACGTCCTCCTGCAGGAATCATCCCATCGGCCGGGAACCGCTCGAGCCGGCCGGTGATCCACGCCTGGGCAAGGAGCGAACGCCAAGTAGCGTTGCTCTCCGGCAGCCACAGCCGGCAGGCGTCCAGGCGCAGCGTCCCTTGGGTCCGGTTCACGACGTGAAGAACCATGGAGTCCGGTTGGACCGCGCTCCGGGGTCCTAGGAACGTCACTGCGGAGAGCCAGGCGGACGGACTTTCGATGGGCACTTTCAGGCGTTCAACGCCGCCGATGCCGGGCCGGGTCGCCTCGAGTTCGGCCTGCGTGTTCGTGCCCCAGTCCGCCCGCTTGCCGTTCCACTTCCAGACCGTCATCGCCCCCGGCGGCAGGGTGATCGGGTCGCCGCCCCAGGCCGACGGCAGTTCGTGCCAGGCCCAGGCGTCTTCTCGCAGCAACTCCTCCGGGGTGCGCCCCCGCAACCGGACCTCGGCCGAGGCCGGGAGGACCAGGGGGCGATCCGAGGAGTTCCTCAGGAACAGCTCCACCCGGGCGCCAAGGCTGAAGTCGGCCTTCCGCCGGTACTGCATCTCGGTGGACTGGACGTGCGGCACGACCTGGACCCCGTCGAGCGAGAGGATCGCGGCCGAGACCGCGGACACCGCCGTCAGGAGCGTGGCCATCGCCGTCCGCAGGCCTAGACGAGGGAACCCGATCCGGAACGCGGCCGGACGAGCCGCGTGGAGCGGGCGTCGTTCAACGGCCTTGGAAGAAGCGGCCGTGGCAAGGAAACGGTTCGGCATGCGATGAAGACGAGGGCTTGGAGAAACCATGCCGAGCCCCCTCGCTCCAGGACAGTCCCGGATGGTGACAAAGACGGATGCGGGTGACCGAGGCCGGACGCCCGTCGTCCGGCCGTATTGTAGCCGCGGCCGCCCGGCCGCGGTCCCCCTTCTCCCGATTCGAAGCATTGGAAGAATCGCTTCCGGATCCTCACCCCCATCCCCCTGTTCTGAGCCAAAGCAGCGCCGTGCCGCCGCACTCCCCGCTCCCTGCTCCCTGCTCCTTCACTTCACATCCTCGGTGGCACGAGTTCGTAATGGGTGCTTCGCCCGCCGGCTTCCTGCCGAACCAGGATCCCTCGCTCCACCAGGTCGCCGATATCCCGCAGGGCGGTGTCCTGGGAGCACTTGGCGATGAGGGCCCACTTCGAGGAGGTGAGCTTTCCTTCGAAGCCATCCAGCAGACGGTTGAGCAGGAGTCGCTGCCGGCTGTTGATGGCTTTGCCCGCATGCGATTCCCAGAACCGGGCCTTGGTCAGGATCGCCTGCAGCGTCAACTCCGAGGCTTGGATGGCCCGTTGCAGGCAGCCCAGGAACCACTCGACCCACGCGGTCACATCCAGCGATCCCTTCTGGCACCGCTCCAGCACGTCGTAGTACGCCTTCCTCTCCTGCTGGATCTGCGAGGACATGCTGTAAAAGCGCTGCGGGCTCCGTTCCGACCCTGCCAACACGCTGTCGGCGATCGCCCGCGCGATGCGCCCGTTGCCGTCTTCGAACGGATGGAGGGTCACGAACCAGAAATGCGCCAAGGCCGACCGCAGGACGGGGTCGGTGGACGACCGGGTGTTGAACCACTCGAGGAACCGCGTCATCTCGCCCTCCAGACGCTCGTGACCGGGGGCCTCGAAATGCACGGTCTCATGACCGTATGGCCCCGAGATCACCTGCATGGGGCCGTTGACGTCCTTCCGCCAGGCTCCCACGGTGATGCGCTGCCGGCCGCTTCTGCCGGTGGGAAACAGGGCGGCGTGCCAGCCGAACAACCGTTCCGCCGTCAGCGGCAGTTCGTAGCCGTTCGTCGCATCGAACATCACCTCGACGATCCCCTCCACGTTGCGGTCCACCGGCGGCAGGCCGCCGATGTTCACGCCCATGCGTCGGGCGATCGAGGAACGCACCTGCTGAGTGTCGAGGTTCTCGCCTTCGATCTCGCTGGTCTTGACCACGTCCTGGGTCAGCGTCTGCAGCGCGGCTTCCTCCCGCAGTTGGAAGCCGAGGGACTGCATCCGGCCGATCAACCGCCCCTGCAGATGCCGCACTTCCGCGAGCGGGCCGGCCAGCTTGGCGGCGTCCCATCGAAGATCCGGCCAGTTCGGTTGTTCGTGGATGTACATGCAATCTCCGCGTCGAATGCGGTGATGATCCCTCCGATTCACCGCAGACACAACCCAAACACCGCATCCAGTGCGGTGAATAGCCGTCCCATTCGCCGCAATGAGTCCCCTTGAGCCGGAGCGATTCCGACGGAACGAAAAACGGCCTCATGCAAACCCGCCAAGCCGCGAAGGGAGGCACTGGATCCGGGGCGGACATCGCCGGTCCCCGTTCGGCGTCTGGTTCCGCCTCAGGGTAGCCGCGGCCGCCCGGCCGCGGTCCCCATCTCTGGATCCGGAGGATAGGAAGAATCGCTTCCGGATCCTGCCCTCCGTCAACGCGCCCTGAGCCAAAGCAGCGCCGTGCCGCCGCAGTCCAAGACCCTGGCGGTCGAATCGGGTCCACGGGCGACGGACGACTCACAACGGGCCCACCAACGACGAACCAGCAACGGAACCGCCGCAAAGGCCTGTCCCTGGGGCTTCCCGTAGCGGGCGCGGTATTGGTGAGCTGCTCCCGGGGGCCTACTGGATCTCGCGGCGCATGACGATCTCGTCGGGGGTCATCCCAGCGAACTCGAAGCCTTCCTTGGCCACGGCGTTCATAGCGACGTTCATGTAGTAGGCCCGCTCGTCCACGCGGTCGGGACGGGTCGAGCGGTTCAGGACCGAGCCCAGCATCTCCACCTTGCCGTTGGATCGGATCAGATGGGTGTTCTCGCGGCCGCTCCATCGGATGGTCGCGTACTCGTAGCGTTGCATGGTTCCTGGACCCGCACCCATCAGTTGCCGGGCAAAGAGCCCGAGGGTCGCGACCGCCAACACGGCGCCGATTGGAATCAGGGACTTCTTCATTTCTGTCTGGGTTCGGTGTCAGCGGCTGAAGGAGAAGCTGCCTTGGAAACTTCCGTCTGCGGTGTGCCCTTGGCCGGTCAGCGAGATCTTCGCGTCCGTGTAGACCCCTTCGGCCTTGGCCGAGATGATGGTGGATCCGGCTGAGAAGCCGAGTCGTCCCGCGATCCGACCGTCCTGAAGAGTTCCGCTGAAGTTCAGTTCCGAATTCTCCGAGGTGGAGACGATGGTCAAGGCATCGCCGCCCCTTTGCACGGTGGCCACGCCGTAGACGGTGTCGCTGGCGGACGTCGTGATGCTGGTCGCCCGCACATGGTCGCGGAACAGCCATCGGACTCCCCGGTTGTCGGCCAGTTGAGCCAATTCCTGCAGGACCTCGTCCAACTTCGCCGCCGCCGCCGGGGAATTGGGATCCAGCCCCAACCATTGGACGTAATCCGCCGCCAAGGAAGCCACCTCCCGCTTCACGTTGGAATCGGGGTGGCGTTGACGAAATCCCTCCACCAGCCGGTCGACAAGCGCCCGCTCCTGGGCCACCTCGGATTGCGACTTCCACTGGATGACCAAGGCCGTCGGTTGATCGACGCTGTAGACCTTCGGATCCCCGATGGCTCCGGTCGTCATGCCGACACCGAACTCCGATCCGGACCGCATGACGATGGCGTCGCCGCCCTTGCCCTTCGCCGTCCGTGCCGCCATCGCGATGACGCCGTCGTCCCAGTACTTGTCCGGGTCCTCGAAGCGCACGCTGCCGATCACCCGATAGGGACGTTCCGGCCATCCCCGATAGACGGGCACGGCGAACTGACGTTCCGCCATGGAGCCTGGGGCGACGGGCCAGGAATCCGCCCTGCCGGCGAAGTCCGAATAGCGCATCGGGTTGCATCCGACCGTGAGAGCCCCGGCGAGGAATGCCAGGGCCAACCAGTTTGCTTGGGAGTTCTTCATCGGCGATTCGCGAGTGGAGGAGGCGTATCGGTATCCAAGTCCCGTCGTTGCATCCAGAAGGTTCGGGCGCCGCGTGCCAATGCGCAGATTCAGGTTCCTCGCCGTTTGCGGTGGAGCTGGAGTGGACCTCCGAGCAGCAGGCGTGGGAGAGCTTGGGTTTGAGAGTGGCGGGTGGATGCGGAAGCAGTTGGGAGCTGGGAGCGCGGGCGGAACGCCTCCAAGTTTTCAGTTCCTCGTTTTCAGTTTTCAGTGGGGGGGAGTGGATGGGGGATTCCTCAGGCATGGCGCCTGAGGCTACGGGGAGGCGGAGGGCTTCGGACGTAGGCAGCACGGAAAAGTGAGAGAGGCGGGGACCGCAGCTTGGCAGCCGCGGCTACAGGCAACGGACCACAGACGACGGACAACAATCGTTTCCCTCCGTGTCCTCCGTGTCTCCGTGGCCAATCCAAAGCAGTCTTCCCCCGACGGACCGCAGTCGGCCCCGGAATGGACGCATTCCCAGGCGGGTGATGGGATGGTCCGGAAACCGATGTCGAATCGAAGCATGATAATCCGGCTCTGGAGGGCCGCCGTGGTCGTGGTGGGATTCGTCTGCCTTCCGGTGAGCACCACCTGGGCCGCCACGTCCCTGCCCGCACCCAAGATGTCCTACCTCGACAACGGCGAGGTCCGCATCGGCATGGACCTCGCCCTCGGAGGCGCCGTCACCTTCATCTCCGGCAAGGGCCACCCCGGAAACATCATCAACAGCGCCGACCTCGGTCGGCAGATCCAGATGTCCCACTACTCCGGTCCATGGCCCTTCGAGGTCGGGGACAAGAAGCCGCATCCGGCCTGGGTCGGCCTCGGGTGGAATCCGATCCAGACGGGCGACTGCCACCTGAACCCGTCCGAGGTCGTGGAGCATCGCAACGACGGCAAGGAGCTCTACATCCGGTGCATCCCCATGCAGTGGCCGCTGGAGGGCGTCCCCGGCGACTGCGTGTTCGAGACGTGGACGACCCTGGAAGGTCCCCTGATCCACATGCGCTTCCGCTGCACCAACCGGCGGACGGACAAGACCCAGTACCGCCCCTGTCCGCAGGAACTGCCGGCGGTCTACACGATTTCGAAGCTGTCGCGGCTGATGTCCTACACCGGCGACCGGCCGTTCACCGACGGGGCGCTGACCCACGTGAAGAACGATTGGCACAAGCCTTGGCCGTGGACGCGGTTCACCGCCACGGAGGGTTGGGCCGCCTTGGTGGACGACGAGGGCTGGGGCCTCGGCGTCTTCAAGGTCGACGGATCCGAGTTCCACGGCGGTATCCATGGCGACGGCAGGTCGGAGGATCCGAAGCACGGTTCGACCGCCTATGTGGCGCCGATCCATCACGAGAACTTCGACCACGACCTCGTGTACGAGCACCGCACCGAGTTCCTCGTGGGCCAACTCGAGGAGATGCGTCGACGCTTCAACGCGATGGCCGAACGCACTCCGCCGGCATGGCGGTTCGAACGGGATCGCCAGCATTGGACCGTCCATGGCGCGACCGACGAGGGCTTCCCGTTGAAGGGCACGTGGCTGATCCATCTCGGGGAACGGAAGGCCCGATTGGACAGCGGAGGTCGTCCCTGGCGTGCGGAGGCGGCGCCGACGGTGCGACTGCGGATCGCCTACGCCGGACGTCCGACGACGGCGCGAATCTACTGGAAGCGATTGGGAGACGATCACTTCGACCGCGAGCGGAGCGTTCCCCTGGAGTTGGACGGCGATGGCCAGGTCCGCGCACCCATCGTCGAACTCGGACGTTCACCGGGCTACCGGGGATTGATCACCGCCTTGGCGATCGAGCCCGGCGATGAACCTCGACCGGGCGAAACCCTGACCCTTCACACGGTCGAGCTCCTGCCGGCGCCGGTCGGCAACTGACGCGTCGACGATCCCAGCTCGGAATTCAGCCGCGCCGAGGTTCGAAACCTCCTTCTCGCCTTCGTGGATACGCCTACGCGGAACGTGGAGTGGTGGTGACGGTGCGAACGGCGCGAACG
Source organism: Akkermansia muciniphila (assembly GCA_945860685.1). Classification (GTDB taxonomy): domain Bacteria; phylum Verrucomicrobiota; class Verrucomicrobiia; order Limisphaerales; family UBA9464; genus SXXZ01. Next base: position 10,633 of record CAMASJ010000042.1, read on the forward strand.
GTGTGGCCGGCAGCCAGTGTGTCGGCAATGAACTGGAGGAACCCGCCCGCGGGCCGACAAGGGATCACGTCGAATGGAATGAGGTCGTCCTGGAAGCGCACGAGGTTCTTCGTGTGGGCGTCGAAGATCCCGAGGTTGTCCTCGGCTCGGTAGTAGCCGCACTCGGTCACCTTGACGAAGCCCAGCCGTTCGAACCACGCGTCGATCTCGGGCTGGGTGACCGGAACGAGGTCGAACCGCGGTTGCGAGATGACCACGGCAAGGTCGTCGCCGGGGTCGAGGACGCCTTCGAGGCGGTTCAGTCCGGGAACGAGTTGGTTCTGGAGGTGAAGCCGTTCGAGGTACTCGAGCGGGGTGGCTTCCCAGAGATGGAACCGGCGGGCGTCTTCGCCGGAAGAGACAAGGGCAAGGTCGATGCCGGGGGCCAATCCGAAGATGCCGCCGCGGGTGACCTTGAAGTAGCGATCGGTCGCTTCGTCGTGAAACAGGTCGTGCTCCTGACCGCCGCGGACCACCTTGGTCGGAAGCTTGGCGGGACTCAGCAGCAGACCCAGACCTCGCGCCCATTCACGAAGGCTTTCCTTCTGCCGGGCGAGAGTGGGCGTCCCATGTGCTGCTCCAGTTGACGGTAGGCCTCTTCGGAGGTGAGAGAGCGCCGCGCCGACAAGATCCGCTCCATCCGCTCTGCGGAGAGAAGCGGCTTCACCGGGATCGGGTTGGGCGTGTTGGGAGACATCGTCGGACATGGGAACGCTACGTGGAGGGCGGAGGTTGGCAACCCATCAGGCGGCCTGCGGATCGGGGACCGTCTGGTGGATCGCGTCCGGCAAGCGTCGGTGGGTCAACGGCGTTTGTGGCAGGTGAAGTCCTGGAAATCCATGGGCATCTCCCCTCCACCACGGAACCGGGCGTTGGGTTCAACGGGTCCGGTTTGAGGACTCCTTCCACAAACTTCCGATCGCGTGCATCCAATCTGGGAACTCCGGCGAAGAGCATGGATGTCCGGACGATTGGGTCCGGCAAAACGATTCCAGACATCCCAGTGATTCCCATGAACTCCCATATCCTCGCCCGTTGGTTCCCCGCCGTCGCCGCCGCCGCACTCCTGGCCCTCGGTTCGCCGGGATTGCTCGCCGGATCCCACGGCTCCGCCAAACCCGACATCGTCGCCACGGCGATCAAGGCGGGTTCCTTCAAGACCCTCGCCAAGGCCCTCGCCGCCGCCGACCTCGTCGAGGCGCTCCAAGGCGACGGTCCGTTCACGGTCCTTGCGCCGACCGACGAGGCCTTCGCCAAGCTGCCCGCCGGCACCTTGGAATCGCTCCTGAAGCCGGAGAACAAGGCGCGTCTCCAGGCCGTGCTGAAGTACCACGTGATAACGGGCAAGGTCGCCGCGAAGCAGGTGGCGGGGCTCGACACCGCGAAGACCCTCTCGGGTGCCGAGGTGAAGATCGCCTTCGAGGACGGCCGTCTCCGCGTGAACCAGGCCCGGGTCGTGAAGACCGATGTCGCCGCCTCGAACGGCCTGATCCACGTGATCGATGAGGTGCTGCTCCCGCCAGAGACCGCCGCCACCGCGGCCAGCGCGGCGAAGGGTCCCGGCCTCGAGGTGGTGCGGTTGGCGATCCGCCGGGGCGTGCCCCTCTTCAACGACGGTCAGGTGCAGGCCTGCGCGGCCATCTACGAGGTCGCCGCGCTGAGCCTCGCGGAACGTTCCGACGTCCCGACCGCCGGTCGGCGTCGCCTGCGGAAGGCCCTTGCGGAAGCGGACGATCAGAAGGACCTGTCCGCCCGGGCGTGGACCCTGCGGCACGCCTTGGACGAGCTTGGCACGATGATGAACTGAGCCGGTCCGACCGCCGACCACGACCTGGACCCATGCCTGACGGGCCCGACACCGACGAACCCCTGCTGCCCTCCGTGGCCGCGGGGGATCGTCCTGCCATGGAGGCCTGTCTGGAACGCTACGAGGGCCTCGTCTGGGCGTTGGCCCGGCGGATGTTGGGCGACGGTCCGGAGGCGGAGGACGCCGTGCAGGACGTGTTCATCGAGTTGTGGAAGTCCGCCGGACGGTTCGACGTCCGGGTGGGAAGCGAGTCGACCTTCGTGGTGACGGTGGCGCGGCGACGTCTGATCGACGCCCGTCGGCGCAAGGCCCGTCGGCCAGCCTGGGATCCGATCGAGACCTTGACGGTCGAGCCGGCGGCGGAAGCCGCGGAGCCCTCGCTGCTCGACGACGCTGGGCTTCGGGCGTTGACGGCGTTGAGGGAGCTTCCCGAGGAACAGCGGCGTCTGATGGAATGGGCCTTGGCGGATGGCCTGAGCCATTCGGAGATCGCCGGGCGTACGGGGACGCCGTTGGGGACCGTGAAGAGCCTGATCCGCCGGGGACTGGCGCGGGTGCGTGAGGCGTTGGAGGTGACGGCATGAACGACGAATTCCAGAAGGCCATCGACCGGGTTGTGGACGGCGACGGAACGCCGACCTCCAGCAATCCGGAGGACGCCGCGACGCAGGCGGCGACCGCGGCGATCGTGCGCGGGCTGGTGCGCCCCGAGACGCCGCCGAAGTCGCTGCGCGAGAAACTGCGTCGGGACGCGGACCGCTTCGTCGCGACCGACAAGGTCGTGCCCTTCCCGAAGCCCGAGGAAGCCAGGACGCCGTTCGGCAACGGATTCCCAACGACCGCGTGGGGTTGGCAGGCGGTGGCTGCCGTGGCGTTGCTGTTCGCGGTGTTGAGTTGGAATCGCGGTCCGGCTTCCGGACCGATCCGACCTGAGCAAGGCCGCGTGGCGTTGCTGCGGGCCGCCGCCGACGTGACCCGTGCGGACTTCAGCCCGGGCTCCGACCGGTATGCCGGCCTGCGCGGCGACGTGGTGTGGAGCACGGAAGGGCAGGAAGGATACCTGCGGCTCGAAGGCGTGCCTGCGAACGACCCGAGCCGCTCTCAGTACCAGCTGTGGATCGTCGACCCGGATCGGGACGAGTTCCCGGTGGACGGCGGCGTGTTCGACGTCCCGGCGAACAGTAAGGAGGCCGTCGTGCGGTTCCGTCCGCGGTTGCCGGTGGGGCGGCCGACCACCTTTGTGATCACCCGGGAACAGCCCGGCGGCGTGGTGAAGTCACGCAACCCGACGCCCGTGGCCGTGGCGAAGATCTAGACCGGCTCGAGCGCAAGGGAGCGAAGGGTGACCTCGCGCCAAAACTCCAAGGCGCCAAACGGGAGTTGGAGCGGGTGAAGGGAATCGAACCCTCGTGATTCTTTCCAAAGTGAATTCATGGGAAAATCCCACGATTCAAGGGAGAGAGTACGGCGAATCACCGCATTTTAGGCCAACTTAAAAACTTGGATCTAACTCCTCACCACTGGAAGCCATTCCCGGCCACACCCCGCGGGAAGAAGACCACGCGTACCTAGATGGGGAAGGCCGGGGCAAGCGGGCCCTTCGGACTCGAGGTCTCGAAGTAGCCTTCGGCCAGGCCGCGCTGGATGATCTCCGCGGCGACGGTGGCGGCCTTGCCGGCGATCTCCTGCATGGGAGTGGAGACTGGGTTCTTCGGCCCCGGCGGTTTCTGCTGCGACCGGGTCGAGGGCATATTGTTGAACCGCTTCCAGAGCCGTTATGGGATCTGGTATCTCAGGGTTGCTTCCATTGGAACCTCATCGACAACAACCAGATGCATATTATCTAATCTACCTTTCAATTCTTGGAAACCCCTCCTAGACTACAACAGGAATAGGTTTTCTTGGAATCGAATGGCGCCTCCCAATGAATAGACAATTTGTTTATCCAAGCAGGTCCCGAGGCACTATCGTTTGGGGAATCGTTTATACCGTTCTCTGCATCGCTTCGCTCGTGGTTTGGCAGTTCCCGGACAAGCTGGGTGTGGGGGATTCGTTGCGAGGATTTGGGCCCGGCTGGTGGGCGCTGTGTTTCGGTGTATCGTCGCTCAACTACGCTGCCGAGTGGTTCCGTCCCACCGTCCGTGAGTGCTTGATACGCGACGGGATTTTTGGCTGGCGCAGCCCTCGACAGCCAAACGCCTTTGGGGAGGTCGAACTTTCGGAAGTGCAAGTGCTTCGCGTCAGCCTGATGGAACATTTTCAATTACTCACGGCCCACGATCGACACAAGGTACCAGTTGGTTGCGTCCGAGACATGCAGATCATCACAGACCTCATTGCTGGCGCCTATCCGCATATCCGCGTCGAATGGAGCGTTCGCTGAGAACTGGCCAGTCTTGCTTCATGATCTGACCGTTTAGCGTCTATCAAGACTCCCTTGCCATTAGAGGTTTGAAACCTCAACGGTTTTAATATCACTTCGCCACTGAATTTGAGCCGGATACTATTGAAGCTTCGTTTTCCATCTCAAGCACACTAACCAAGGTACTCATGAACGCCACACCCTCAACACCGCCGCCAATACCTCCGCGGAGGGGAAGCTTTCCGCCGGTGTTTCTTTCTGCGTTCATTTACCCTGGCATAGGGCAACTCACTCAAGGACGCCGTTGGGCCGGAGGCTTCTTCATCCTCGTATTCACCCTGCCCTTTTTAAAACTAGCGGTACAATTCTCGAAGATCGTTGTCATCTACTTCAACCTCGCCTTCAACTGGCGCAATGCTGAAGAGGCTCCACAGGATATGGGGATTTTGATGCCATTCCTCGTTTGCGTCGTGCTATATACAATCAACGTTGTGGATGCGGTACTGGCACAGCGACGAGCCAAAGGGTAGCAACCGAGCGGTGACGCAACTGGCCAAAGAGCCTGCCTGAAAATGGATGAGGGCGCCGGAATCCGCTCGCCGTCGATTGCGGGAGGTGCCCATTCGGGCGCGGGATAGCGTTGGGAAGGGAATGGATTTCGCGGATGGGTGAGCGATGCCATTGCGTGCTTCCTTGAGGTCATTCAATGACCTCCACCGACCCAAAGACGGCCGTGGCGGAGGCAACGCTATTGCCCGAACAGACAAAGAGCCCTATCCGGCTCGAATCGTCGAATTTGGCGGGAAGTGTCATGCGTGGCTTTCCCCAATCCTTTCCGTCGGCCGAGGCGTAAATCCGAACCTCACCGGATGCCCGCACGAGCCTCAGATGGACCGGCATCTCGACCGTGGACAGCTCCTGGATCTGGTTGTCGTCCTGGTCGCCACTCTTGGACCGCCATCGACAAGTGAGTTTGCCGGAGGCCGCAACCTGGATCAGGACGAACTGCCCGACGGCTTCGGTCAACGACTCCCGGAGCATCAGCCCCGCCGCGGTGGATGGCCGATTGTCCCACTGGTAGCTCGGGCCGCCGACGTTTTGGGACAGACGGGTGAGCACGGCGGACAGCGTGGCATCACCACGTAACGGACGGTTTGCGTACACCCCCTGATCCCGGATCCGTTCCCACCAGGACGTCATGGCGTGGCCGCTTCCCTGGAGGATGAATTGATCTTCGGAAACGGCGACCGAGCCGGGAATCGGCGGCGCGTTCAGCTCGTTGTACCGCCAGCCCGGAGGCAGCGTCGAGGGGTGCACCGTCACCCGACAAACCTGTTGAACTCCTCCAATCGAGGCGGTGACGACGGAGACGCCAGGCTTCTTCCCGACGACCATGGCGGTTTGTTCGCCGATGGGCCGAACCTCGACGGTTTCCGGATCGCTGCTGCTCCAGAGGACTTGGCGCTCGAAAGTGTCCAGCGGCGCCAGGTTCGCGTTGAGCGTTGTTCGCTGGTGGACGCGCAGCGTTGTGGTGGGCTGATCGAGGGTCACGGAAGCGACGGCGGCTTCTCGTCCACAGTGAACCCGCTCATTCAACTCGACCGAATTCACCTGCACACCCTCAGTCTCATTGGCGGCGGTCAGCGTGAGGCGATAGACATTCCACTTGGCCGGCGATGAGACGGCGAACTCGCGACGCGGCATTGCTTCGTCGATGCCTGGCTTCGATTGCCGGTCCAGCACGGTCCAAGTTGTTCCGCCGTCGTTGGAGCCCGCCAACTCGAGCGCCTTCGGAAGTCGGTCGCGGTTGCCACACTCGATGGCGTAGGATGTGACCAAGCGCTTTCGGCCGTCGACGTGCTGGTACTGGATCCACCCCGATGCTCCTTTGGAGCGCCAGACCCCTTGGGTGCTCCGGTCGCCTGAGTAGGTGACATGGCACATGCCCGCGTCCGTGTAGTAGAGCGTATTGAACTTCAGGTGGGTCGGCCGCGGCCTGCCGGCCGTCAGCATTTCCTCCAAGGCCTTCTCGACCTCATCTTTCGAACTCTTTCGAACAAGGTAAGCGTGGCGGCCGCCCACACCCGGCTTCCATCTGTTGATCCCTGTGGCGGGGTCGACGATGTTGATACCGCCGTTGACCTCCGCATACCAAGGTGCGGCTCCCCGGCTCGCAACGAGGCTCGATATCGGATCCCAACTGAGTCGATCACCGGCGAAACCCGCGCTGGGGTAATGGCGGTAGGCCATCGTCAATGGATTGTGTTCGGGCATTTCGTAGGTCACACGCCGTCCCGAGTTGATCGAGCCTCCATCGCCATTGAAGAGGATCGGCGTGGGCCAGTCCGAGCAGACCAGCGCCGCCGAGGCGGGATCCTGCTTGAAGTTCCACTCGGCTTCCCGGGCATCGGATGGCGGATGGTTTCCGCCCATCACATCCAGCTGTCGTACCTTCTTCGCGACCAGTGCGCGGCCGTCCATCGGGCTGAGGTCGTCGGGCGGCGAGTTGAGGAGGTTCGCCAGGTTTCGCAGCGGGCCGACCGCCAGCACCAGCACACTGCCGTCGGGCTGTTCCGCCAGCAAACGGCGGTAGAGCTTCACCGCATCGGGGTAGTCCCTGCCAGAGGCGAACTTCCGTGGGTAGCGCCGGAGGATCTCATCGCCGAATCCCTGGTGGTCGAGGAATCCCGCGTCCTTGAGCGTCCCGACAGGGATCTCCGGTCGGCCAAACCAGGTGTTGATGGCATCGAGGCATGGCGCGATCGCGTCCGAAGACGTGCACCCGATCGTCCCCAAGAGTCGTGCCTCCCCCCGCTCGACCGCGCCGTGCAGGACAAAGAGCGCACCGATGTCGTCGCAGTCTTGGTCCACATCAGTGTCAAAGATGATGCTGACCGGCGGCTGGGCGGCCTGGACCAGCAAGCCGTCGAAAACCAATGCGAGCACCATCGCCAAGGTCCGAGTCCGTGGAGTGAACGAGATGATGTGGATCCAAGCCATTGTTGTCCGAAGTCAGGCCAGCCACCGCACCGATGATGCGATTTCCAGAATGGAGCGCCCACGGCTTCCGCGCAACAAGCCGGCCAGCTCGCGGCGGAATGGGTATTGCCAAGGCGCCAAAACTTCGACGGCCGTGAACCCGACCTGGAACGCAGTCAAGGTGCCCTCGTTCCCGAAACCAATTGAACCAAAGTGAAGGTCCTCCAGAACGACGCCTTCGTGGCCTACGTCGACTCCTTCCGAAACTGGAAGTAGTCGGACTTAAACGTTCTCCCGATCCGGTCCATCGACGGGCAGGTCGAGGAAGAGCCGCGGGAAGAGGACCTCTCGCACTCGGATGGGGAAGGCCGGATAGAGCGGACCCTTCGGACTCGAGGTCTCGAAGTAGCCTTCGGCCAGGCCGCGCTTGATGATCTCCGCGGCGACGGTGCCGGCCTTGCCGGTGATCTCCTGCACCCGGGTGCGCGGGATCTCGCCTTCGTCGATGAGCGTCCTCACGACCCTCATGATCGGTTCCCGATGACGCTGCAGTTCGTCGGCCTCGTACTGGAAATAGCGTTCCACCCGCTTTCTCAGCGCAGGCAACTCCAGGAGTCCGCTCATGAACCGGATCTGGTCGAGCAGCGTTTCGAGGAAGAAGACGCAGAAATCCGCGAGGGCCGCGTCGGAAAGGTCTCCGCGTCCTGACCTGACCTCGCCAAACTGAGCCAAGGGAATTGAGAGTCTGGGCAACCAAGAAAGGGAGCAGACGATGAAGGGAAAGCGACACACGACGGAGGAGAAGATCCGAG
>CAMASJ010000043.1 GCA_945860685.1 Akkermansia muciniphila
CGGCTACTTCCAGTGGATCGCGAACAACCACCTTCCGTGATGGTCGTGGGAGCTTTCGCTGGAGTCCCCGCCATTCCCCGACGAAGTTCGGCGCGTGGAAACTCCTCCGTCCGATCCGGGTCGCGAACGTGACCGCTGGCGCTCCGCGGCCCCGCCGCCGTTGCCCACGGTGCCGGCTTCGGGTCCGCGCACCGGTGCCTCCGGCGGTGGCCTGGGCGCCGGCGCGTGGGCGCTGACCGCGCTGTCCATGGCGGTCAGCATCGCCTTCTACGCCTTCCAATGGTCGTGGCCGTTCGCGACGGTCTTCGTGGCCCTGATCCTGGTGCACGAGTTCGGTCACCTTGTCGCCGCACGCCGATTCGGCCTGCGCACCGGTCCGCCCATCTTCATCCCCATGATGGGCGCGTTCATCTCCCTCAAGCAGCGGCCGGCCAACGCATGGGAGGAGGCGGTCGTGGGCATCGGCGGTCCGCTCTTCGGCACCTTCGCCGCCGGGGTCTGTCTGATGGTCCGCAACGCGACCGGGAACCCGTTCTGGGGCGAACTCGCGTTCTACGGATTCCTTCTGAACCTCTTCAACCTCGCCCCGGCCGGCTTCCTCGACGGCGGCCGCATCGTCGCCGCGATCTCGCCCTGGCTCTGGATCCCGGGCTACGCCCTCTTGGCGGCCTATGTCGTGTACATCGCGATGGTCCAGCACAGCCTCCCGTTCATCTCGATCTACATCCTCCTCACCGGCCTGCCGCGCCTGATTTCCCTGTTCCGCGAACGCGACACCTTCGAGCAGCGGTACTATGCCATCGACCCGGGCCAGAAGCTCACCATGGGCGTCGCCTACTTCGGGCTGATCCTCCTGCTGGTCGGCGGGCTTTACGTCGCGCGTCCCCTCCCATGAACGCCGATCCCCAAGCCGACGGGGTGTCCTCCCCGGAGTTCCGCCGACTGCCGCGCACGCGCGGATGCTTCGTCTGCGGCTACCACAACCCCGCCGGCCTCGGGCTGGACCTGCATTCCGACGGACGCCTGGTCCGTGCCACCGTCGTCTTCCGCCCCGAGCACGCCGGCTTCAGCGGCGTGGTCCATGGTGGGCTGATCACCACGGTGCTGGACGAGATGATGGCCTGGGTGATCGGCGTGAACACCCGCTCCTTCGCCTTCGCGGCGGAACTGAACGTGCGGTTCGTGCGCCCCGTCTCGCCGGGTTCCGAACTCACCGCCTCCGCGGAACTGGCGGAGAACCGCCGTGGGCGTCTCTTCCGGACGACGGCCCGGCTGGTGGACGGGTCGGGCGCGACGGTCGCGGAGGCCACGGGCACGTTCCTGCCGATCCCCGCCGACCGCCATGGCGCGCTGTTCGCGGACTTCGCCGACGACCCGTCCGATTGGGTGGGCCCTGCGAAGCCGGGATCGCTGTTGAAGGACGTCAGCCGCGGGACCGGCGGATGACCTCGGGGAGGATCCCGGCGATGCGTTCGATCTCGCCGGCGGTGTTGTCCCGGCCGAAGGAGAGGCGGACGAGGGCGTTGGCCTCGGCGTCGGGGACGCCCATGGCCTGGAGCACGTGGCTGGGCTCGACCGAGCCGGCGGTGCAGGCGGAGCCGCTGGAGGCGCAGACGCCCTCCAGGTCGAGGTTGGCGAGCAGCGCGATGCTGTCGGTGCCCTCGACTGTGAAGGCCAGGGTGTTGGCGAGGCGCTCCTCCGGATGTCCACGCAGCACGACTCCCGGGATGCCCCGGAGCACCTCCGCGAGCTGACGGGTCCAAGCGCGGAGCGGCTCCTCTTGGAAAACAGGGTCTGGCACGAACCGTTCGAAGGCTTCCACGAACCCGGCGATCGCGGCGAGGTTCTCGGTTCCGCCCCGGCGTTCGTTTTCCTGGGCGCCCCCGTGCTGGATCGGATGGGGCAGGAGCGGCGACCGGATGTACAACGCCCCGGCGCCCTTCGGTCCGTGGAACTTGTGGGCGCACACTGGGACGAGGTCCGCCTCGAACTGGCCGATGCCGGTGAAGGGCCGCTTGCCGAACGCCTGCACAGCGTCGCAGTGGAACACCACCCCGCGTTCCCGGCAGCGGCGTCCGACCTCGGCCACCGGCTGAAGCGTGCCCACCTCGTTGTTCGCCGCCATCACCGAGACCAGGACCGTGTCGGGCCGCAGCATCGACACGACGGTTTCCGGGTCCACTCGGCCATGGGCGTCGACGGGCACGATCGAGAGCTCGAACCCCTCATGCTTCTGGAGGTAGCGCAGGGTATGGAGCACGGCGTGGTGCTCGACCGCGGAGGCGACGATGTGGCGTCCACGGCCGCGCAGGAGGCGAGCCGTGCCGAGCAGGGCGAGGTTGTTCGACTCGGTGCCGCCGCCGGTGAAGACCACCTCGGAAGGCTTGCAGCCCCAGGCGGCGGCCGTCCGGTAGCGGAACTCGTCGAGCGCCGCACGCGCCTCGCGGCCGATGCGGTGCACGCTGGAGGGGTTGCCCCAGCAGCCGGAAAGGAATGGCTCCATGGCCGCCCTCACCGCGGGATCCGGCGCGGTGGTCGCGTTGTGGTCTGCGTAGATCGGCGTCATGCGGTCGGCGTCGGAGCCTAGCCGAAACCGTTCGACGGGTGCAGGCATTCGTGATTCCTGATCTGCGGTTCGCGATTTCCTGCAGGTAGCCGCGGCTGCCAAGCTGCGGTTTTCCTCCATTCCCCGATCACTGATCCGCGTGTGGACCTGTGCCGATCGATAGCGAAGGGATTGGCCTACGAAACGCCAAGCCGCCAAGGCATTCGTGATTCCTGATCTGCGGTTCGCGATTTCCTGCAGGTAGCCGCGGCCGCCAGGCTGCGGTCTCCGCTCCACCGGATTCCTTGGCTGTGTGGAATTCCGGAACCGCACTCCGCATGACGCCGTGGTTGCGGAACGTTCGGGCATTTGGCATACGTCTGTGTATGGAGGCGCGTCCGAGTTGGTGCCCGCTTCATCGGATTGTGGCCTTCCCGTATCCAGAAAGTAGCGTTTCACCCCCAGCCATGCGTCGCTCCCGGGTCAGCGCCGGACTGTTGATGTACCGTCTCCGAGACGGGCGCTTGGAGGTCTTCATCGCGCATCCGGGCGGCCCTTGGTTTCCGCATCGGGACCATGGCATCTGGACGATTCCCAAGGGCGAGATCGAACCGGGCGAGGAGCCGTTGGACGCCGCCACCCGCGAATTCATGGAGGAGGTCGGGATCGCACCCGCCGGGCCCTACATCGAGCTGGGGTCGATCCGGCAGCGGGGTGGCAAGACCGTCCACGCCTGGGGTTTCCACGGAGACTGGGACGAGCACGAGGGCATCCGCAGCAACCAGGTCAACATCGAGTGGCCTCCGGGCTCGGGAGCTTGGGCGCTCTGGCCCGAAATCGATCGCGCGGGCTTCTTCACGCCCGAAAGCGCCAAGGCCCGCATGAAGCCGGCGCAGCATCCCTTCATCGACCGCCTCATCGCGGCGCTGGAAGGCGTTCCCGTCGGTTTCTGAACCGGGTTCTCGATTCGGGACCGGGCAATGGATGGAAACCGCAGCTTGGCAGCCGCGGCTACTCGTGGGAGATCGGGAATCGGAGATCGGGAATCACAAATGCCTTGGCGGCTTGGCGGCTTCGCGCACCGATCCCTCCTGCTTTGATCAGCAATCTGGAAATGAGGGCAGACCGCAGCTTGGCAGCCGCGGCTACTTGAGGGGAATCGGGAATCGAAGATCAGGAATCACGAATGCCTTGGCGCTATGGCTGCTTTGCGTGCCGACCCCTCCTGCTTTGACCAGCAAGCTGGAAATGAAGGCAGACCGCAGCTTGGCAGCCGCGGCTACTCGCGGGAGATCGGGAATCGGAGATCGGGAATCACAAATGCGTACCGATCCCTCCTGCATCAAAGTCCGGGGCCGCCGGACATGAAAAAGGGAGGGACCGAAGCCCCGCCCCGAAATCCGATCCTGCACGCGATGCTGGATTACTCAGTTACTCCAGCGGCTTGAGCTGGATGTCGCGGAACTGGACGCGCATCGGCGGGCCGACATGGATCTGCAGGGCGAGCACGCCGTCCTTCGCGGCCTTGGACGCCTGCTGGTCGATGACGTCGACGGTCATGCGGCCGTTGATGAAGTGCATCAGGTGGTTGCCGTCGGCGACGATGGTGTAGTCGTTCCACTGCTCGTCGAGGATCGACGCCTGGAGGTCCTTGGACTCGGCGAGCTTCCCGATGACGGCGATCTTGGTGGCGCCGCCGTTGTCGGTGATGACCGTCCGCTGGCCGCGTTCGGCGAGGATGCCGCGTCCGCGTTCCTCGTAGAGGATGCCGCTGTAGGTCTTGCCGGCCTCGAGGTCGGCCTGGTAGCCGCCCACGATGAACTTGTCGGCGTCCATCACCTTGCTGCGGTACTGGATGCCGGAGTTGCCGTTGAACACCCGGTACTTCAGCCGCAGCTCGAAGTTGCCGACGGTGCCGTTGGTCCAGACGAGGAACGTGTTGTTCTTGAGCGGCGACTCCTTGGTGGTGGTGCCGGTGATGGCGCCGTCCTGCACCGACCAGAGTTCCGGCAGGCCGGACCATCCGGCGAGGGACTTGCCGTCGAAGAGCGGGACATAGCCGGCCTCCTTGGCGCGGGTTTCGGGCGACTTGCAGCCGGTGAAGGCGAGCGCGGCGGCGGCGACCAGCGCGCCGGCCTGGAGAAGAACGCGGGTAGACATCCGCGAAGTTGTCGTCTGGAACCGCTCGTCCGGTCAAGCGAACGGGCAACCGGTCCCGGACCTTTCGGGCCCGCGGCCGCCTCCCCGGGGTCAACCGCGCGCAACAAATGGCAGCGGCACCACCGTCCCTGCGATCTCACCGCCGGCGGCCCGCACCGTCAGCGCGGTTCCCACAGCGTTGCACTCGCGTCGGACATATCCCAGCGCTACCGGTCCGGCCATCGGAGAGCGGACCACGCTGGTCAAGTAGCCCACCTCGCGCCCTTCCTTCAGCAGCCGATCGCCCTTGGCCGGAAGGTTCGCCGGATCCCCTTCGAGCCGAAGTCCACGCAGGGCCTTCGCCACCTGACCGTAGGTGCGCAGGCGCGCGATGGTCTCCTGGCCGATGTAGCAGCCCTTGCTGTAGCTGATCCCGTCACGGTCGAGACCCGCTTCGGGAGGCAGGTTCGATTCGTCCATGTCCACACCGAACCGCGGGATCCCGGCCTCGACGCGCGCGAGATCCAAGGCGCTCCATCCGACCGCGCGTCCGCCTTCCTGTTTCGCGGCCAGCAACAACCGGTCGAAGACCATTGCCATGGCGTCGCACGGGACGAAGAGGTCGAAGCCGTCCCCACCGGTCCGGGAACAGCGGGCAAGGTAGAGGTCCCCGATCGCCGACTCGGAAACGTGCCGGACGGAATGGGGCGCCTCGGGGATCTCAAGTCCCACGCCGAGCTTGGCAGGAAGCCTTGCCGCCAAGGGTCCCTGGATCGAGATCAGGCCGTAGTAGGGTGCCACGTCCACCACCTGGACGTCGTCGGCCACGATGTGGTGGTCGAACCGCGCCTGGAGCATCGGGACCAGACCCGGCTCCACGTCGAGGAGCAGTTCCTGCGCAAGGGCGTAGACGTTCACGTCGGCCTGGAGTTTCCCCTTGGGCGACGTGAAGGCGGCGTAGCAGCCGTCGCCGGTCTTCAGCCGCTGGATATCGTTGGTCACCTGCCCGTGCAGCAGACGCACGCGGTCCGCGCCGGTCAGGCAGAGGCGTCCGCGGAAGGAGAGGTCGATGATTCCGACGGCGTTGCCCAGCGCGGCATGCTCGGCCGCGGGATCGCCGTAGTCGGCGACCGCCTCCATGCCGACGAGTTCGGTGAACCGGGCCCCCAGCTCCGAATGGACTTCACGCAACGACAGCGGACTCATGTGGCGACATCCTAGTCCAAGAGCGCCGGCGGCCCAAGCCCACCGAGCTATGGGCGATGAGCCGGGAGCGGGGAGATTGGGATGGGCGTCGGGTTTCGGGCGTCGGGCTACTGGGACCTGCCTGTGGAGGCATCGAAGGTCGTTGGAGCGGACAAACTTTCCACCACCGACGTGATGACGCGCGGAACGCTCAACTTTCAACGTTCAACTTTCAACGCTCACCGATGAGACATGAGCGTTGAAAGTCGAACGTTGAGCGTTCTCCGTTTCCCCAATTATCCCATTAACCCATCATCCACCTCCCTCAGCCCCAACGGGGCGAAATGACATAGCCCGGGGCAACGCCCCGGGACTTGCCGGCCATCGGATTCAAGCCCTGAAGGGGTGAAACACTTCCGCCCTCGGTTAGGTCGCAAGGTCCCGCGAGCGTCTTGGAGTGCGCGGGTCCGCTCGCGCTTTGGATCAAGACACGGACACGCACGGCTTCCGTGTGAGCCGAGGGCTTCAGTTTTTCCCGCAAGGGAAACGTCCGCCTACGATAGAATTTCGCCGTAAATCTGTTCGGGTCGCAAGGGACACGTCCATGAGCGAAGTTCAAAACAAGTGCTGCAACCTGCTCATGGTCAATGATCTAAACAGCTCTCGATTTTGAGGTGGCTTTGCTCGCCGAAGGATCTGTCCATTTTGAACTCCTCTAGACTGCTCATGAACAATAGTGTACACCGCTGTCCGTTCGGAAGCGGCTTTGATCGTCGTCGGTCAAATCTCTTGTGAAAGTTGGCCACCATGTCGCGTCAGAGCACATTTCGACTGATACCTGTGATGATGGCGGGATATTGCCTAACCATCGCGGTTGTCGTTCCTAGGCAGTTTCAGTCCAGCGTCTGGCTCTTGCTATTTGTGCCGCCGTCCATCGTTCTCAGCATCGTCACCCTTGTCTCTTTCGCGTTCATCTTCATGCCGCCCAAGATTGCGAGAGCGGCGCTCTGTGTCTCACGGTTTCCCCGAATCGCTGCTATCTCAATGACTGCTGGCTGCGGCTACCTGACCGCGTGGTTCATCCACGGTTTGGAGACTGGCTCGAGCTGACCGGCGATGTGTTTGCCCGGTGTGCTTCTGCTCGTCGTCGCATGGGTTATCTCTTACAAGTATCCATATGAGAGTTTAGCCTCCTGACAAGATGAGCCTTAGGAGACACGTCCGCGGGTCTCGTTCAAGAAATCAGTCACAACCTGCTCATGATCAATGATCTATGAAAAGAGATCTTATTGGAAGACTTCGCCCGCAGGCGGACGTGTCCCCTATGGCCCTCGTAGTATTATGATCCGGTCTTACCGAGTCGCCATGATTTGCGGTGTCACTCCGTTGGTTGTTGGCACTTCAATATTCGCACTCTGGCTCGTAACGCGATGGGATTGGTTGGTGCTAGCGGGTGTTTACACCATCTACGGCGGCACGATCATTTTTCTGTGCGGTTCCGTTGCATTGGCGCGATTCTACTGGCTCGCCGCCCGGCAATCCGGTTTTCCAAGACGAGTCCTGTGGCGTTCGACGCTAGGGTGTGGGGCATTGCTTCTTTCCAATTTAGTAGTGGCGGGGGGCATCACAATTTGTGCAGTCAGCCTCTTAACCCGGTACACGGTTACAGTACACAACGCCTCGCAGGGTTCCCTCGGTGGCGTTCGGATTTCGGGAGGGGGTTGCGATGAAGACCTCGGTACCGTTCTGCCTGGTGGAACTGTTCGCCCCTCTTTTCGGTTTCACCAAGACGGCAGGCTTGAGTTTCGCTCGGGTAGTGGTGCGACGGTGAGCGCGAAGACGATAGATGACTATGTCACCAGAAACATGGGCGGCCATGCGAGCGTCACGATCCATTCCGATGGGACTATTTCCGTCTCCAAATGAAGACAGACAACAACGGGCAACCACAAGAGACCCGTCTGTCGGCCAGGTCCTTGCATAAGCGCGAGCGGACTCGCGCACTCCGGGACGTTGGTGCGAGGGGCTAGGGGCTTCTCCTCCACGAACTCCGCGGCTCCGCGTGCGTCTGAGGTCGATCTGCCTTCGGCCTCAATCTTCGGGGCCGGGGTCGGCTGTGGAGGTTTGAGTCTCGTGACCTCGTCTCCTACAGGTGGAGCTCCCAGGCGTCGGGCGTCGGGCGTCCGGTGCGCAGGAAATCAAGCAGTCGCGAATCGCGAATCGCGAATGGCTACGGTTTCGCCGCGGACGAGGTGTGGTCCTGGAGGATGCGCCAACCGTCGGGTCCGCGACGCAGGGTGAGGGTGAAGAGGCCGCTGGGTGAGTCCTTCTCGCGGACCAGCCTCCATCGGCCGAAGACCGCCGCGCCGTCGGATCCCATCGGCGTGATCTCGAGGTCCGAGAAGGTGAGCGTGCCCATCGCCGCGGAGTCGGGATAGCCCTTCCGGTACCGCTCCAGGGTGGCCTTCCAGCCGCGGGTGACGTCCCCGCCCGACGCGAAGCGCAGCGCCTCGGACGGTTCATAGGCCGACATGAAGGCCTCGATGTCGCCCCGGTTCCAGGCCGCGGCCTGCCTGCGCAGCGTGTCGGTGATCGCGGCGACGCCGGAGTCGGGAAATGAGGAGTCCGGAGCGGCGGTCCGGCAACCGGTCAACGCCGCGGAAACGAGGAACGGCAGGAGGAGGAGTCTCAATGGCTGGGCGCAGCGATCGGCGGCGTTCATCGGCGCCCATTGGGGCCGGGTCTCGGCGGAAGGGCGAGCCCGAATCGGGAAACGCAGGCGGGTCGGACCCGGCCGGCGGAACGATGCAGATGGGGGCGGCACGCCAAGAACCGACCCCGATCCATTCGCGGTTCATTCGTCCATCCGGAATCTGGGAAGGGAGGCCGACCGCAGCTTGGCAGCCGCGGCTACCCACAGAGAATCACGAATGCCTTGGCGTATTCGTGTGAGGCCGGTCTTCGCTTCGACGGAATCCTTCCGTTGAAGACGCGGAAGAAGCGAACCGGGAAGCCGACCGGGCCTACTTGGCGCCCTGATCGATCCAGGCGCGCAGCAGGCCGACCTCCTCCTTGCTGAAGGCCTGGCCCTTGCCCTCGGGCGGCATGGCCTCGTCCTCGACGAGCCGGGCGACGCTGGCGACGAGCGCGCTCTTGCCGCTGTTGCCCTTCTCGATGCCCGAACCGTTTTCGCCGCCCTTGAGGGTGGCCTCGAGGGAATCGACCCGGAGCTTGCCCTTCTGCTTCTCGGCGCCGTGGCACTTGAAGCAGGAGCGCTCGAACAGCGGCTTGATGTCCTTCTCGAAGGTCACGCCCTTCTTGTCCGAGGCCGGCGGAAGCTTGCTGGCGTCGAACTCAGCCACGACGGGAAGGGCGGCGGCGATGGCGGCGGCGAGGGTGAGGATGCGTTTCATGGGATGCTGGCCTGGACGATTTCTTGGTTGCCGAAGATGCGCTGGCAACGTGCTTTCGGACGCGGCGAGGGTCAAAACGATTCAGGCGTCCTTCTATTCCGGGGCCCGGGGAACGGTTTCCGGGGTTTCACCGGTCCGACATCGTCCTGTCACCTGCACTGTGGATTCCCTATATCGACGGAGGAAAACGACCCAATGAATCCGACCACCGCCGATCGGGAAAACCCGATCCCGACACCCGTTGCCGAAGTCCGGCAGGAGGCGCGCTATCGACTCCGGCTTGCTCGGAATGCGGACGACATCCGGTCCGCGCAGCTGCTCCGCTTCATGGTCTTCAACCTCGAGCTCCGCGAGGGACTCGAATCCAGCTACAACACCCTGCTCGACGCCGACCGCTTTGATCCCGTCTGCGACCACCTGCTCGTCGAGACCGCCGCCGGTGACGTGGTGGGAACCTACCGTCTGCAGACCGGCACCGCAGCCGGCCTGAACCACGGCTACTATTCCGAACAGGAGTTCGACTTCGCCCCCTTCGCCTCCATGCGTGCCGGGATGGTTGAACTCGGCCGTGCCTGCGTGCATGCCGACCACCGCAACTTCGCCGTGCTGAACCTGCTCTGGCGCGGCATCGCCCGGTATGCCCGCGAACGCGGCGCGCGCTGGCTCATCGGATGCAGCTCGCTGACCAGCCAGGATCCCGCCGTCGGTGCCGCGGCCTACCATCAGCTCGCCGGCCACCTGGTCCCGATGGAACTGCGGACCCGGCCGACCGCCCCGTTCGTGTGCCCCATGGACACCGTTGCCCCGGTCGCCCCGAGCATCCCGCGGCTGCTCACCGGCTACCTCGCCGTCGGGGCGAAGATCTGCGGCGAACCCGCGCTCGACCGCGAGTTCAAGACGATCGACTTCCTCACCCTCATGGACCTCGACTCGCTCCCTCCGCGGGTCGGTGCCCGGTTCTTCGGGGAGTAGCGCACGCTCCGCCGGCGGGTTCCCCATCAACGGGATTCCCGGGCCTCGAGGAACTGCTTCAGTTCCGAGGCCATCGTCCCGCCGAACCCCGACACCTGCTCGATCTCCTGGATCGACGCGAGCCGCAGGCGCTGCACCGAACCGAAGCGCCGCAGCAACGCCTTCTTCCGCGAATCCCCTATGCCGGGGAACTCGTCCAGGATGCTCTCGCTGATCTTCTTCAGCCGCAGCTGGGCGTTGTAGGTGTTGGCGAACCGGTGGGCCTCGTCCCGCACCCGCTGCAGCAGCTTCACCGCCGCGCTGTCCAAGCCCGGCCTCAACGGCGCCTTCTCGCCCGGCAGGTGGATCTCCTCGAACTCCTTCGCGAGTCCGAGGATGGGAATGCGCGAAAGCCCCAGCTTCGCCAACTCCGCGCAGGCGGCATTCAACTGGCCCTTCCCGCCGTCGATCAGGATCAGGTCCGGCAGCCGGGGGCCGCCCGGTGAACGCGGAACCCAGGGCGCTTCCAGCTCGGTGGAGGACGCCGTATCGGGATCCGGGAACTCCCCGTCCTCCTCGAGGGCTTCCCCGGTCGCCGGTGGCCCGGACGGAGCCCGCGCCGCGGCATCCGTCATCGGACCCGCCTTCGCGCCGCGATGGGACCGGGAGACGTCGTCGATCGCCCGCTGCAACGCCTCCGGCGCGGCCTCGCCGCCGTCGTCCGCCTCGCCGCCCGATCCCCGCACCTCGCCCAGGAGACGGCCATAGCGCCGACGGATCGTCTCCGCCATCGATGCGAAGTCGTCCTGTGCGCTGACGGTCTTCATGCGGAACCGCCGGTAGTTGGCGCGGTCCGGACGTCCATGCCAGAAGCTGACCATGGAGGACACGATGAAGGTCCCGCTGATGTTGGAGATGTCGAAGCCCTCGATGCGCGCGGGCGGCTCGGCGAGCCCGAGCACGCGCGCCAGTTCGCGCAGGTCGGACTCGGGGTTGATCGCCACCGGCAGTTTGTAGGGGATGCGCTCGAACTTCTCGGTCTTGAGCGTGGTGCGCTTGAGGTCTTCGAGCGCGTCGCGGAGCTGGGCGGCCTTCTCGAACTCGAGGTTCGAGGCGGCCTTCCGCATCTCGGCCTCCAGCTCATGCCTCAGCTCCTCCGTCTGGCCCTGCAGGAACTCGATGCCGGCCTTCACCTGCTCCAGGTACTGTTCCCGGGAGACGTTCCCGATGCAGGGCGCGGTGCAGTGCTGCAGGTTGCCGTACAGGCAGTGCCTGTAGTCCGACTCGCCGGGCGTGAGCGGACGGCATCCCCGCAGCTTGAACTTACGACGCATCAGCGTGAGCGCGCGCCGCACGCTGCCGGAATGGGCGAACGGACCGAAGTAGATGCAGCCGTCGTCCTTCCGCAGCCGGGTGAGGGTGAAGCGCGGGATCGGGTCCTGGAGGTTGACCTTCAGCAGGAGGAAGCGCTTGTCGTCCTTGAGGTCGATGTTGAAGCGCGGCTGGAAATCCTTCACCAGCTTCGACTCCAGGAGCAGCGATTCCGGCTCGTTCCGGACCACGTGCCAGTCGAAGTCGTGGATCGCGTCGACCAAGGCGTTGAACTTCAGGTCCCAGCCCATGCGGCGGGACGGGTGGAAGTACTGCGAGACGCGCTTGCGCAGGTCGCGGGCCTTGCCGACGTAGATCACCGTGCCGAAGCGGTCCTTGTGCAGGTACACGCCGGGCCGGTGGGGCACTTGGGAAAGCTTGTTCCGGATGTGGTCGGAGATCGGCATGGGCCGGACGGGAATCCTACCGGTGACGTGGCGTTCCGCAAAGGCCGGCGGAGGCATTCATGATTCCCGATCTCCGATTCGTGATTTCCCGTGGCCGCGGCCGCCAGGCTGCGGATTGCCTCCATTCCCCGATTCCTGATCGCCACGGAAGGAATGGCCACGAAAAGACGCCCAGCCGCCAGGGCCTTCGCGATCTCCCGTAGCCGCGGCTGCCAAGCTGCGGATTTCCGCCATTCCCCGATTCCCATGGGGCATCGGGGCGCCCAACCGATCGAGGTGAGCCGAGCCGACAGGCCGTCGAACTCGTGGGGCCTTGTCCGCGGCTTGCGTGGGCGGCTTGGCCGGGGCATTTTGAATCCGTCGCTGAGCTCCTCCGCATCTCCCTCCACCATGAAGCGTTTCCTGCCCATCCTCGCGGTTCTCGTCCTCGTTCCCGTCCTGTCCGCCGCCGACAAGGACAAGAAGCCCGAACCCAAGGCCAAGCCGTATCCCTTGGACAAGTGCCTGGTGTCGGACGAGAAGTTCGAGGGTTCCGACATGAAGCCCTACGAACTGGTCGTCGACGGCCAAACGGTGAAGCTCTGCTGCAAGAGTTGCCTCAAGGACTTCAACAAGGAGAAGGCGACCTTCATGAAGAAGCTGAGCGACGAGGCGGGCAAGAAGCCGAAGGTGAAGTGACGGCGAAGGTCGCCGGCTCCGCCGACCGAAACCCACCCCTTCCGGGGGCCGGTTCACCACCCTGCGCCAGCAGGTGGTCCCGCCGTTTTGTTTTACTGTGACTTCCGGCCCGTTTTTCCGATAGGGAAGACGTGATGCTCTCGAACACCAAGGGTTCCGGGTGGATCCGGCCCCTCCTACGTCTGGCCTGCGTCTGGGGTCCCCTCGTCGCCCTCCGGATCCAGGCGGCCGATCCCACGGCGGCCCGCCTCTGGAACGAGTCGCTGCTCGACGCCATCCGCATCGACGTTCCCAACCCGCCGGTCCACGCGCGTAACCTCTTCTCGCTGTCGGTGGTGATGTACGACGCCTGGGCGGCCTACGACCCCGCGGCGACGGGTTACGTCTACACCAACAAGCACACCGCCCCGGACGTTCCCGCCGCCCGCCGCGCCGCCATCAGCCAGGCGGCCTACCGCCTCCTGGGGTCCCGCTTCGCGAACTCCCTGCGCGGAACGAACACGCTGCCGGCCCTCGACCGTCGGATGCAGGAGCTGGGCTATCCGTTGGACACCGCCGTCGACGATCCCTCGATCCCCCTCGGCCTGGGCAACCGGGTGTTCCAGCAGGTCAACGCCTTCTTCCTATCGGATGGTTCCCGCCAGGCCGAGCGGTACGCCGACCGGCCACCTTCGGAGGGGGGATACCTGTCGGCCAACGGCTTCTCCCTCCTGATCGGCGTTCCCGGCGCCTTGGCCTCCGACATCAGCCGCTGGCAGCCGATGGCCATCACCGACGCCGTCACCCAGAACGGCATCCCGGTGGATTCGATCCAGAAGTTCATCGGTTCCCACTGGCGTGAGGTTCGGCCGTTCGCCTTGACGCGCGAAACGCCGAACTCGGTCTGGATCGATCCCGGTCCCCCGCCGCGTTTCGGCGAATCCACCGACGCCTACGTCTCCAACGTGGTCGCGGTCCTCCGCGCGAGCCAGGAGCTCGGGATCGGGGACGGCGTGCGCATCGACATCTCCCCCGGCGCCCGGGGCAACAACCCGCTCGGTTCCAACTCGGGAACCGGACACCCGGTCAACCCCTTCACCGGCCAGCCCTATCCGCCCAACGTCGTCCTGCGCGGCGACTTCACCCGCATCCTCGCTGAGTACTGGGCGGACGGACCGCATTCGGAGACCCCGCCGGGACATTGGAACGTCATCGCCAACGAAATGCGGGACCATCCCGCGTTCCGCGCCCGCCTCGGTGGGACCGGTCCCGAGCTCGACCCGCTGGAATGGGACGTGAAGATGTATCTGGCCCTGAACGGCGCCGTCCATGACGCCGCCTGTGCCGCGTGGACGCTCAAGCGGGAATACGACGGCTGGCGGCCGATCACCGCGATCCGCTTCATGGGAATGGTGGGCCAGCGGTCCGATCCCACGGACAAGGCGACCTTCTCCGAACTCGGTCTTCCGTTGATACCTGGGTTGATCGAGCGGACCACCACGGACTCCGTGGCCCCCGGCGGACGCCACGCCGGCCTTCCGTTGGCGAAGATCGTGGCCCTGACCTGGCCCGAGCCCACGACGAATCGTCCGACCACCGCGATCCCGGTCCGCTGGGGGCCCGCCGACTTCTGGTGGCCTTACCAGGCGAGGAACTTCGTGACGCCAGCGTTCCCCGGCTACGTTTCCGGACACAGCACGTTCAGCCGGGCCGCGGCCGAAGTGCTGGCGGCCATGACGGGAACCCCGTTCTACCCCGGTGGCGTCCACAGCGAGGTCTTCGGCCAGAACGCCTTCCTCCGGACCGACGTCGGTCCCTCCGAGACGGTGACTCTCCAGTGGGCCACCTATTACGATGCGGCCGACATGGCCGGCCAATCGCGGATCTGGGGCGGAATCCATCCGCCGGCGGACGATTTCCCCGGCCGGATCGTCGGTGCCCAGGCCGGACGACGGGCTTGGGCCAAGGCGTTGACCCTGTTCGGCACCGGCGACCGCCAATCCGTCGCGGTGCACACCGGGATCGAGAAGCAGGCGCAGGTCCTCCATTTCCGCGTGGAGTCGGTGCCGGGCGCCTACTACCGGCTGGAGAGGTCCGAGGCGTTGGACTCCGAGTTCGAGACGATCTCGCAGGAAGCCCTCGCGGGTCCCGGAAACGAGCTCACGTTCACCCATCCCGTGGAGTCCACCGCGGGGTTCTTCCGGGTGGTGCGGGTTTCGGCGCCGTGAAACGCGGGGGCCGCCGGTGGAAAAACTCACCGACCCGGCGCGGGAGCTCATGGACGGGCTGGCCTCCGTGCGCTTGGATCGGGCATTCCCTTGAGACGGGTGGCGCCTGGACCGTTTTCGCGTCATCGACCTGTCCGGGATCGTACCCATGAATCCGACCCGTACCTCTCCAAACGCCTTCAAGAAGGGCTTCACCTTGATCGAGCTTCTGGTGGTGATCGCGATCATCGCGATCCTCGCCGGGATGCTCCTGCCCGCCTTGGGCAAGGCCAAGAGCAAGGCCATCGTCACCAAGTGTTCCAGCAACCTCCGGAATCTGGGTCTCGCGATCCGGATCTACGGCGATGACAACCGGGACCAGTTGCCCGACTGCTCCGGTGCGGTGTGGCCGTGGGACCTTCCGGCCAAGGCGGCGAATGCCTTCGTGCGCAACGGCGGCCAACGCAACATCCTGTACTGCCCCGGGTTCGAGAAGCAGAACAACAACCAGCTCTGGAGCTTCACCACCGGCACCACCAACGAGGTCGCCGGGGACAACGCCAGCGGCTACCGGGTGATCGGCTACGCGGTCGCCTTCAAGGGCTCCGGCCGCATCAAGGCGACCAACATCACCGAGAGCTTCAATCCGAAGCCCTATGTGGTCGGCGGACAGGAATTCGAACCGGGTCCGTCCTCCCGCGTCCTCGTCGCGGACGCCATCCTCTCCAATTCCGCCACCCGGACCGGTGCCAACCGGAACTTCACCAAGGTCGACGGCGGATGGGCGGGACACAGCTCCGCGCACCTCAATGGAGCGCTGCCTGCTGGCGGCAACCTGCTGATGCTCGACGGCCATTCGGAGTATCGTGCCTTCGCCCGCCAGGAAGTCCGGACCGACGGCTCGGCGCCCCATTTCTGGTGGTGACGCGGTCGTTGGGGTCGGGTTTTTCACAGCGGGGACAACCCTCGCTTCCCTTTGTCCAGGTCGCGACGTAGCGTGCCTTGGCAACGAGTATGCGCATCGACGGGACTGATTTCGTGGACACCGACCTCCGCCCTTCCCCGGCGCCTGCACCGCGTCCGACGCCCGGAGGGTCGGGTCCGGTCGGCAGGGCGCCCACACGGGAGGAGTTGGACAGCCAGTTGACCGCCACCCAACAGGAACTGACCCGGCTCCGCGAGGCGCAGGAGCAGTTGGAGCGGGCGAAGGCGGCGGTGGAGGAAATGCGCCGTCGCCGTTCGGAGTTCCACACCGGTCGCGAGGAGATGCTGCAGGGTCTGATCCGTGGGGTGGGATTGCTCGAGCAGGCCGAACACAACCTGCGGCGCGACGCCCAGCAGATGTCCCGCACCCTCGAGGGGCTCCGGTCCGCGCTGACCCAGGTTCAGACCCTGAACGAGCAGACCTGGACCGACACCTCCTGGGAGACGGAGCTCTCCCGTGGCCTCGCCACCATCGAGAACGCCCGGATGGAATACAGCCAGGCCCGGCTTGCCTGGCCCTTCCTGGACGGCAAGGCACCCGTTGCCGCCGATCCCGGTGCGCCCGCCGCCGCCCCGAACCTGGCCGGAATGGGCATGGGCCAACTGGCGCGTCTGGGACTCGCATTCAACTGGCCGATCCTGGTTCTCGGAATCGGCATCATCGCCCTCGCCATCGTTTTGGCGGTCAAGCGCTGAGGTCCTGACGTGGGCTGGTTCACCAAGCCAAAGGATCCGATGGCCTCCCGACAGGAGGCGCTGGAGAGGGAGATCGCGCAGCTTCAGCGTCGGATCGCGGACCTCTCCACCCAGCCGCTGCCTCCCCTCCGGCCCGCTTCCCGGCAGCCGACTCCGGTCGTGCCGGCAACTCCGCAGGCCACTTCGCAGCCGCTACCGACGAGAAGCACTCCTGTCCCCGCGCCGCGTCCGTCCGTCGGCGTACCCACCGGTGCCGAGACCGGCGCGCCTCCCGATCGGTACAACCTGGTCGAGGCGTGGGGCCGTCTGAAGTCGCGGCTCGGCGCCCGTCCTCGGCAACCTTCAGGTCTGGTGAACCTCATGGCGGCCGGATCGGTCCACGGTCTCCGGCCTCTCCGCTACGAGCGCAAGATCGCCCGCCGCCGCTTCATCCTATCCCTCTCCTTCCTGCTGCTGGTGCTCTACGGAATCGCCCGCGTGGTCTTCCGCGACGGCTTCTGAGCCGCAACCCCGCCTTTGGGACCCGTGAGGGTCCGTGCGGCAACGGGAAAGATGAGGAGAAGGGATACCGTCAGCGCCGTCAGCGGTCCGCGCCGCCGACCCCGTAGCCCGGTAGACCATAGTAGCACTGCCATTGGCCCTGGCTGGATCCGAGGGTGATCCGGCGGGAGTTGATCCACTCCACGTGTCCGTCCTCGAAGCTGAAGTTGCCCCCCTCGGGAACGCCCTTCGCCCCGGTGTGGTTGGCGGTCTTGGTGCGACGCCCGTTCAGCGGTTGCGTCCAGGTCAGCCGTGAGTCGAAGAGGTTCGTGGTATGGATCCCATGGCCCTGGAGTCGGTCGACCACCACCGGGGCACGGGAGAATTCGCCGCCCAGCTTCTTGCGGTAGTGCCAGCCGCCGAGCCCGTCCGAGTCGTACTTCCACGCGGCGTCCACCCGTCCCGGAAGATAGTAGTAGCCGATGAAGATCGGACGTCCGTTCGCTGCGTTGGCGGTGGTCCAGGCGTCCGCCTGGCGGTTCCACTCGTCGGTCGGGCAATACAGGACGTGGTTCATCGGCTTCCGGTCGTTCCGGTTGCGCGCGACCGTCGGCCGGATGAGGTACTGGCTCAGGAAGGGGGTCGATCCGGAACCGAGCCAGTTCGGGCTGGTGCCGTCCGTGTTGTCGAGGAAGCGCTCCTCGTTGTCATTCGCGTACAGGTTCACCGCGATTCCCCACTGGTGGAGGTTGCTCGAGCAGAGGGTCTTGATCGCCATCGTCCGCGCCCTTGCCAACGCCGGCAGGATCAGGCTCGCCAGGATCGCGATGATCGCGATGACGACCAGCAGTTCGATCAGGGTGAAACCGCGGACCCTGAGACGACGGGAATGGGAAGTCTGGTGTGCTGCCATGGAGCGGGGAATCCTTGAGTCGATACCGATCCCAGTCCTCGCGGTCAACCGATGAGCCGGGAATGTGCGGGAATTTCCGCAGGCCGGGAATCGGGTGGGCACTCCCGTCGGCAGCGCTAGGCTGTAGGCGATGAACGACTACGCCCGCGTCGAAAGCCTGCTGCGGCACCTCGAGGCCGCGCGTCTGGAGCAGCCCTCGCTGTCGGACCTCGCGCGTCTCGCCGGCGTCGGGGAGACCCAGGTGCACCGGTTGTTCCAGCGCTGGGCCGGCATCACCCCGAAGGATTTCCTCCAATGCCTCACCGTCGAGGACGCCAAGCGATGTCTCCGCGCCTCGGCCAGCGTGCTCGACACCGCGTTGGAGGTCGGACTGTCCGGGCCCGGACGGCTTCACGACCTGATGGT
>CAMASJ010000044.1 GCA_945860685.1 Akkermansia muciniphila
GCCTTCGCCAAGAATCACCGTCCATCCCCGGCTCCGGTCGGGCTCCGCCCTCCCTCCACCGGGGATGGACTTTCCGCAGTGAACCAACAACCATCAACCAACGCTTAGGACTCTCGAACCCCCTGGAGCAGTTTCGGAGGCCCGGTCACCTGGACACCAACTTCGTCGCCGTTGCCGGCACCGACGCCGTGCCGAACCGGCTGGCCCCGTTGCCGGACGGCCGCGTCTATGTCGGTGGTGGCTTCACCAACTACGGCGGGACCGGCAGGGCGTCCTTCGTCCGGCTGCTCCGCAACGGCGAGGTCGACACCGCCTTCACCCTCCAACCGCTGCGCAAGGTCACGCCCGCGGTCATCCTGAACAATCAGGTCCTCCTGCCGGCCCAGACCAACGTCGGCTCGATCGCCGCGGCCATCGCGCTCCCGGACGGCCGTGCGGTGATCGGCGGCGTGTTCTCCCACCTCGGTGCGACGCCGGTGAACAACCTCGTCCTCCTCGGCACCGATGGATCGGCGGCCGTGACCTCCTTCGACATCGAGGGCCTCGAGGTTTCGTCGCTTTTGCCCGGTCCCGCCGGGACCTTCTACGTCGGCTGCAAGGGCAGCCTCGCCTCGGCACGGTTGCCGTTGCTCCGCTTCCACGTCACCGGCGCCCGGGACACCTCCTTCACCCCGCCCACCCTCGCCGAGCTCGGCTACCAGAGCGCCAATCCATTCATCCTCGCCCAAGGGCCCGGCGACACGGTCTATACCGTCCCCGCCGCCGCGATGGGCTTCAACCCGGTCTCGGACATCCTCCGGCTCACCGCCTCGGGTTCCCTCGACACCGGCTTCGCCATCACCGGCAAGGCGTCCATCCCGTTCGCCAACTTCTCCAGCTTCGTCTCCGACCCCTCGGGCCGGCTGGTCTTCGCCAACGTCACTTCCTACCGCGGCTCCGCACTTCCCCGGAAGATCAACCGCCTCCACCTCGACGGATCCCTCGACTTCACCTTCCTGCCCACGGTGGATCCCGGTCAGGGCGGGCGCGTCCTCGCCGCCCAGGCCGACGGCAAGGTCCTCTTCACCAGCACCGCGGCGCCGGTCTCGCGTCTCAACGCCGACGGAACCCCGGACACCGGCTATGCCAACCCGGCCCTCGTTCCCATCCGCCAGACGCTGCTCTCGCTGACCCAGTTCGCCCCCGCGCCGGATGGCAGCCTGTTCGCCGCCGGTCTGTCCTTCACGCCCACGTTCCAGGTCCGCAACGGCGCCTACCGCATCTTCGGTGACCCCAACACGTCACCGACCGTCTCCGGCCCGCCCCTGTCCCAGACCAACACCGTCGGCGCCCGCACGCGGTTCAGCGTGACGGCCCAAGGTGCCGCGCCTTTGGCATACCAGTGGCACCGCAACGGCCAGGTCATCCCGGGTGCCACCGGACCCAACCTCGTGGTCGATCCCTCACCGGCCACCGACGACGGCGCGCTCTTCCACTGCGTGGTCTCGAACGGCCTCGGGTCGACTCCGTCGGATCCCGCCCGCCTGACCCTCCTGCCTGCGACGGCAGGCGGCGTGTACCGCGAGACCGACACGCCCGTCGGCGCCGACTCCTCGGTGGTGGACCTCGAATGGGATGCCTCGGGACGCCTGCTCGCCGTGGGTGGCTTCACGAGGTTCCACGGCACCAACCGCGTCCGCGCCGCCCGCCTGGTCGACGAGGGGCGGCTGGTGGATCCGTCCTTCGAACCCACCGGGATCAACAGCGTGGGCCTGCTCCAGTCCGTCTACCCGCTCGCCTCGGGCCGGGTGCTCGCCGTCGGCAGCGTCTCGCTCACCTACTCCAACGTCGTCCACCAGGGCGTGCTCCGCCTCGGCGCCAACGGCGTTCTCGACACCTCCTTCAACCCCGCCGGCACCGGCGGCGATTCCGGGACCGTCTTCTCCGAACTGGCCGACGGAAGCCTCTTCGTCGGCGCCTCCTTCTGGAACGGCATCCCGCTCCCCAACGGCTACGGACGCCTCTCCGCCGACGGCGTCCGCGACCCCGCGTTCGTCCCGTCCCCGGCGTTCGGTCCCACCCGCGTCGTGCTCGCCCTGCCCGACGGCTCGGCCCTCGTCGGCGGGATCACCAACACCTCCAATCCGACGTTCAACGGCAGCGGCGTGATCCGCCTGCGTCCGGACGGCTCGCGCGATCCCGCCTTCTACACCGGCCTGTTCAGCGGTTGGTCGCGGCCGACCGTGACCGCGATCCTGCGTCAGCCCGACGGCCGGATCCTTGTCGCCGGCAGCTTCAGCCGCGACAACGTCCTGCCCTCCCGGACGATCGGCGTGATCCGCCTGCTCGAGGACGGCCGGATGGATCCGTCCTTCAACCCGGTGACCTCGCTGACGGCCATCGACGCCGGCTCCGTGTCCGGCATCGCCCTGCAGGCGGACGGACGGATCCTGATCCGCGGGAACTTCGCAAACGTCGGAGGATTCGCCCGCCCCGGTGTGGCCCGGCTCTGGCCCAACGGCGTGGTCGATCCCGACTTCGCCCCGGGACGCCCCACACGCGGCCCCGTCGCCGGGTCGGTCTCCGCCCTCGCGGTCTCGCCGTCGAACAACGTCTTCCTCGGCGGCGACTTCCTCCAGTTCGACGGCCTTCCCCGCACCAACTTCGTCCGGATCCACGGCGGCCCGCTGCAGCCGGTTCCCGCCGCCCCGGGCATCGGCAGCCAGCCGACGCGCGTCGTGGCCAAGGCCGGTACCGCGGTCACCCTCGCCGTGGTCCCGTCCGGCGACGGCCCGTTCCAGTACCAGTGGCGCCGCAACGAGACCCGCGGCTCCACGAACTTTGTCGAGATCCCCGGCGCCACCAACGCCAGCCATGTGATGCCCGCCGTCCGTTATGGCCCCGGTCCCGATTCCGGCCTTTTCCAGGTCACGGTGATCAATCCCGGCGGCTTCGCCGTCAGCTCCAACATCACGCTGCTCGTCGAGCCGGATCCCGTCGTCCCGGGCGCCGTGGACAACGCCTTCGCCCCCACGGCGGCCAGCGGCATCCTCACCGGCCAGTCGCAGCTTGTCGCACCGGCTCCCGACGGACGCCTCTACGCCTCGCTCCGCACCACGCTCGTCCGCCTGCTCGAGGACGGCACCCCGGATCCGACCTTCCAGGCACCGGCCGACCTCACCGCCGTCCAGGACGGCGGCATCTCCGCCGTGAAGTGGCAGCCTGACGGGAAGATCCTCATCGCCGGCCGCATGAAGGACGGCGCCTTGGCGCGGTTGTTGCCGGACGGTTCCTACGATCCCGGCTTCGTCCGCACCCACCGCTACAACGGCGGATTCCAGAACGTTCCCTGGGAGATCGGACTCCAGCGCAACGGCCGCATCCTCCTCGCGGGCAGCTTCGAGAACTTCGCCGGCCGCCCCGTGAACGGACTGCTCCGGTTCCTGTCGGACGGCACGGTCGACACGTCCTTCC
Organism: Akkermansia muciniphila; assembly: GCA_945860685.1. Classification (GTDB taxonomy): domain Bacteria; phylum Verrucomicrobiota; class Verrucomicrobiia; order Limisphaerales; family UBA9464; genus SXXZ01. The sequence continues at coordinate 3,454 of CAMASJ010000044.1, forward strand.
CGTTCACCGCCCTGGAAGCCGTGCTCCCGAATCCCACCCGCGCCCTACCCGGCACCGTGGTCTCCCTGCGGGTGCTCTCCGACGACCGCATCTACGTCGGCGGCGGATTCAACCGCGTGGGCGGTGTGACCCGTGTCGGCGTGGCGCGCCTGAACCCCGACGGCTCCCTGGACACCTCCTTCGAACCGCCCACCAACGCCGCCACCCCGCTTGGACAGGGCGGCAACATGCTGTTCTACACCCTCGGACCGGTGACGCCCCAGGGCGGCGTGTATGTGTTCGGCACCTTCCAGCCCGTGCCCGGCGGTCGGACCGACTCCGCCCTGCGGCTCGCGGCGAACGGATCCGTCGACGACACCTTCCACGTCTCGACTGACTTCCAGATCAACTACGGCGCCGTGCAGGGTGACGGGAAGCTGATCGTCACCGGCCAGTTCACCCGGCTGAACGGGGAGAACCGTGCGGGCTTCGCGAGGCTCAACCTCGACGGGACGACCGACGGCACCTTCACGCCGGCCACCGGCTTCGGAGTCGGTTCGGCGATGGTGATCCTGCCCGACGGCAAGCTCATGGTCGGCGGCGCCCGCTACTTCACGGGCATCGGCCCGTCGCTGCCGGCGCAGGAGATCGACTTCACGCTGCGGCCGGGCGGACTCGAGCTGAGCTGGCCCGCCGCGTATCGACTCCAGCGCGCCACCCGGCTTTCGCCGGCCGACTGGCAGGACGTCCCCGATCCGTCGCCGTTCGTCGTGCCGCTCTCCGGCCCCGGCGAGTTCTTCCGCGTCGTCCCGCGCTGAGGCGGCCTTGCGCAGAAGGAAATCCTCACTCCAAGACGCCAAGACGCGGACCCACCGGTAGAGAAACGTCAGCTTCGAGGTGGCGACGCCGGGTTCGCCTCCATGTTGGCGTTTTTGCGGCTTTGCGTGCGGTCCCTGCCGGTTCCCACCAATTGCGGCAGCGGACTGCCGCACTCCACAACCTCGCGGCCCGAAAAAGTCGCACCACCTGCAGCGTTGACTGAATGACTCATTCAGTTATCAAACGTCCGTGCCTCGGTTGCGTGCGGACATCTCGGGTAAGCGGTTGAGGGAACTCGTCGAGGCGGCCCTGGGGGTCTTCTGCCGCCAGGGCTACGAGCGGTCGCAGGTCGCCGACGTCGCCAAGGTCATGGGCGTCGCCGTCGGCACCATCTACCTCTACGTCGAGGGCAAGGAGGCCCTGTTCGACCTCGTCGTGCGCCACACGGCGTCCACGGACACGGACTGGCTCGACGACATCGAGATCCCGGTCCCCGCGCCGGCTCCCGGCTCCACCGTGGAGTTCCTCCGCGGCGTCTTCGGGCGCGAAGGCCAGTGGCCCCATCTCCAGGCCGCACTCAAGGCCCGCCGCGCGCCGGACATCCGCGCCGAGCTCGACGGCGTGGTGCGCGAACAGTACCGCCTGATGACCCGCCATCGCCGCGGCCTCGTCCTCCTCATGCGGTCCGCCCTCGAGTTCCCCGGCCTCGCCGAGGTGTTCGTCCTGGGCCTGCGCCGACGTCTGCTCGAAGGCCTCGCCCAATACCTCGTGTCGCGCATCGCCGTCGGTCAGGTGCGTCCGCTCCCGGATGTCGCCGCCACCGCCGCGGTCCTCACCCAGACGATCGCCTGGGCCAATCTCCAACGCCCCTTCGACCCAGGCCTGAACGCGCTCGCCGAACAGGCCGTCGAGGACGCCACCGTCGACCTCATCGTGTACGGCCTGCTTCCCCACCCCTCCCAGACATGAAGTTCCTCGAACAGCTCCTCGGCAAGGACCGCTCCTTCCTCGAACGCTCCCTCTTCACCACCGTCGAGGTCGGCATCCGCTACTTCCTCTTCGCCGGAATCGCCTGGATCCTGGCCTACTGGCTCTTCCGCAGCCGCTGGCTCCACCGCAAGATCATCGATCGCTTCCCCGCCTCCACCGACGTCGGACGCGAGATCCGCTACTCGCTGCTGACACTCGTGATCTTCGGCCTCATGGGCGCCGGCACCATCGCCGCCTCACGCGCGGGTTGGACGCAGATGTACTGGAGGTTCTCGGACTACGGCCAGGCGTGGTTCTGGGGCAGCGTGGTCTGCGCGATCTTCCTCCACGACACCTACTTCTACTGGACCCACCGGCTCATGCACCACCGGTTGCTGTTCCCGACCTTCCACCGGGTGCACCACCTCTCCAACAACCCGTCGCCCTGGGCCTCCTACGCGTTCGCCCCGGCCGAGGCGGTCGTCGAGGCCGGCATCTTCCCCGTCGTCGCCCTCGTCATGCCGATCCATCCGGCCGCCTTCGGACTCGTGATGCTCTGGCAGATCCTCTTCAACGTCGCCGGGCACACCGGCTTCGAATTCCACCCGAGGTGGCTCATGGACACCCCCCTGCGGTTCCTCCTCAACACCCCCACCAACCACGTGATGCACCACGAGAAGATGCGCGGGAACTACGGTCTCTACTTCAACATCTGGGACCGTCTCATGGGCACGAACCATCCCGACTACGAGTCCCGCTTCCGCGAGGTGACCTCCCGTCCCGCGCCGGCGAAGACGCCATGAACCCCGCAGCGCCGCGTTCCGAAGCCTCCTCGCCGCCATGGCCTGCACCGCGGTCCTCGCCGGCCGTTTCCCTTAGCCGCAGCCGCCAGTCTGCGGTCTCGGATCCGTATCTCACGTGCCGGATTCCTTCCACCGCCGATCGCCCCCTTCAACGCTTCCCCCTGAAAACTGAACCCAAGAAACTGAAAACACTGGGATGTCATTCCCGTTTGGGTTCGCCCGCCCGTTCGGCTTCGATCACGCCATGCGCTCCCTCCGTTGGTTGCTGTCCCTCGGATTCCTCGGGCTCGTCCTCGCCGAGGAGCCTTCCCCATCCCGATGGCCGGCCCCCGCGCGCGTCGACACCTGGAACGGGTTCCGTCGTTTCCGATTCGAGGTCGACGGCTGTGAGGCCTGGGTGGTGGAGCCCGCCCAGCCGGGTCCCGGCAAGCCCTGGACCTGGTGCATGGAGTTCCCTGACGCCTTCACCGAACGCACCGGCGTTCCGGACCTGCTGAAGCTCGGCTTCCACCACCTGCACATCGTCGTCGGCAACACCTTCGGATCGCCCGCGGCCCAAAGGCACTTCGACGCCTTCCACGCCTGCGTCACCAACGCCGGTCTCGCCCCCAAGGGCGCCCTGATCGGCATCAGCCGCGGCGGCCTCTACGCCTACCGCTTCGCTGCGCGGAACCCGGAACGCGTCACCTGCATCTACGGCGACGCCCCGGTCTGCGACTTCAAGAGCTGGCCCGGCGGGAAGGGCAAGGGACCCGGCAGCGCCGGAGATTGGAAGAAGCTGCTCGGCGACTACGGCTTCGACGACGAGGCCGAGGCCCTCGCGTTCCAGGGCAATCCCGTGGATACGTTGGAGCCGCTCGCCAAGGCCGGCGTGCGGCTGATCCACGTGGTCGGCGACGCCGACGAACCGGTCCCCGTCCCGGAGAACACCGCCCTCGTGGAGGAACGCTACCGGAAGCTCGGCGGGACGATCCGCGTGCTGCACAAGGTCGGCGGCGGACACCACCCGCACGGACTCGAAGTCCCCGCCCCGGTGGTGCGCTTCATCGTCGAGTGCGCGAAGTGAGCCGGCCACGGCCCGGTCCCTTTCCGCCGTCCTTCCACGTTGAGCCACGGCGTCGCCGGAAGCAGCCTCGTCCCATGCCGGCGTTGTTTCGCATCCTGGTCCTCTTCCTTGTTCCGTCTCTGCTGCCGGGACTGCATGCGGCGTCCGCAACGCCTTCACCACGGCGTCCCAACTTCATGTTCCTGTTCGCCGACGACCAGCGGGCCGACACGATCCATGCCCTCGGCAACCGCCACGTCCGCACCCCCAACATCGACCGACTGGTCCAGGAAGGCGTCGCCTTCCGCGAGGCGCACATTCCCGGCAGCCCGAAACACGGCGCCGTCTGCCAGCCGTCGCGGGCGATGTTGATGAGCGGACGCTCGATCTTCCGCGTGCGCGAGGACCTCAAGGACACGCCGACCTGGCCGGAGCAGCTCCGCAAGGCCGGCTACCGGACCTTCATGGCGGGCAAGTGGCACAACGGCGAGGCCTCCGGGACCCGCGTGTTCCCCGAGGCCGGCGCGGTGTTCCTCGGCGGCATGACCGATCCTTTCGCGCTGGGCGTCGTCGACATCGAAGGCGGGAAGGCCGTGCGCCGCCGCAAGGAGGTACGCTTCGCGGCGGAGGTGTTCGCCGACGCGGCGCTCGGCTTCCTGCGGCGCCAGTCGAAGGCCGAGCCGTTCTGCCTCTACGTCGCCTTCACCACGCCGCACGACCCGCGGACCGCGCCGGAGGAGTTCCGCCGGCGCCAGGATCCCGCCCGCCTGCCGCTGCCATCCAACTTCCTGCCGCGGCATCCGTTCGACAACGGCGAGCTGGAGGTGCGCGACGAGAAGCTCCTGCCGTGGCCGCGGACCGCGGAGGCCGTCCGCGACGAGATCGCCGACTACCACGCCAGCATCGAGGCGACCGACTTCCAGCTCGGCCGCGTGCTCACCGAGCTCGACCGCTTGGGCCTCGCCGACAACACCGTCGTGGTCTTCGCCGCCGACAACGGCCTGGCCCTGGGTTCCCATGGCCTGATGGGCAAGCAGAACCTGTACGAGCACTCGCTCCGGGTTCCCTTGGTGGTGCGGGGACCGGGCCTCGCCCGCAACCGTCGCACCGACGCCCTCTGCTACCTCTCCGACCTCGCGCCGACCCTGTGCCGACTCGCCGGTGTGGAGGCGCCGGAAGGCCACGAAGGCGTGGACCTCGTTCCGCTGCTGCGCGGCGAGCCGGGTGCGAAAGGACGGGAACAACTCCTCGGCGCCTACCGGGAATTCCAGCGGTCCGTGCGGGACGCGCGTTGGAAACGGATCGAGTACCCGAAGATCGGCCGGGTGCAGTTGTTCGACCTGAAGTCCGACCCCGACGAACGCCACGACCTGTCCGACAAACCCGCCCACGCCGCGACCCTGCGCCGCCTGGAGGAAGCCCTGCGGAAGGAGCGGAGCAACCTCGCCGACCCGTCAGTCGCAATCACGGCGAGGCCCTGAAAACCCGACAGGCTCACCACGGACCACGGGCACCGGACCCCGCACTACACCCGCGACTCCAGAAACACCGTCTGTCCGACCTCGATCCGGCCCCGCCTCGTGACGAAGCCGTACATGCCGGCGTTGACGCTTCGGAGTCCGACGACGGCCTTCAGCCAATCCGACGCCTTGGAACGAATGTCGAGGCGCTGAAAGGGTTCCGACGGGGTTCGAATTCGGCCGGACCTTGACGGTTAGCCGTACAACCATATCGTCAGCCATATTGTGAAGACGACCTTGTTGCTACCGGACGACCTTTTGATCGAGGCCAAGACGGTGGCGGCGCGCCGCAAGACCACCCTCAAGGCCCTCATCGAAAGCGCGCTCCGGCGCGAGATCCGCCCGGCATCCGACCTTGAGAATCCCGACCCGGAACGTTTCGAGGTGGGGCCCTTCGGCATCCTTCGGATCCGCAAGGTCCCCGGCATACCTTCGACCACTCCGGCACAGGTGCGTGAAGTCCAAGCGGTGTTGGATGAGGAGGAGGTACGAAGGGTGGCGAATCCACAAAGGCGATGATCACGTTGCTCGATGCCAGCGTGCTCATCGCGTTGGGCGATGCCGGGCATGTCCATGAGAAGGCGGCGTTGCGCTTCTTCGAAAAGGAAGCCGTTCCCGGCGGTTGGGCGACCTGCCCCATGACCGAGAACGCCTTTCTTCGAATCCTCAGCCATCCTTCCTATCCACGGACCCTCGGCTCACCGACGGAGTCGCGGCGGGTTTTGGCCCGACTGCTGGCCTGTCCCGGCCACCAATTCTGGCCGGACGACCTTTCCCTCGCCGACGGCCGTCTCCATCCGGTTCTGCCGCCGTCCAAGCATCTCACCGACCACTTCCTCCTGGCGCTCGCCGTGAAGCACCGGGGCCGCTTCGCCACCTTCGACACTGGCATCGAGGCCTCAATTGTCCCTGGGGGACCCTCCGCGTTGCACCTCATTCCGACCCTCTGACCCGCCGCCTGGAGCAAGCCCTGCGGAATGAGCGCAGCGCCCTTCCCGTCCCATCAGTCGCAACCACGGCGAGGCCCCGAGAACCCGACGGCTCAACCACGGACCACGGACCACGGACACCGGACCCCGCGAAGCCGCTGAACCTGTCGCCCAACAACACCGGCCTGAAGGGACTGCCGCCCGCGCAGCCGGCCTGGATGTTCTACCCGGCCGGGCCGTCCTCGCGGTTCCCTCTGTTCCGCAGCGGTGGGCGCTCCTCGGCGGCAGGACCTGTCTACGTCTTCGACTCCAAGCTCGCCTCCGCCAGCCGCCTGCCCGCCGAGTACGACAACGCCCTCTTCCTCTACGAGTGGATGCGCAACTGGATCGGCGTGGTGAAGCTCGACGCCCAGGGCGAACGCGTGGAGATCGCCCGCTTCGCGCCCGCACTGACCTTCAAGCGTCCCACCGACCTCAAGATCGGATCCGATGGCGTCCTGTACGTGATCGAGTTCGGCACCGGATGGGAGAACAACACCGATGCCCAGATCGTCCGCGTCGAGCCGGCCGAGTGACGTAGCCGCGGCCCGGCTCTCCGCTCTCCCAACTTCGCCCCCGGCTCAGAACTCCGCGTAGCCGCGGCCACCAGGCCGCGGTCCGGCTCCTCTCTCCCCCCGTTCAGCCCACATCCTCCCAGCCATCGGACGCGAACCGGCGGCAGCCTCCTCCTCCGATCGCGAAGAGGTGGATCCACCCGTTCACGAGGAGCTGACGCACAGAGGGGTTCGCGTCGAGAACGCTTCCGATCTTCGCGGTGTCCGCCTCGATGAACACGGACAGACGCCGCGGTTCGTGGACGAACCGCTCGCCATCGTGGATCGACTGGAGCGGCAGCCCGACCCGGAGGTCCCCGCCGTTGCCCTCCAAGACCCCGATGCCGCCGACGACGTTGTGCAGGACCTTGTTGCCGCTTCCGAGCCGCCGCGGGTCCACCCTCGACGCGTAGTACTGGAGGTTGATCCAGCTCGCCACGACCACCGGGGCGCAGAGGATCAGAGTGAGGACCTTCGAATCGACGTCGGCGGAGGCGTCGTAGTCGTGAAGGAACACACGTCCCTTCAGGTCGAGGCCGACGCTGCGGGCCCGCGGTGCCGCCACGAAGGCCGCGTTGTTCGCGAGGCCCCACTCCGGCCGCACCTCGGAGATGTCCCTGGCACGCCTCTGGAATTCCCGCATGCGCCCTTCCTCGGTGGCGCTGGTCGCTCCCAGGGAGGCCGCCCGCTCGCGCCGCGTCGCCTCACCCGCCCGTTTCAGCCCGTTACGGAGACGATCCAGGAGGTCCTGGTGCGTCGACGGAACCGGGTCGTCGACGAAGACCGTGACCTCGTCCGTGGTGGTGTTGTGCAGTCCGGCGACGAACCGGGTGTCCACGGGGATCCGGATTCCCTTCGAGGCGAGGATCGCGCGCACCCCGGAATCGTTCAGGGCGTCCGCGGCGAGCCGGGCGTTCACGTCGCCCGCATGGCCGCCACAGGCGCCGCAGTCGAGGCCCGAGGCGTACGGGTTGTTGGCGCTCCGGCTCCCGTGTCCGCAGACCAGGACCAGCCGCGCGAAACCGTCGGTCAGGCCCATGTTCCGCAATGCACCCTCCGCCATCGAAGCCCGGGCCTCCAACGCCGCCGCGCCGCCGGTCGCCAGGATCGGCCGGGCCGGACCACAGGCCGGAACGGCACCGCCGACCGCCCGGTTCAGACCGAAGACGAACCCCATTCCGACGGTCTCGACGAACGAGAAGCACGAGGCGGCCGAGTTCTGCACCGCCCGCCACGCGTCGGATTCCGCCCGACGAAGCCGCGCCGCATCGGCCTCGGCGGCCGGCAGCCCATCGCAGGTCTCCACCGGCGGAACCAACAGCACCGGACACCGCGCCCCGGCTTCCCCCACAGCGGGCCGATGCGACACCGGGAACCCGAAGAACCCCGCGAAGCCGATCGTCCGCAGCCCCGGATGGGCCTCCTCAAGCCGCCGGCGGAGGACTTCCGACCGGACGTCGATGCAGAACACCGCCTGGAGTTCCGGCCGTTGGCATGCGCCCGGCACCGGGCCCGCCGAGAGCCGGGCGGCCAGCTCCCTCTGGTAGCCCAGTTCGTAGGCCTTCTGCCACCGCAGCAGCGCCGTGAGCCGGTCCGGCGGCACCACGGGCGACGCCACGGACGCCCAGGCGGCCGCGATCGACGGCTCCGACCCGAACGCCGCGTGCAGGGCGGCATCGAAGGCCAGCCGGACCGCGAGCAGGTCCCGCAGCGAGCCGTTGGGCCGCCCACGCAGGGCGTCCTCGCGCACACGGTACCGCAGGTGTCCCGCCCAACCCGACACCGTGGCCAACTGCCGATGCAGGAACGCCACCTTGTCCAACCGGGGCGAAAGCCGCGCCACGCACTCCCGGATGCAACCCAGGGAGTCGTCCGGCAGGGTCGCGACGAACCGCCGGAATCCCCGCAGGCCGAAGGCCTCGGGATTACGGTCGAAGACCGCGGCCGCCTTCCAGTCGGCATAGAATCCGGCGTCGCTCCAGGGCGACTTCCACGTGCTCTGGTTGTGGTCGAAGACCGCGGCACACCACTTCGAGATCTCCTCCACCACCAGCGGCCCCCAATGGGACCCGGCCTGGTGCGCATCCAGCAGATCCGCGAAGGTCGGCAGGGGACCGGGGATCGCCGGCTGGTCCGGCGACAGCGCCTCGACCAACCGCTCCCGCGTCCACTCCACGTCGAGGACCCGATCCAGGTCGCCCGGCGGGATCACCCCGTCCATCCACATCCGGCGGAACTCCGTCGCTGAGGGAAGCGGCAGCGAGCCCGTGGCGCGATGCCAGGATTCGCAGGCCTCCGCAAACGGCTGGTGCACGAGGCCGAGGAACGGGTTCACCGCGACGAAGTGCCTCAGCGGCCACAACGGCGGAATCCGGTCGAGCGCGGCCTCGATCGTCTCCTCGGAAAGGGTGGCGGATGGGATCGGACTCGTTGACGGGGTCATGGATGGGATTTGGGGAACGGCCGTGCGATCGAAGGGATCAGGGGGCTTCGGCCTTCGGCCAGAGACGCGACAGGGCACGGTTGGCGTACGTGCCGACATAGAACCCGTTCAGCGCGTGGACGTAGATCCGGCGGCCGAAGGGAAGGGTCCGGAACCTCCAGAGAAGCACCTGGAACAGGAACAGCCCGACGAACACCGCGGCGACGAACGCGGTCAGCGCCTTGGGCATCGGCACCGGGACGTGTCCGTCCGGAAGCAGGGTCGCCAACGCGTGGAAGGCGAAGGCAAGGGCGGTCACGCCGGCCGCGACGGGAAAGCCGAGGACGAACACGTTCCGCGGACCCGCGGCGGACCACTGCCGGGCAAGCCCGTAGGTGATCGCGAGGCCGAGCGGCAGGCTGAGCAGCGGCGAAGGATGGAACCGCGCCGGCACGGAGACGGAAGCGCCTCCGACGAGGATCAGGGCCAGGACGGCGCCGACGACAAGACCGGGCGTCCGGAGCGGGATCGCGGTGCGGGGGCTGGTCCCGATTCCCGAGCCCGCGTGGAGGAAGGCGTGGGCCTTGTAGATCGAATGGGCGATGATGTGCACCAAGGCAAGTCCGAACGCACCGACGCCGCACTGCAGCATCATGAATCCCATCTGCGCGATGGTGGAGAAGGCCAGCGCCCGCTTCACCGTCGGCTGGGCGAGCATGACCATCGCCGCGAACGTGGCCGTCAGCGATCCGACCACGGCGAGCCAGCGCAGCGGCTCCGGGTCCTGGCGGAACAGCGGGCTGAGCCGGATGAGCAGGAATCCGCCGGCGTTGATGATCCCGGCATGCATGAACGCCGACACCGGGGTCGGGGTCTCCATGGTGTCTGGCAGCCAGCTGTGGAAGGGGAACTGCGCCGACTTCAGGCAGGCGCAGGCCACCAGCAGGAAACCCACCGACGTCAGGTCATGGAGGCCGCCGGCGCCGATCGAGCCGAAGATCCCTTCGAGCTCCCACGTCCCGAATTCCCGCCGGACCAAGACCACCGCCGCCAACAGGCAGGCGTCCCCGAGCCGGCTCACCACGAACTTCTTCCGGGCCGAGAACACCGCCCCGGGCCGCTCCGGGAAGTGCAGCAGGAGCCGGTGCAGGCACAGGCTCATCGCCACCCAGGAGAACCAGATCAGCAGCAGGTTCCCGGAGAGGACCAGCAGGAGCACCGACGCCAGCGTGAGGCACATCCAGGCATGGAACCGCGCCTGTCTCGGATCCTCCGCGAGGTACTGCTTGGAGAAGCGCTGGACGGTCAGGCCGAGGAACGACACGAGGACCGTCATCGCCGCGGCCAGGACGTCCATCCGCAGGGTGAACGGCTCCGTCGCTCCGGGTGCCAGCCGGAGCCGGCCCCCCTGGCCCAGCAGGGCGAAGACGGCGAGGACCACGGCGACCAGCAGCGAGCCGGACGCCGCGAGGACGGAAAGGAGGGAGGATTCCCGCGCGGAGGCCCTGAGGCAGAGCAGTCCGGCCATCAGCGGCAGCAGCGGCGCGACCGCCAGGAGCAGGCCCGTGTTCGATTCCATGCAACCGATCATGCAATCGCCGTTGTTTTAGACGACGACACTGATTCAAACTCGGCGTTAGGTTTTGTTTAACGCATGCCCTTCCTGAACTACCACCACCTGCGGTACTTCCGGCACATCGCCCGGGACCTGAACCTGACCCGCGCCGCGAAGAGGCTGAACCTCTCGGCACCGGCGCTGAGCCTCCAGCTGAGGCAGCTCGAGGAGGACCTGGGACACCGTCTGTTCGAGCGGCGACGCACCGGGCTCGTGCTCACCGAGGCGGGCCGGATCGCGCTCGACTACGCCGAGTCGATCGGCCGGGCCGGCGAGGAGCTGCTGGATGTCATGCAGCACCGTCCCCGCGGTGGACGGCAGGTGCTGCGGATCGGCGCGGTGGCGACGTTGTCGCGCAACTTCCAGCTCGAGTTCCTCCGCCCGGCCCTGCACCGGCCCGACGTCGAGGTGGTCCTGCGTTCCGGCGGATTCCCCGAGCTCCTGGTCCTGCTCCACTCGCACCAGGTCGACCTCGTGCTCTCCAACCAGCCGGCACGCCGCGACGCGGAGACCCATTGGCACAGCCACCTCCTCGCGGAACAGCCAGTGAGCCTGGTCGGGACGCCGTCCTGGAAGAAGAGGCGGCTGAAGTTTCCCGACGGGATGAAGGACATCCCGGTCATCCTTCCGACCCAGGAAAGCAACATGCGCGCGGGATTCGACCGCCTCCTCGCCTCGGCCGGCGTCCGGCCCCGGATCGTGGCCGAGGTGGACGACATGGCGATGATCCGTCTCCTCGCCCGCGAAGGGGAGGCGTTGGCACTGGTCCCACCGGTCGTCGTGCAGTCGGAGATCAAGGAGGGCGTCCTCGTGGAGACCCATCGGATCCCGCAGATCCGGGAGACGTTCTACGCCGTGACCCCAAGCCGACGCTTCCCCAACCCCCTGGTCGCGGAACTCGTCCAGCGCAAGGTCGGGAAGGTTCGCTGAGACGATCGCCGCCGGCCTCCCCGGCACCCGCGGATCCAGGCGCGACGCCGCTTCGCCGGGTTCGCCCAACGCATCGGGACGGCCTTCACCCAAGCCCACCCCGCCCATGTCGCCCGACAAACCGGAATGGGGGGAACACCCCATGGAGGACCCGGGCATTCATGGGGAACATGGAGCCGTGGGACGCCTCCAAGCAGGTGGAACGTGACCCTTTCGGCTTCGCCGCGGGCTGGCAGCCCGGGTTCGGTGGACCGATCAGGCCACGGGTTGACGCCGCCGGTTTGTGACGTCCCCGAGGACATCCATGAAAACCGCAGGAAACCAACGCCGTCCCGCACACGCCATCCAACCGCCGCCTACGCCCGTCAAGGAGACCGTCCGGGGTGGGCGGGCTTCGTCCCGTTCTCGGGACATCCGCGAGGACCACGGGACCCGGAAGATCAAGACCGCGAGCAATCCGAGGACGCTCCCCCATCGTCCGTGAGCCGGGGTCGGCGCCAGCCCGTTGGTGGCGCCGCATCCATGCCTTCGTGAGAAGTCCACTGCTGAGACTCCATGGACCAGGTGAGCGCGACGGAAAGTCCACGGACCTTCGCGGCCCGGTTCGGTTCTGCCCCACCGCAAACCGGAGAAACCGAACATGAAGCCTCCCAGAACCGCTCGTCTCTCCTTCCCGCGGGAAGTTTGAGGACACGGGGTTTGACTCTCCGAGGCGGGACGGCAAATAATACTCTTGTTGACCTCAACGATCTCCAAACAGCTGACCTGGCCTTCCCTCGCGTCCGCCGGGCGCGACATCCCGGCGGGCATCGTCGTCTTCCTCGTCGCGCTGCCCCTGTGTCTCGGCATCGCCCTCGCCTCGGGTGCCCCCCTGTTCTCCGGCGTGATCGCCGGCATGGTGGCCGGCCTGGTCGTCTCCCTCTTCTCCGGCTCGGAACTCAGCGTCAGCGGCCCCGCCGCCGGATTGGCCGTCGTCGTCCTCGCCGCCATCCAGAGCCTCGGCTTCGAAGCCTTCGCCCTCGCCCTCGTGCTCTCCGGAATGCTTCAGATCGTCTTCGGATTCCTCCGCGCCGGCGTCATCGGCGACTACATCCCCAACAGCGTCATCAAGGGCATGCTCGCCGCCATCGGCGTCGTCATCATTCTCAAGCAACTGCCCCACGCACTTGGTGACGACCATGACTTCGAGGGTGACGACGCGTTCCACCAACCGGACGGCAAGAATACTTTCAGCGAGATCCTCGAGGCCCTCTCCCGCCTCAGTCCCGGCGCCATCCTGATCACGCTCTGCTGCATCGCCCTCCTCCTCTTCTGGGAGACGCCCCTTCGGAAACGCCTCCGCTGGACCTCGGCAATCCCCGGACCGCTTGTCTGCGTGCTGCTCGGCACCGGCCTCAACGAACTCTACGGAGCCGTCGCCCCGGGCTGGAAGCTCACCGCCGAGAACGACCACCTCGTGAAGCTTCCGGTCATGAACTCCCTCGGCGAGTTCCTCGGCGCCTTCAGGCTGCCCGCCTTCGGACAGATCGGACGACTCGAGGTCTGGGTCACCGCCGTCACCATCGCCCTCGTCGGCAGTGTCGAGACCCTCCTGTGCATCGAGGCTACCGACAAGCTGGACCCGGAGAAGCGGATCTCCGACACCGACCGCGAGCTGCGCGCCCAGGGCGTCGGCAACATCCTCTCCGGCCTCATCGGCGGCCTTCCCATCACCTCGGTCATCGTGCGCAGCTCCGCCAACGTCTACGCCGGCGCCCGCACCCGCCTCTCCGCGTTCGTCCACGGCCTCCTCATGCTCGTCGCCGCGCTGCTGCTGGCCGGCATGCTCAACCACGTCCCGCTCTCCGCCCTCGCTTCCATCCTGCTCCTCGTCGGCTACAAGCTGTCGTCGCTGAAGATCATCCGCGAGATGAGGGCCCAGGGCTGGTCGCAGTTCATCCCGTTCGGAGTCACCGTCGTGGCCATCGTCTTCACCGACCTTCTCAAGGGCATCGGCATCGGACTACTCACCAGCGTCTTCTTCGTGATCCGCTCCAACCACCACGCCGCTATCACGCTCGTCCACCAGGACTCCGACTGGCTGGTGCGTTTCAACAAGGACGTCTCCTTCATCCACAAGGCCGAGCTCAAGCGTCGCCTCAGCGAGATCCCCGACCGGGCCAACGCCATCATCGACGGCAACAAGGCGCTCTACATCGACCACGACATCTACGACACGTTGAAGGAGTTCGAGACCGCCGCCTCCTACCGCGGCATCAGGATGGAGTATCACAACATCTTCGGAAAAGAGATCACCCGCCACTGACCCGGCCCCCCCGAAAGACCATCCACATGGAATCCTACAAACGGCTCCTCCTGAACAACAAGGCCTGGGTCGAGGACAAGCTCCACCTGCGTCCGGACTTCTTCACCAAGTCCTCCAGCGACCAGAAGCCCGAGTTCCTCTGGATCGGCTGCTCGGACAGCCGCGTGCCTGCGGAGGAAATCACCGGCGTCGAGCCTGGTGAACTCTTCGTCCACCGCAACATCGCCAATCTCGTCATCCACACCGACTTCAACATGCTCAGCGTCGTCCAGTACGCCGTCGAGGTGCTGAAGGTGAAGCACATCATCGTGTGCGGACATTACGGCTGCGGAGGCATCAAGACCGCCCTCGGGCGGCAGCACTTGGGCCTCATCAACAAGTGGCTGCGTCACATCAAGGATGTCTACCGCCTTCACCGCGCCGAACTCGAGGCCATCCCAGACGAGACCCGCCGCTACGAACGCCTGATCGAGCTGAACGTCGACGAGCAGGTCCACCACCTGGCCGAACTGTCCTTCGTTCAACGAGCCTGGCAGAAGGAGCAACGGCCGATGGTCCATGGCTGGATCTATGACATCCACACCGGCCAGCTGAAGCAGACCACCAAGATCGATCCCGGCCAGCTTCCCGACAGCATCTACTCCTACGAGTTCACCGACTGACGGTTCGCCACGGAGACACAAAGCACACGGAGGAAGAGTTTTTGGTCCGTCGTCAGTGGTCCGTTGCCCGTAGCCGCAGCTGCCAAGCTGCGGTCCCCGCTCCTTGCTCCCTGCTGC
>CAMASJ010000045.1 GCA_945860685.1 Akkermansia muciniphila
GAGCTCATGGGCATTTCGCGTCTTGAGGTAATGCCATGACGAGCGTGCAAAATGCCCCAGGCGGCGCCGTGTCGTAGCGCTCAGGGAAACGAAGACCACGGTCGGCAGCCCCTTAACGACAGCCTGAAGTTCGGTTCAAGCCGCTTCAAGGGCCTGAACGCCTCGGTTACCTCGGTCATGGATTCGCTTTCGGCTCACTACTTCACACATTTTGTGACCTGACCGGACCACGCAACTCCGCATGCATCGTCTTTTGCCGAGGGTTGCCGGGCGAGATTGGCCCGAACGCGGCGCATGGACCGCCTTTACAGGGAAAGCGAGTACGCCGTGCGGCTGAGTGAGTGACTCCAAGTTGTTCACGGAACATTCCGGCGCCGGTCCGCCTCCGCTCTCGGTGTAAAGGTAATCCTCGCCCTTCGGGACGCGCCGAGCTCGGCGCTCTCTGTCCACCTTGACACCTTCGCTCCGGGGCCCGGTCACGAACCCTCCGGGCCCGTGAGGCGGTCGGCCCATCGGCGGGCCGGCTGGGAAGACGTCTTGCCGAAGGAGACGGGAGGAGTTGGAGCGCGGGCAAAACTCCTCCCGCTCCTCCGGAAGATTCGTTTCGGGCAGAGGGGGGCACTTCAAACGGAGACCTCCATGGAATACCAAGCCACCGCCCACGAAACCGTCGGAAATGATCAACCAACCAAGTGCAATCGGTGCAGCAAGCCCACCTTAGTCCGGGAGGTCATGGCGGTTTATCGCGGCCCTAGGTGCGCAACGTCGGTCATGAGGAAGCCGTCGGCCGCCGCGGGATATTCCCAGTGCAGAAAAGGCAGGTCACGCCATTGCTGATACATCACCTCATTCCCCGCCGGCCGCACCCGGGCCGCGAGACGCTGCGCCTCATCGAGAGCAGGTGGCGTTGCGTCAGCGGTGTTCATTGCCGCGAACCTGTAGTGAAATGGCTGATGGTGAAATTACTCGGAAATTCCTCATGGAAGCGGTTATCTCTATGCGCACCGGAATACGTCTCGCGCGAATGGACGGGAACAACAAAAACTGATTGAGATCCCTCGCCACTGCCTTTGCGATGATGAGGCGATTCCCTTGCCTCACCCGACGGCGCGGGGCAGTCTGATTCCAACTACATCCGACCGGATCGCTCATTTTCGCCTTAACGCCGTGGAATACATCCTCATTGCTTTTCAGCTGATCGTGGCCCTCGGGATCCTGAACGTCTGGATGCTTCGCTCGGGCAAGGCGACGCCGTTTCGCGGTGGCGACGCGAAGAATCTTCGCGAGGAGTTTGCCGCCTACGGGCTGCCATTTTGGTTCATGTGCGTGGTCGGTGTGCTGAAGGTGAGCCTGGCGGTCGCGCTCATCGCCGCCATTTGGATCCACCGCGCGGCGCAGCCGGCGGCGATCGGCTTGGGAGTGCTGATGCTGGGGGCGTTCGTGATGCACCTCAAAGTGAAAGACCCGATCAAGAAGGCCCTGCCATCCATCGCCGTTCTTGCGATGTGCGCCGCCATCGCGCTGCTTTAGCCGGCGGGTTCAAATCAGAATGCCGCCAGACTCAGGTAGCCATTCAGCACGAGATAAATCAGCGCGGGGATCGTCTTTAGGAGCGTGTCCTTGATTTTGATGCGGACGCCGACTGCGACCAGCATCATCAGAGCCAGGCCGGCCGCCGCTACGCGTCCCATCCACGGCTGGCTCAGGCCCGCCAGCAGGCCAATCGCCGCACACCATTGCAGCCCCCCGACCAGCGTGCGCTGCGATGCGAGGCGGTAGCGTTCGAACTCCCGCTTCATATACGCGGACCAAAAGCACGCCGACCCGTAACCGAGGAAGGAGAGGGCGGAGAAAAGGATGAGGACGGAGTTCAAGGCTTCGACCATAGGGTGTCATTGTTCCGCTGCATACCTCAGTCCTCCGGTGCGCATTGTGGGAATCTTTGCGGCTGAGCTCCAACCAACGGGGCGGGGGTGAGCTAAACATCAGGGTGCGCGCGAAATTTGTGCGCCTTGCATTGCTTCCCGCCCGAACAGACTGAAGCGTGAAGCGCTGAATGGACGCGACTGAACAAACCACGGACGTGCTCGTCATCGGCGCCGGGATTGCGGGGTTGATCGCGGCGGGAGAATTGCAGCGGGCGGGCCGCCGCGTGCTCGTGCTCGAAAAAGGCCGCGGCGTCGGCGGACGGCTGGCGAGCCGGAGGATCGATGGCGCGACTTTCGACCACGGGGCGCAATTCATCACCACGCGCGACCCGCGCTTCGCCGCCTTGCTGGAGCAGGGACGGCAGAATGGGGCGATGGAGGAATGGTGCCGCGGTTTTGCGGGCGGCGCGGACGTTCACGCGCGCTGGCGCGGAAAACCCGCGATGTCCGCCGTGGCCAAGCATCTCGCCGCTGGCCTCGATCTCCATTTGGAAACGCCGGTCGCCGCATTGCGCCGCGCCGGGAATCGATGGAGCGCGGAAACCACGACCGGCCGCACTTTTACCGCCGCCGCCGTGGTGCTGACGCCACCCGTGCCGCAGTCGCTCGCGCTGATGGACGCGGGAGGCCTCATTCTCGCGCCGGAAATGAGGACGCGTCTCGCCGCCATCGAATACGAGCGCTGCCTCGCAATCATGGCCGTGCTCGATGGTCCGTCGCGCATCCCGCCTCCCGGAGGCTTCACACCCGCAGACGGACCGATCGCGTGGATCGCGGACAATAAGTTGAAAGGAATCTCCGCGGAGCCAGCCGTGACCATTCACGCCACGCATGCGTTCAGTCTGGAGCATTGGGATCGCGACCGGGAGGAGAGCGCCAGCGCCCTGCTCGACGCAGCCGCGCCATGGCTCGGCGCGGGGATCACGACGTTCCAAGTCCACGGCTGGCGCTACAGCAAGCCGATGCGCGTCGATCAAGTACCCTGCGTGCTCGTGAGCCAGTCGCCTCCGCTCGTGCTCGCCGGCGACGCCTTCGCCGGACCGCGCGTAGAAGGCGCGGCGCTTTCGGGTTGGGCGGCTGCGGAGGCCATCCTCTCACCTGTCGACTAACCGAGGAGGGCGTCTGCGGTTCGTAGGCCCGAGAATATCGCACCCTCGATGGATGCGCTGGTGAGATGATCCCCGCACACGAAAATCCCGTCGATTTCCCGGAAGCACGGTCCGAGCGGTCCAGTGATGGGTGGCTGCTCGGGCAGGGCGCGCTCGAATCGTTCGGTGCGGAGGTGTCGCCAGCCGCGCACTTCCGGACCGAACCAGGGTTCGAGTTCTGCGATGATCTTCGTTTCAAGATCCGGGATCGCAGCCACGCCGAGGACGGAGATGGAGATAAGCGCCTTGCCCGGCGGTGCGTAGGCGGGCGCAACGTCGGACAGCACGCAGACGTTGTTGATCAATCCGCGGCCAGTGCCGTTGAGGGCGATGATGGCTTCGCGCAGCGGCGAGTTTTCTGCGGCGAAATAGAGCCCGGTGACGGCGCGCCATTCGGGCTCCTTGGCCACGAGGCCGGGGATCAACCGCGCGGCCGTCGTGGCATCAGCGGCGACGACGACGGCATTGCCCTCGAGAGATTCGCCAGAAGCGAGTTTGATTTTTCCCGGCTGAACTTCCGTCACTCGCGCGCCGCAACGGATTGCGTCCACCGGCAATCGACTGGCGAGCTGGCGCGGGATCTCCTGCATTCCCCGCGCAGGCAGCGTTGCGTTGCCCCGCGAGAACATCTTGAAAGTGAACTCAAACATCCGGCTCGAAGTGCGGAGGTCCCTTTCCAGAAAAATGCCGCCGTAAAAGGAGCGGAAAAACACGTCGATCATCCGGCTCGAGAATCCCGCGCGGCGGAGATAGGCTTCGCTCGTGAGGTCGTCGCGGGCGGCGATGTCTTCGAGAGTCGAGCGGCTGATCCGCCCCTTCAGCAGGGCCACCCGCAGCTTGTCGGCCAGTGAACCGACGGGCGCTAGCGCGCTGGCCAGCAAATGGCGCGGGTCGCGGAAAACGTCCATCACCCGATGCAGACGGCCATCGAGATAAACGAGGGCGCCCGTCCGGAACGGGCGCAGATCGAGGCGCGGCAGGTCCAGGAATTTTCCGGCTTCCGGATACGCGTCAAGATAGACCTGAAAGCCGCGATCCAGCCGGAAGCCAGCGACCACGTCGGTTCGCACGCGCCCGCCCACGTCGTCACTGGCTTCGAGGATCAACGGCTGCGCTCCGGCTTCCTGGAGCCGCACGCCACAAGCCAGCCCGGCCAATCCGCCTCCGACGATGAGCACGCGCTTCATCGGCCGCTTCATTCCCGATCCTTTCTGTGGGGACGGACCACATTGCGGTGCTTCATGCCGACGGAGGAAAGACCCAGAGGCCGGGCCGGCCGACGTTGCAGTGAACGGTGCGGCCGAGCAGCGTGAAGGTGGCCAAAGAGTAGTAGAGGTTGTTGCGGGCCAAATTGCCGGGGATGAAGCCTGTGAACGGTTGCGCGAGCTGGCGCAGGCGCATTTCCGCCGAGGGCACAGGATAGAAGATGGTCTGCACAGCGGCGTTGGGGCTGCCGTTTTCGCCGACGAGTTCGGGGAAGCGCGCAATCCATGCGCGAACTGCGTGGCCGGAATCGGCGGCGGCACGATCGGCGGCGAGGACAACCTTGCGGCTGAGCGCGGGCAGCACGAGCAGGCTGGCGAAGGTCCATAGCGTCATCCAGCACGCGTGACCGATCAGCGCGACGGTTGGCGGGCGTTCGGCGAGTTGGAAGACCAGGGTGCCGATGAAAGTGCCGAGCAGATTCCAGCACAGGATCAGGACGAATGCACGGGTGGGGAGCCCATTTGCAATCTGCCAAAGGCGGCGGCTCGATTCGGCAGCGAGTTCCGGCTCGGGCAAAGTGCTCATCCAGCTTGTGGGTAGCAGGTTTTTCGCGCGACGACCGAGCCCGATGATCCCGCCGGTGAAGGACGGGTCGTTGACTGCTGCGATGACGATTGTCTCTCCATCGTGCGGGACCTCCGTGATCACACCGCCGACCACGGCGCGCAGGAGTTGCAGCCGTCCGAACACCAGCGCTGTCATCGCGAGGACGATGCCCGCGCCGAATCCTCCCGTAAGCTGAATGCTAGTCGCACTCACGGTGCCCACGGCGGCCAGCATAATTGTGTGGCCGAAAACGCCACGCACCCAGCCGCGCATGAAATTCGACACCGACGGACGCGGCGCGGGCATCAACCTGATGCCCCCGACAAAATCGAACACCGCCTGTGTCGCGAGCACGGTCAAAAATATTGCAGCGAGGAGGCCAATGCCCATGCCGCTTGTGTCACCAGTCACCAGGCAGTAAAGGCCGACGACAGATAGCAGCACCCAGAAGCCGACGTTCGTGATGCCGAGCCACAAGCGGCGGCGGGCGAGCTCCAATTGTGGCGGCGTCATGGGTTTCTATGCCGCAGCCGTGTGGTGGCCACAGGCGGCGCGGACTTGGGTCGCTTGCTGATGGATGGCCTTCCGCTTGGGCGCGTCAAGGCGGGCGAGGTTTTTTAGCTGCATCGCCATGCGCTGATTCTTGGCGAGGAACTGCTGGTGCCGCAGGAGGAAGTCCCAGTAGAGCGTCGTGAAGGGACAGGCATCGTCGCCCGTGGACTTCGCGGGGTCGAAGCGGCAGCCCGCGCAGTAGTTGCTCATGCGCTCGATGTATTTTCCGGACGCGACGTAAGGCTTGCTGGCCATTAAACCGCCATCGCCGTGTTGCGACATGCCGAGGGTGTTTGGCAATTCCACCCACTCGACCGCATCCACATACATGGCGAGATACCACTCGTGAACCGCTTGCGGTTTGACCCCGAGCAGCAGCGAGAAAAGTCCCGTGACCATGAGCCGTTGAATGTGGTGCGCGTAACCGAATTCGAGCGTCTGGCCAATGGCTTCGCGCAGGCAGTTCATCTCGGTCTCGCCCGTCCAGTACAAATCCGGCAGCGGCTCTTGCGCGTTGAGGGCGTTCAACTCCCTGTAGCCCGGCATGAAGTGCCAGTAGATGCCGCGCACGAATTCGCGCCAGCCAAGAATCTGCCGTATGAAGCCCTCGACACCCGCCAGCGGCGCGCGGCCTTTCCGATAGGCCTCCTGTGCGGCGGCGATGACTTCGCGCGGGTCGAGCAGTTTCAAATTCATGGCCGCGCTCAGGCGCGAGTGAAACAGATACGGCTGCGCGAACAGACCGTCACCCGAACTCCACATGGCGTCCTCATACTTCCCGAAATGCGGCAGGCGATGCTCGATGAAATCCTGCAACGCAGCTTGCGCCTGCCCCGGCGTCACCGGCCAATCGAAGTGCGCCAGACTGCCGGGATGCTTGGCAAAACGTTTGGCCACGAGTTCCAGGACTTCGCGTGTGATCTCATCGGGTCGAAAATGAATGGGCTGTGGCACGTCGCCCGGGCCGGACTTACCGAAACTCTCACGATTGTCCGCGTCGAAGTTCCACGTTCCGCCCACCGGTTGGTCGCCGTCCATCAGCACATCGTGCTTCCGCCGCATCTCCCGGTAGAAGAATTCCATGCGGAGTTGTTTGCGCCCTTTCGCATGGGCGGCGAACTCCTCGCGCGAAGAATGAAAATAGCGGTCGGGGCGAATCTCCAGTTTCAATCCAAGCTTGCGGGCTGCGGTCTGCAAACCTTGTTCCACACGCCATTCGCCCGGCTGGACGACGATGAGCATTTGCGGGGTCAATCGGCTGGCCGTCGCGATCAGTTCCTCGTCAAACGTGGCCGCAGCGGGTGTGTCCTCCAGCGCCCGGTAGTGGACAGTGAAACCACGCGCATGCAATCCATCCCGGAAGTGGCGCATGGCCGCGAGGAACAGCGCGATACGCGTTTTGTGCGACCAGACATGGGTTGATTCCTCCGCTACTTCGGCCATCCAGACGGCGTCGAGCTTCGGGTCGAAGCCGTCGAACGCAGCGGACTGCACATTCAATTGATCGCCGAGCACGAGCACCAAATGGCGCGGGCGGCTAAGGGCATCGATTGCAGCGATTCTTTTCAAACCCTCCCCTGTTCGGCTTTTCACTCGTCCAATACGGCGAAGAACTTCAGAACAACCGCGTCATCCGGGTTGACCAGCAGCCTCTCCTTCATGTGCAGGGTTTTCACCGCAACTCGCCGATCGAAATTCAATTGCACAGGTTATTTTTGTTTCAGCAGTTATCAAGTCGCCGTCTTCCAACAACGGCTGAAACAGATGATGATTCGTGCGGTCCACCAGGGTAATGCGGGTATGCGGGGCCTTGAGTTCTTTGCACAGTGGGATTCCCCCAAGCCCGCTCAAAAATCACAACGTGAACTGGCTTTTTGTTCTCCATTTACATGGGATAAATCACCCTCTGGTTCTATTGGGCTTCGGCCGCCGTGGGGCTGGCTGACGTCGTGGTAGGTATAGGCTGGACCCGACGGTTTTCTGCCTCGCTCCTCTGCGCGGTCAGTTCCCGGGCTAAGTCCGAGGCCTGCTGCAGTCCGATAAAGACAACCCCCGTGATGACGATCCCGAAGGCGAAGATGGGGAAAATGTAATTGAACACGATTATTTTCTCCGGTTCACGTCGGTGGTAGCGCAAGTCAGCAAGGCCACGCGGACGCCGACCCACAGCGCAAGAATGCTCGGCACCCAAAGGCCCACATAGACGCCATAGTCGTGATTGACAAGAAACCACAGGGCCACGCTGCCCAAGAAGCTGGCAAAGGCGGCGGAAAGGAAGAAGTAATCAACTTTTTGAAACATAGTATTTCTTGACTGAGTTGTCTGAATCCTTGGAATCGGGTGGAGATTTTCAAGCCCTCCGCCCGACCCGGACGGAATCACATCGGCAGCACGACCGCATCGATGACGTGGATGACGCCGTTGCTGGCATCCACGTCGGTCTTCACCACTTTGGCACTGTCCACGGAGACGCCCTCGGCGGTGACTTGCACGTCTAGCGATTGACCGTTCACGGTCTTGGCCTTCATCGTCTTGACGTCAGCTGCCATGATTTTGCCTGGGACCACATGGTAGGTGAGCACGGCGACCAGCTTACCCTTGTTCTCCGGCTTGAGCAGGTCAGCCACCGTGCCCGCAGGCAGCTTGGCGAAGGCCTCGTCCGTCGGCGCGAACACCGTGAATGGGCCGGCCCCTTGTAGTGTCTCGACCAGACCGGCGGCTTTCACCGCGGCGCATAGAGTGTTGAAAATGCCGGCACCGGAAGCGACGGCCACGATGTCATTTTGTTGATTCATAAGTTGATATGTTAGTTTTTGGAGCGATTTAAGGGTTTGTATTTGCGTTAGGCGGAGAGCTTTTTGCTCTCCGCCCAACTAGCAGCGGTTAGTTCGGCAGCAACACGGTGTCGATGACGTGAATGACTCCGTTGCTGGCGGCCACGTCTGTCTTGACGACCTTCGCGTTGTTTATGGTGATGCCGCCATCGGCGACCTTTACGTCGAGTTCCTGACCGTTGACCGTTTTGGCCTTCATCGTCTTAACATCCGCAGCCATCACCTTGGCCGCGACGACGTGGTAGGTGAGGATGGCGACAAGCTTCGCCTTGTTCTCCGGCTTGAGCAGGTCTTCCACCGTGCCCTTGGGCAACTTGGCGAAGGCTTCGTCGGTCGGCGCGAACACAGTGAACGGCCCGGGGCCTTGCAGCGTCTCGACGAGGCCGGCGGCTTTCACCGCGGCGACCAAGGTTTTGAAACTGCCGTTTCCAGCGGCGACGGCCACGATGTCTTTGACCTTTTCCTTGGTTTCAGCGTGAGCGATGCCCAGGAAACTGGAAGTGGCGACGATTGCGGTGAGGGTGAGGATGCGGATGATTTTCATGTCTCGTATGGGCTGTTTTGTTTCGGTGTGAACTTCGATGACCACCGCAAAGCAGGTCGCCTTGGCGAACCGGCACCGAGGGACGTTTGCATTTGATTTCCGACGTTCACGCTTTGTTTTCAGGTTCGTGGTGCTGCCAAGCGGCCTTGAACTTGTTGAGAAGATGTCTAAAGTCTGTTTAATTGTCAACGGATTGTTTACATTTTGTTCAGAAGCACTTCCAACGACTGTTTAAGGCAAAATGCCCGAAGAATGGCACTTTCTGGCTGAAAAGTCCACTTGATGGAAACCAACACTTGCAACACGTCCCCGGAATGTTTCACTTTTGTCTAACAAGATGGCCGAAGCACATCAAGCAATCAAAGTTGTAGCCCGACGCACGGGATTGAGCGCGCCCGTCATCCGTATTTGGGAGAAACGCTACGGCGCGGTGGAGCCCGAGCGCACTGGGACCAATCGCCGCCTCTACTCCGAAGAGCAGATTGAACGACTGAGCCTCCTCCGCGACATCACGCAGGCTGGACATAGCATCGGACACGTCGCGAAGCTGCCGACCGATCAACTCCGCGGCCTGGCCAGGGAATCGCACGGCACCGACGGACAAATCGCGCGCACGCGGACTACGGCTCCGGGCACATCGACCTTCCTGAGCGAATGCGTCGCGGCCATGAAATCACTCGACGGACGCGCGCTGGACAACACGCTGAAAAGCGCCGAGACAGAACTGGGCGCGCATGGTTTGCTGCAACGGCTTATTGCCCCGCTTGCGCAAACCATCGGTGAGTTGTGGCGCGAGGGCAGCATCACCGCCGCCCATGAACATTTCGCCACTGCGGTCATTCGAGTGTTTCTGAGCCAGGCCGCCAAGCCATTCGGCGGAACGGAAAACGCTCCTGTGCTGCTGGTAACGACCCCGGCGGGACAGATTCACGAGCTTGGTGCACTGCTGGTCGGCGCGGCCGCAGCCAACCTTGGGTGGCAGGTCACCTATCTCGGCGCGAGCCTGCCGGCTGCAGAAATCGCGGGTGCGGCCCGTCAGAAGCGAGCTCGAGCCGCAGCCCTCAGTCTGGTCTATCCCGAAGATGATTCACGGCTCGAGTCGGAATTGGCACGCCTGCGCGGGTCCCTGCCGCCAGAAGTCGCGATCCTCGTTGGTGGAAGAGCCATGCCAGCCTACCGCGACGCCTTGGAAAAGATTGGTGCTACTCAAGTGAATGACCTCACCGACCTGTGCGCGACACTCGACGACTTGCGCAAACCCGGGAAGAAATCGAAACAATGAACCCGTTATTCCCCGAACGGTGTCCAAGGGGCGTGCCTATAACGTTTAATTCGGAACCCGAAAACCTTCAGTAGATTCTTCAGTGAAACCTTCAGTAACCGGCCCCGGAGCCGGGGCGGCGGACGGAGGCAACCTTCGGTGAAAACTTCAGTGTCCGTGCAGTGGATGTGCCCTGTTTACGGGGCTTTTTGTCGTGTCCGTGCAGTCTTGACTGCCTCGGCAAACCTGAAAAAAATTGCTGCGCAATTCGGGTCGACTCCGTTCGATTCCGACCCTCGCCTCCAACCTTCCTCCTTCAGGATCTTGCCCTCGCTTTCCCCGGCTCCTCCGCTTCCCCGATCACCTTCCCTGAGGGTACTGGCTGACGAGGTTCCCCAGCATGCTACCGACCGGCAGTTCGCGTCTGGGGTATGGAGTCCCGGCTTGAGCCGGTGTGGATCTTCAGCGACGGGCCGTTGGGTTGGATTCCGAGGTGTTTGGACCGGGAGTGTTACCGCCGGCTGAAGCCGGTACTCCGTACTCTGAGGACTTTCTCGGGATCCATGTGCCCGTCGTGTGCAACGTCGCTGTGCGGGGTGGGCGAAGGGAGGAGAATTCCCGGACGACACGGACGGACGTTTCGTCGACTTAGGGATCTGGGTACTGGCTGGAGTCTACTTCCACCGTGAGACCCGGCACGATGGTTGGCGTCTGGGGTATGGAGTCCCGGCTTCAACCGGTGTGGATCTTCAGCGACGGGCCGTCAGGGTGGATTCCGAGGTGTTTGGAGCGGGAGTGTTTCCGCCGGCTGAAGCCGGTACTCCGTACCTCTTCGAACATCCGGACCCGTGCTGGGCTCCTAGGGCGTCGGCCGGAATCGGAACAGGGCACCTTCCAGACTGGCCTCGACGTGCTCGTTTGCCGCGCTGGGAGTGACCGGGGTCCATCCTTGGTTCAGAGAGCCACCCTCCACCGCCGGTCGTCGCTCCAGAACACCCATGGTGCCCGTCGGCCAATAGGCGGCCAACGCATTCGCCGTCCGTCGGATCCGCAGGGGTCCTGGGGCGGGTTGCCCGACCGTGACCGGTTCCGCCGGCCAGGGATTCCCCACTGACGTGACAGGTCCAAACTGCAGCGATCCGGTGTTCCATCGGAGCCATCCGTAATGAATGCCATCCCGGCCGGTGAAACGGACTCCCATGTATCCGTTCTCGAGGTAGGCCCCACCCCGGTCGGAGGCGACGAAGCCGCTCCGCCAGGAGAATTCCAAGGTGGTCCTGTTGGTACTCCAGGTGCCGGCGGGATCGATCACCAGAGTCGAGCCGATGGGAGTGTAGGGCGTATCGTCCCCGCCACTCGGAATGAAGAGGGCGCAGTCGGAGAGGGGGTTGAAGAATCGATCGGTCCGGCTGAAGTCGGCGTTGATGAACTCCTCGTTGATCAGGATGAAATCGATCCAGCCATCGTTGTTGAGATCCAAATCCAGGGCTGAACTCGAATTGCCCGGTCCGGATGCCAGCGAAGGACCATTCACGACGGTCGCCGACGTCGAAAAGCGGGCGACCCAGGTGTCCCGCACCAGGTGGATCCATCCGCGATATCCGGTTCCCTTGAAGCCGAAATAGCCGGAAGGCTGGTTTGCCAACGGGCCACGTTCCTCGACGAGCCCGTCTGCGTCGGTAGCCACCGAGAGAACGATTAGGCCCATGCGGGAGCGCGACTGGATTCCGCCCGGAGGCAGCACATCGAGGCGGGTCCGGGGTTCCAGCGAGAGGAGCGCATTGGTGTCGCCGGAGGGGGTCGCCCAGAGCCAGTCGTCCTGACCTCGCAGATCCACCACCTGACCATGGCTGTGATCGGCATGGTTGGTCCACCGATGCACGCCCAGGAAGATCAGTCTGGTGGTGGTGTCGTTCGACACGGTGAGCCGGGTGTAGTTGGGCATCCACTCGACGAGGAGCGGAAACACCGGCGGGGGGCTCTCTCCAACGGCCAGTGGTTGTCCGGGTTGCGGGTGAAGGGCGAAGGCTTGGATGCCCCAGGTGCCCGCGGCCGATTTGTTCATCCGCAACCAACCGCTGTGGACTCCGTCGTCGCGCTGGACGAGCAATCCCAGATGGAACTGCTGGCGGATCAAGCCCCAGTTCGTCCGGCCGGTGTCGTCGCTGATGTTGTCGTCGATACGGAACCATCCGTTCGTCAGCAGCGGTGGAGGATTCAAGGGGTCGATGACGAGACCCAACTCCGCTTCCCGGGTCTCGGCCATCGGCCGCCCCGGCGGATCGAAGAACGGGCTCACGGTACGGTTCGTCGTGATGCTCGAGCCCACGAAACGGGTGCCGGGAGATGGCGCCAGGTAGCGACGGGTCCCATTCCGTGAGCCCCGTGCGAGCTCGGTGGACAGGACCACATCGATGCGTCGATCGCGGTCCAGATCGAGGGGACTTGTGACGGTGCGCTGGACAAAGATGACCCCTCCGAAGGGCTCGGGAAGGAGGTCCGGCATGAAGCCGAAGCTCTGCCCGAAGAGCGTCATCGCGGAGAGCAGGAGAACCAGGAACACTCCTGCTGGGGTCTGCATGCGTCTGCGGTAGCGTCTGGGCTTCATCGGATGGAGGAAAGGCGGAGGGAAGAGACCGGGCTTGGTCGATCCAATGACAGGGATTCGTCTTCCAGACCAGACATGATCGATACGCCTTTTGGCGGAGGGTGGCCTCGTTGCCTTGGGGAGGACGGAAAGTCGGCTGCGTCTGGAGGTGAGTCCGGACACTGATACGGGTTGCACAAGGCGATGGGCCGTCGGGTTGGATTCCGAGGTGTTCGGACCGGCAGGGTTTCCGCCGGCTGAAGCCGGTACTCCGTACCCTGAAGACTCTCTTGGGGTCGGGGTGCCCGTCGTGTGCAACGTCGCTGTGCGGGTAGGGCGAAGGGAGGAGAACTCCCGGACGACACGGAGGGACGTTTCGTCGGCTTGGAAATCGGTGTACTGGCTGTCGTCTACCTCCACCGAGAGACCCGGCACGACGGTGGGTGTCTGGGGTATGGAGTCCCGGCTTCAGCCGGTGTGGATCTTCAGCGACGGGCGGTTGGGTTGGATTCCGAGGTGTTTGGAGCGGGAGTGTTTCCGCCGGCTGAAGCCGGTACTCCGTACCCCGGAGACCTCACTGCCGTGCTCTCCGCGTCTCCGTGGCTACAGAGTGCAATGACCGGGTCAGCGACCCACCACGGACAACGGACAACGGACAAATTCTCCGTGGCCTCCGTGTCTCCGTGGCAAATCCCGTAATCACGCCCGGGACAAGTCCAGCCTTCCTTCGCAGGGCCGGTTCGTGGCAACTCCGTCGGGTGGAATTGATGCAGAACGGGACGCCGCGGGCTGGACAGCGCCTGACGCTCGACATCACCGACCTCGCGTTCGGGGGCGAAGGCGTGGGCCGTGTCGACGACTTCGTGGTCTTCGTGCCCTTCACTGCGCCGGGCGACCGCGTGGAGGCGAAGCTGATCGAGGTGAAGAAGTCCTTTGGCCGAGCCGAGCTCGTCCGCGTGCTCCAGGCCTCATCCGAGCGCACCGAGCCGCGTTGCCGGTACTTCGGCGAATGCGGCGGATGCCAGTACCAGCATCTGCAGTACGACGCGCAGCTGCGCTGGAAGCACCACCAGATCGGCGAGCTGTTCCGGCGCATCGGCGGATTCGACCCGTCGCTCGTCCGCGAGGTCGTCCCGTGTCCGGCGCCCTACGGCTACCGCAACCGCATCCTGGTCCGCAGCCAGTGGAACAAGCCCGCCCAACGGCTGAACCTCGGCTTCGTCCGCGCCGACTGCGGACTCGTCTGCGACATCGAATCCTGTGCCATCGCGGAGCCCGCACTGAACGACGGCATCCGCGAGTGGCGCCGGAATCCGCCTCCCAAGGGCGGCATCAAGACCGTGCTGCGCATCCCGCCGGACGGCTGGGAGGTGCCGGAGAATTCGTTTTTCCAAA
The DNA here is from genome assembly GCA_945860685.1 of Akkermansia muciniphila. GTDB lineage: Bacteria > Verrucomicrobiota > Verrucomicrobiia > Limisphaerales > UBA9464 > SXXZ01. The sequence continues at coordinate 14,062 of CAMASJ010000045.1, forward strand.
ACAACTTCCACCTGCTGCCCGCGCTGGTGGAAGGGGTGCGGTCGCGTCTCGTGGACTCCGGTGCGCGTCACCTGGTGGACACCTATTGCGGGGTGGGCTTCTTCAGCATCGAGCTGGCGGATGCGGTGGATTCGTTCGTCGGCGTGGAACTGGACGCCCCGGCGATCCGTGCAGCCCGAAGGAACCTGGAGACCCGCGGCCTGAAGAACGGGTCGTACGTCGCCGGCGACACCGACCAGCTCTTGCCGTCGCTGTTGGCGAAGATGGATCCCGCACGGACGGCCGTACTGCTGGATCCGCCGCGGGTGGGGTGCCGTCCGCCGAGCCTTGAGGTGCTGCGGCGCACCGGCCCCGGCCAGATCCTCTACGTTTCGTGCCATCCGGCGACCCTGGCGCGTGACCTGAAGATCCTCTGTGCCGACGAACGGTACCGGCTCGTGGAGGTCCGTCCGTTCGACATGTTCCCGCAGACCCAGCACGTCGAGTGCGTCGCGGACCTGCGCTTTGGGGGTGGGAGCGGTGAAGCGATGAAGGGTTGAAGGGGTTGAAGGGTTGAAGGGGATGCGGGAACGCAGGCATCGGCGCCGATTCCCCGCTTCAACCTTTCAACGTCTCGCCCCACCCCATCGGAATGCTGTGCGGGCGGTTCCGGGTCGGCTAGGCTTGCGGCCCGGTGAGTCAGCACACACTTGAAGAATTCATGGCCCGCGTGGAGGCGTCCCTGCAGGACGGCACGTTCGTACGCCTGAACCTCGGCATTCCCGTGGACCGCGACGGGATACGGAACGTTTTCCTGCGTCCGGTGGAACTGAAGGAGGGTCGGATGCTGTCCTTCCTGTACCGCTATCCGACGCGGGACATGACGCGGAACTTCCCCTACGACGAGGCGCTGGTGCTGTTGCGGGAGCTGCTGGGCCGGGACTTCCTGAACGGGTTCCTGTCGGCGACCAACGGCACGGCGCAGCTGACCTTCCGCAAGGGGCGCACGACCCGCCTCGTCCTGAGCAAGGCCGAGGTCACGGCGCCGCCGGACCTCGCGCACGACCGTCCGAAGAAGCGCACCGTGCCGACAACCCTGGGCTGGCTGCGGGAGCTGGGGGTGACGGTGGAGGACGGTTCGGTGAAGGCCGGCATGGAGGCGAAGTACCGGCAGATCCACCGGTTCGTGGAGGTGTTCCATCCGCTGTTGGTGGAGGCGGCGCTCCCGGCGGAAGTGCCGTTGGAGGTCGTCGACATGGGATGCGGCAAGGCCTACCTGACCTTCGCCGTGTACGAGCACCTGCGCGGTCACCGGAGCGGGCCGCTGACCGTCACCGGGGTCGAGGCCCGTGGCGACCTCGTGACCTACTGCCGCGGAGCCGCGGAGCGTTGCGGCTACGAGGGTCTGCAGTTCGCGGCGGGGGACATCGCGACGGCGAAGGTGGCCGAGGGAGCGATCCTGATGGCGCTGCATGCCTGCGACACGGCGACGGACGAGGCGCTCGCCAAGGGCGTGCTCGCGAATGCGCCCATCCTGTTGGTCTCGCCGTGCTGCCACCAGGAGGTGCGACCCCAGCTTTCGGCGCCGCCGGTGTTGGCCGGCGCGTTGAGGCACGGGATCTTCCGCGAGCGTCAGGCGGAGTTCGTGACCGACGCCCTGCGCGCGGCCCTGCTGGAATGGGCCGGCTACGACACGCGGGTGTTCGAGTTCATCTCCACCGAGCACACCGGGAAGAACCTGATGATCGCCGCGGTGAAGTCACGTCGTCCGGTGGACCGGGAGACCGCTGCGGCCGCGGTGCGTTCCCTGGCGGCGGCCTATGGCGTGCGGCGTCAGCGCCTCGCGGAGCGCCTTGGGTTCGCGCTGGTTCCCGCCGCGCCGATCCCGGCCACCGACGCCGGCACCGTCGCGAACTGAAATCGGCCTCCGCATCCTCGGCACCATGACCTGGGAAGAACTCGACTGGGCCGCCCTCGACCGGCTGCGCGCGCTGTTCCTGAAGTCGGAGCCGGTGAAGGAGCCCTACTGGCGCTCCGAGTCGGACCTGGCGAGCTACGACTTCACCTACGCGCAGCGGATCGGGTGGAAGTGGGATGCGGTGCTGGAGGAGCTGGTGCGCCTGGGATGGACGCCGCCTGCCGGGCCGTTGCTCGATTGGGGTTGCGGCAGCGGGGTCGCCTCGCGCTGCGTGGTCGGGATCTTCGGTGCCGGGCATTTCGGAAGGCTCCGGCTGCACGACCGTTCGGGGCTGGCGATGTCCTACGCACGCCAACGTGCGTCCGCGAGGTTCCCCGGGCTCGACGTGTCGATGGATCCCCAGGGCGAGGAGGCCTGCGGCACGTTGGTGGTGAGCCATGTGTTGAACGAGCTCCACCAGGACGACCTGCCGCGGCTGTTGCGGGCGGTCCGCTCGGCGGAGTGCGTGCTCTGGGTCGAGCCCGGCACGCATGTCGTCAGCCGCGGTCTCATCGAGCTGCGCGAACGCCTGCGGGAGGAGTTCCACGTGGTGGCACCGTGCCCGCATCGGCGCGCGTGCGGGCTGTTGCCGGAAGGACGCGAACGCGACTGGTGCCATTTCTTCGCCAAGACCCCGACCGAGGTCTTCACCGACGGACGTTGGGCGCGGTTCGGCCAGAGGGCGGGTGTGGACCTGAGGAGCCTGCCGTACAGCTGGCTGGTTCTGGACCGCCGGCCGGTCGCGGAGTGGTCCCCGCACCGGGCCCGCGTGCTTGGCTTCGCGGAGGTCTTCAAGCCCTACGCGCGCGTCGACGTCTGCCATCCCGGCGCGACCGAGCGCATCGACGTCGCCAAGCGGACCCACGCTGCGGTGTACAAGTCGCTGAAGGCGACGCCACCGCCGCCGGAGATCCCATTGCCCGGGGTGGAAGGCGGGGAGGCCGCTGATGCGGATGCGGATGGGGCCGACGTGCCAGCCGGGAGTTGAAAGGTCGGATTTCCGGAAGGGAACCCGGTTGGCGGCGGGACCGAGGTCTGGTACTGAAGACCCCGCCCGCCAGCCGGGCCCCACAACGCACTCCACGATTCGATCCATGCCCTCCTCCACCCATACCTGGAATTTCTTCCGCGCCGGCGGCTTCGACCAGGTGAAGCTCGAGACCGGCGCCGACCTGCAGCACCTCGATGAGCTCGACCAGAAGCTCTGGGTCGCCTTGGCCTGTCCCACGACCGGGATCGAGTTCGATCCCAAGACCGCCGCGCTGATCGATACCGACAAGGACGGACGGATCCGCGCGCGGGAGTTGCTCGCGGCGATCCAGTGGGCGTGCGCGATGCTCAAGAACCCGGACGACCTGGTGAAGCGGTCGGATGGCGTAGCGCTGTCGGCGATCAACGACGCCTCGCCGGAAGGGCTGCAGATCCTCAAGTCCGCCCGCGTGCTGCTGGCGAACCTCGGCAAGAAGGAGTCGGGCGTCGTGACGGTGGAGGATGCCACCGCGGCCAACAGCAGCTTCGCCAACACCGTGTTCAACGGCGACGGCGTGGTCATCCCCGAGTCGGCCTCCGACGCCGCGGTCCAAGCCGTCATCGGCGACGTCCTGGCCACAGTGGGATCCGTGCCCGACCGCAGCGGCAAGCCCGGCATCGACGCCGCGAAGACCGAGGCCTTCTTCAAGGAACTCGCCGCCTACGACACGTGGGTGAAGGTGTCCGAGAACGGATCCGCCGCGATCCTTCCGGCGGGCGCCGGCACCGCGGCGGCGAGCGCCGCGATCCGTGCGGTGAAGACCAAGGTCGACGACTTTTTCGGACGTTGCCGTCTGGCGGCCTTCGAGCCGCGCACCGCGGCCCTGCTGAACCGCAAGGAGGAGGAATACGCGGCCGCGACGGCGAAGGACCTGAGCATCACCGCGCAGGAGATCGCCGGGTTCCCGTTGTCGCATGTTGCGGCCGGCCGGGCGTTGCCTTTGGGCACCGGGATCAATCCGGCGCACGCGGACGCGGTGGCCGCGTTGGTGCAGGCGGCGGTGAAGCCGTTGCTGGGACTGCGTGACGAACTGACCGAGGCCGACTGGGCGGCGTTGCAGGCGAAGATCGCCCCGTACGACGCGTGGCAGGCGGCCAAGGCGGGCACGGCGGTGGAGAAGCTCGGCGTGGCT